>JAISNI010000164.1 GCA_031276295.1 Treponema sp.
GGACAACGAGTCCCTTGTCATCGCCGGATATACGGGCCGGTCGACGACGGTAGTGATTGCCGCCGAATATGAGGGGCTGCCGGTCCGGGCAATAGGGGAAAGCGCGTTTGAAGAAGCCGGGATCACCGCAATCACCCTGCCAAACGGCGTTACGTTTATCGGCGAGCGTGCGTTTGAGGGCTGCGAAAGCCTTACATCAATCACCCTGCCAAACAGCGTTACGTCTATCGGTTATGGCGCGTTTGAGGGCTGCGGGAGCCTTACGTCGATCGCCCTGCCAAACGGCGTTACGGATATCGGCGAGCGTGCGTTTCGTGATTGCGGCAGCCTGGAAACGGTTACAATTTCGCCGGCGAAAGGCCGAATCTGGCGGGGAGGAGCATTTGGGGCTTGCCCCAAACTCAGCCCCGCGTCCAAGGCGGCGCTCAGGGCGGCGGGGTATAAGTACAATCTTTAGTTGTTACCGCGCCTCGTTTGGAGCGCGGTAAACCGCTGGCCCTGCGCCCGGCCGCCGGGCTTACATACCCCGCGCTGCCCCCGCCCGGAAACGGGCTTTTTTCAGCGCCGTTTTCGCCTTCACCGGGAAATTCAAGGCTCACCTTTGTCAAAAACAGGCAAAAAATAAAACCGCGGAGGCTTGCGCCTTTACATCTCCGGTATTTTCTGTTATGGTATCAACCAATTCTTCGGCGCCGGGTTTTGGAGCGCAGGCTGACCGGACGGCATGAAGGGGTTAGGAGGTACTTATTATGAAGAAACGGTTTATCGGGTTTTTTGCTATTGCGGCTTTGTTGTTTCTGGCGGTTTTTCCCCTTGCGGGGGAGCCTGTCCGGGATACTGGCGGATAACATTCGGTGGGAATTGATACTGACGCTGCTGGAAGATGACGGGAAGAAACGGGGAGAGCTGTTAGAAGAAACAGTAGCGCTATTGAAGAGCGCCGATGCCCTGGTAACCCCCCTCCAGGGCAACAGCACTTATTTTTTGTGCGCCGAAATTCCCGTAAAACGAAGAAACCCAGGAGCAAGTTCCTGGGTTTCTTCGTTGGAGAGGAAATTGCGGACTTTTGGTCCGATTATACTCTCCCCGCGAACCGGTGAACGGGTTCTTGGCTCTATACCCCGATCCGAAAATTGGGGTATGGACATGGCCCTCCAATCAAGATACTGGGGTTATAGAGATTTACCGTTTTTTTAACCGGGCCGCTAATATGCCTCCACAAATTTCAGCGTCAACAGCAGCGGCAGATGATCGCTTAACCCGTGTCCGGTACGAGGGTTGTAACTATTGGGGGAACCAGCCGCTGTGGTAAAGGGTTCCCGGTGGAGTACCTCGCAGGCATCAAATTCCCAATTCAGTTTGTCAAAAAACGGGCCGTTTAGGAGAAAGTGATCGATGGTTTCCCACTCGTTCTTGTAACTGTAGGAACCCTTCTCCAGTTCATTCTCCCAGGGTGAATAGAGAACCACCGCTTCCCGGGAAAAATACCTGCTTGAAGGCGGTTTCTGCCGGCTCAGGATAAGGTAATCGGTCTGGCTACCCCGGTACCGTGCGGGCGCTTCGTTGTCCGAAAGGTCCGCCTCGTTCCTGAAACCGGCAAGTTCCGCCGCCCTGGGATCGTCCGGGAGCAGGGCGCTTATCACCGTTCCTGAGCGGCGGTAAAATTCATCGTGGTTCTCGTTTAGGTCCCCCATGATAATCACCGGCGTTCCCGGCGCCGCCGCTTCGATCTCGCGTATCCGCCTTAAAATAACACGGGCGGCGGATCGGCGGAGCGCTTCCGTAACATCTTCGCTGCCTAATTTTGACTTCCAGTGGCACACAAACAACGCGATTGGGGTTTCCCTGACATTAACCCAGGCTTCCAGGACAGGCCGGGGAATGACCCCCGCATCGCTTGAAACGGAATGAAGCCGGGTATCGAATAGTGGATAACGGCTTAATAGTCCGATACCCAGGGAACTTCCGGGATGAGCGGCGAAGAAGGTCCAGGCATAGCCGTGTCCGGACAGGGCGCTTTCCGCCAGCGTTTGTAATACCCCGGCGTTTTCTACCTCTATCAAGGCCAGTATGGGGGGAGCGTTATCGGCTATGGCTTCCACTGCCTTGCCCAGGGCTGTAAGCCGGGCCTGGTATTTTTCGGCGGACCACCCGGCCTCTTCCAGGTATTCATCGTACTCAAAGCCGGTTTCCGTGCCGTCAAAAAAAGCCTGGAGATTCCACACGGCGATGTTGAGGGTGTCTTGCCCGTCATCGCCGGTGTTTTTTGCGGACAGTTCGCAGCCTGATACGCAGCCCGCGGCACTTGCGGATAGCAGAATGCCCAGCATGACCATGCCGAAAAATTTCGGCGCAGACGGCAAGATCGATTTTAAAAGCGGCTTCAAAATCAATCTTGAGCTTGAAGCAAATTTGTATATTTTCATAAAAGCCTCCATACCTATTACTATGGGTCCGCGGGCTGATTTGCTTTAATCGAAATAGTTTTTTATTCATTGTCAACAAGTTGAGGATTCACGGGGCGCGAAAAAAGGAGTGGGGGTGGCGGAAAACCCGCGAAGCGGGGTTGGAGCCAGGGGGAGCAGCGTCAAAAAGTGCGGAATTTATGGCAAAATTTGTTACAATTTGCCATCAATTGCGCTCCCCCTTCTTAATTTGTTGACATTATATAGTATACAACGTATACGACCCGAATGTCCGCTCACTCATATTTTGTAACTGTTCACAGGCGCTATATATAGTACCTGTCTTTGTTGTATATACTATATATGGTATCTATCGCAAACGCAAAATTTCAAGTCGTGATACTGACAGGCTGATTGGACTAAAGGGATGGATAACTATTGGCAACCTGTTCCGCGTGAAAGATTGCGCGGAAGAAAAGGCTCACTGAATCGAAAAGTCTTTTGAAGAAGCCGCCCGGCTCTATGTTTTCCGCGGTGACAAGCGGTATGCGCCTTAGTTCGCCAAAGTTGTCCGATAGAACGATGGTTCCCGCCCTGCTCCCCGCGGGAAGCGGCGCGGTGAGGGGTTCGTCGTATTCGCCTTTCCAGCAGAGTCCCTCGCCCCGAATCGAGACGGCGGTAAAGTTTAGGGTTTCACCGGGGACGCACGTAACATAATCGGTTTTGCCTTTCCAGACGCGCAGGGGTTCCTGTTCCGGAATAACGGGGCGCAGGGTCCTAAAGTTGTTAAAGCCCCAGTTGAGCAGATTCTTGCCATCCTCGTCCCGTATTCTTTCCCTAACGCGGCCGGCTGCCGGCGGCGCGCCCAGGATTACCGCGACAAATCTTGTCTCCCGCCGCGCCGCGGTAAGGGCGATGTTGTAACCCGCTTCGTCTATGTACCCGGTCTTAAGGCCGTCAACGCCCTCAACGGCGTTTGGGTTCCTGGTTCCGGGATTTCCGTTGTCAAGGAGTCTGTTGTGATTCTGCTGCACGATGGTGTCGGAGTTCGCCTGGTATTGTTCGGCGGTATTTTTGGCCTTGGGGTAGGCAAACTCCGGCACCGAATGAAATTCCGCAAGGGTTTCCGGGTGGAGTTTGAGATATTCACGGCAGAACAGCGCAAACTCCCTGGCGGTAGTAACGTTGTATTCGGATATTCCAGACGGTTCCACAAAGCGTGTTTTCTCAAGGCCCATAAAGCGGGCTTCCCTGTTCATCTGTTCAACGAAGGTTTCGACAGAAGGGGCAAAGCGCAGGGCTACCGCGACCGCCGCGTCGTTCCCCGAAGGAACGGCAAGTCCCATGATGAGTTCCCTTGTGGTGGCCCGCTGCCCGGCGGAAAGGAACATCAGGCTTGAATGCGGGGGCTGGTTTATGGCCCAGCTTTGCCGGGGGAGTTCCGCGGGTTCATCGAGGGAGATGTTTTCCGCCGCCGCTGTTTTGAGGGCTATGTGGATGGTCATGAGTTTTGTAAGGGATGCGGGGGGTATGGGTTCGTCCGGGTTTTTCGCGTAAAGGAGCGCGCCGGTTTCGGCGTCCATGAGTACCGCCGCCCGGGAACCAAGCGCCGGGGCGTTCTTTGCCGCGGCGGTGATTGTGTCCCCGGCGGCGGGTGGTTCCCGCGGGGAAATTTCACG
>JAISNI010000172.1 GCA_031276295.1 Treponema sp.
TTTAAAAACATACTCCCCACAAACCCCGACTATCCCCTTTTCAGCAGGGATGCGGGAAAGATTCATTCGGCGGAAATCGTGAATTATTCTTCCGAGCTAAACGACTATATTATCTACAATACCCCCGCCAATTATGTGCTTTACGGGAATGAAGTTTTGGAGGAACTAGAGGTGCTGCGGAAAACCGTTAAGCCTTAGCAGCCTGTTGTACTGAAGCGCGACAGGCTGCTAGATTAATCCTGTTCGCATCCCTCTTGAAACAAGGCAAAAACTGTTCTAAGATAGTATCGATAAACTGGAACATAAATGGGTTCCTCTTTTGGGTTTAAGAACTTGCGACACACAACAATGGTATTATGAATCTGACTATTTTATGGCGTTCTCACATTACTTTTACCATATTTTAACCGGATATATTATACAATCATGTTTTAGAGGAGTACGAATGAAACAGGCTGCTCGTATCCCCACGATGGGGAATGTATGGAGATACCGTTTTCTGTATATGATGTTTCTACCGGCGGCGGTCTATTTCCTGCTTTTTTCATATTATCCTTTTTTCAAGGGGATATTTATGAGTTTTCAGGCAAACCGGCTTATCGGCATACGGCCTTTTGTTGGGTTTGCCAATTATGCCGAGGTAATTGCGGACCCTGATTTTATCCAGTCCATCATCAATTCCCTTATCATCGGAATTGCGGATATGGCGCTTTATTTCTGTTTGTCCCTGGTTCTGGCCCTTATAATCAATGAAATCGGTTTGTCTTTTGTGCGGAAAGGGGCGCATACCATAGCCTATCTTCCCTATTTATTTTCATGGTCCGTCATAGGCGGCATCTGGGCTTTGATCTTTGATCGCCGGGGGATAGTCAATGTTATTCGGGGTTTTTTCGGAGGAGAGGTTATCTTTTTTCTGGCGGATCAGAGTTTTGCCCGCCCTCTGATAATCGGCATGGGGGTTTGGCGCTCTATCGGTTACTTTGCACTCCTGTATTCGGTTTCTATTGTCGGTATTGATCCGACCCTCTACGAAGCGGCCCGAATAGACGGCGCCGGCAGATTTACCCAGATACGAAAGATCATTTTGCCTTCCCTGCAAGGCACGATGAAGGTTGTACTGGTACTACTCAGCATAGGGATACTTACCCATTTCGACGAAATTTTTGTTATGCAGAATCCCGGTAACAAACGGCTTATCAGGACCTTGCTACTCTATATATACGAAACAGGGATACTCAATTTCAAGCTGGGGACCGCTACCGCAGGGGCCGCTCTGGTGATGATTGGTACACTGGCCTTGGCGGGGATAACCCGAAAACTCACCAACTACGATGAATAGGGGAGTATCATGGCGGTAAAAAAATTGCAGCTTACCGATAAGCTGCCTCTGATGATCCGGCTGGGGATATATGCTTGTATCTTTTTTGTGATAGTCATTATGGGGCTTCCTATGCTGAATGTCCTGGCGGTATCCTTTTCAACCGCTGCAAAGTCCGATGCGCCGGGGCTTGTTCTGTTCCCCCTCCCCTTTACCTTGGAAGGATACGATTTTATCTGGAACTTCGCAAATCTATGGCGGCCTTTTTTCACAACGGCCTATGTTTCTGCTGTCGGTACTCTTATCCATGTTTTTCTTTCATCTATGGCCGGATACGTATTGATCCATAAGAAACTTCCCCTGAGAAACCTCCTGACTACCTTTGTTATGTTAACCATGACGGTTCCGGGAGAATTAACCCTCGTTTCTCTCTACGAGGTGAATAAACAATTGGGACTCATCAACACCTCTACGGCCATGATCATCAACGGCGCGGTCGGCGGGTTTAGCGTTCTATTGATGCGGAATTATTTTTCCGGTATACCGCAAACCCTTGCGGAGGCATCCCGGATAGACGGGGCCACGGATTTTACGATATTTCAAAAAATTTTTTTCCCCCTCTCGATTCCCGGTGTTATGACTATTGGTACTTTACAGTTTATAGGCCGATGGAACAGTATTACTATCATCGTTACCCTGATTTCTGATATGAAAAAATGGACGCTGCCGGTAATACTGCGGTGGCTCCTCTTTGAAAGTTCATCGACCTCCGGTACCGCGTATATATTCGCAAACGCAAAAATGGCGGCGGTGGCGCTAACCGCTATGCCCCTGGCGCTGCTCTATTTCTTTACCCAACATTTCTTCAGCACCGGAGTATTATTGGGAGCTACCAAGGAATAGCAGTCAAGTGATCATAAGAGAGCTTTAGGCATCTTCGTATGAAGATGTAATCTAAATAAAAGGAGCTATATATGTTGAAAAAAATTATAGCAATTTCCTTACTATTATCGGTTTTTGCCGGTATCGTTTTTGCCCGGGCTACCTCGGATAAACCTGCCCCCCGGGGGGGGGGGGGGGGTCAAGATATTGACAGGTGTTTCGGGCGGCAAGGATGATGAAGAGAATCTGCTCTTCCAGCAAGCTATGAGAAAGGCTACTGGTCTTAACATCATTCTTGAAAAACCGCCAAGTTATGACCAGGTACTGATGCAGAAACTGGGCGCCGGAGAGTCTTATGATCTTATCTATCTGGGCCAAAATCAGATGTACAATTTCGTCCGTCAGGGTATTCTGCTTGACCTGACCGACAGAATAAATAATTCTGCGGTACTAAAAGCTAATTATCCCGCCGGAGAATTGGAAAAAATTGCGGTTAATGGGAAATATTATGCAGGCTTCAATAAACTTGAGGTATTTACACTGCCGAATGTCAACAAGGCTATTACCGATAGGGCGGGCGTCGATCTTTCCAGGCTGAATACTCTGGACGATTATTACAATATGCTGAAGACGGTAAAAAATCACATGGAAAATGTAGAAGGTAAAAAGCCTTATTATCCCTTCTACATATATATGCCCGATATTTGGGATTTACAGCCCTGGTTCTCTTCCGTGGGGCTGAGGCGGGGAGTATTCTTTGATGCCAATGGTAAGAAATATTCACCTTATGCGACTGCACAAGCCGCGCCTGTTTGGGAATGGCTTGCAAAACTCTACCGGGAAGGGCTTATCGATCCGACTTCTTTTACCGGAAAAACGGCCGATATGCGCAGCCGTTTGTGGCAGTCCCAGGAAATTGTCCTTGACGTTGACTGGGTAGCCTGGACCGGTCTTTACAACAACAACGCCAAGATAGCGGGTACCTATCCTAATCAGGTGCAGGTGGTCGGCCTGCCGGGGGTTAAAGGCCCGTCGGGGATATATTTCCTTGAACAGGGAGGCGCTTCTCTGTGGGCTATTCCGGTAAATGCGAAGAATCCCGATGGCGCATTTAAGGTTATTGAATATTTTGCCACCAAGGAAGGGGGCCTGCTCCTCTCCGCCGGTATTGAAGGTCATGATTACAATATGCAGAACGGTAAGGTGGTCTTAACCGAAATCGGAATTGCCCATTCCCGGGATCATGGGGCGCCTTTCCCTATTTCGACCCAGTTTGATCTGGCTGTCCTGGGGGCCCTGAATCCCGGAACGGCCGAATCCTATGCAATCGGTAGACGAAGCGATGTAGCGATTGAAACTCTGGGATTTGCCAACGGAGAATTGGATACCCGTCAGTACTATGATATCATGGCTAAATGGATGACCGATTGTATCATGGGGCGGCTTGACGCCAATACCGCAATCCGGGGCGCTGCGGACGAACTGCGCAGCAAGAGGATAATCGACTAACCATGCAAAAGCTACGATTCGATCAATCTTATACCAGGGATGATGAAAGAACTTATGTCAAGCTGCCCTTCGATATGCCTGATGGGATTGAGCGAATCGAGCTTGAGTACGAGTATCTCCGTTTTGCGGAAGCACCTCACCTCTACGGTACATGTATGAGGGAAGTAAATATCATTGATCTGGGAATCTACGACCATGAGGGGAACCTCTACGGTTGGTCAGGTTCCCAGAGACGGTCGGTTTTTATCACCGCCACCGCTGCATCCCCGGGGTATAAACATGGAAATATTGCTCCGGGGAAGTGGGCGGTTGCCTTGGGTCTCTATAAAATAGAAGATACGGTACAGGTGAGTGTTTTTCTTCGCTTATATCCCAGAGAACGGAAGCTGTACCGGGGGGATATACATATCCATACCGTCAATAGCGACGGTTCCTACACAACCGCTTTTGTCCTGCAAGCCTGTGAAAAAGCGGGATTGGATTTTATCGCCTTGACCGATCATAATAATATGAAGCAAAATTCCGAAATCGGGAATCCTGAACATCTTACGGTTATCCCTGGCATGGAATATACAAATTATGCGGGGCACGCAAATTTTTTCTTTACCGATACCGCAACCCGGTTTAACGGTGATTTTCTTTCAAACGGTTTTGAAGAAATGGCCGCCGTTTTTCGCAAAGCCAAAGATGCGGGCGCCCTTATCTCCCTCAATCATCCCTTTTCGTCCTGTCCCTGGGAATTCGGGTTTGATAATTTCCCTTTTGATCTGTTTGAAATTTGGAACGGTCCCATGAATGCGGATAATATGCAAGCCGTGGCCCTGTGGCATCAATTCCTTTGCAGGGGGAAAAAAATCGCTGCTGTGGCCGGTTCGGATATGCACCGGTATGAACTGGGCAGAACCTTCGGATCGCCTTGCACCTTTGTCTATGCTGTCGGCAGTTCGGCTAAGGACATACTCACCGCCCTATCCCGGGGACAATCCGGCATTGCCTATGCGCCGGGAGGCCCTTGGCCGGATATAACTATTGATGGTTTCGGCCTGGGGGATACCGTACCTTTCCGCCCCGGCCTTGAGGGGCAGGTCATCCTCCTCGGGGCAAAAACGGGCGATATACTTAAACTGATAAACCGGCAGGGGATTGCCGAAACCTATACCGTTCCCTTTGACGGCATGTATCGGCATTCCTTCAGAGCGGAGGCTCTTTCCTTCTACCGGCTTGAGGTATACCGAAAACTCCTGGATCAGCCTGTTTTGTCCGCTCTCTGTAACCCGGTGTATATTGCTTGATAACAGTTTGCAAACGCCAAAGGAGCCCGATTATCGGACTCCTACAGGATGCTGTTTCAAAACCAACCTGAGTTTTGAAACAGCATCGCTCCGGCGGGGCCTGTCGAAGCCCGCTATATTGCGAGCCCTGCCTCTGCGGGGGAATTGCCGTATGCGGGGCCCAGGTAACCGCGCGGAATAGGGGCAGGACGCTCAAAGGTAGAAGTCATCCGGTACAATTGCTTTGTCTCGCAGCTCTTGTAGAGGCCCAGGAGCAGTTCCAGGCCGTGGAAGGCCATTTCCTTGCTGGTACGGGGTTTGCGGCCCTTACGCAGAGCCCAGGCAAGTTCCGCAGGCCCTATGCCGCGGCTGTTCTCAGTATAGGCATGGGTGGGCGGCAGAACCGTAGGTTCGGTCTGACCCTTGAGAATAACCTCAACATCACCGCCGAACAGGTTGGGATCGGGCAGGTAGAGGATACCTTCGGTTCCGAACACGACGATCTGGGGCATTTCGTTCCCTATGCTGTTAGAGTTGAAGTGCAGGGCACCGAATACGCCGCTCTTAAAGCGGAAGCTGCCGACAACCAGGTTTTCCGCCTCAAGCCGGTACGTCTCGCCAAAATCTGTCTTGTTGGGGAAGAAATGAGTCCTTTCAGGGCGTATCGTCTCCACAAAACCCGAAACATCCGTTACCGGCCCCAGCATGGAAAGTATGGCCGTCAGGTAATAGACCCCTACGTCAAGCCCTATACCGCCGCCCGGGCCGATAGTAAAGGGAAAACGCTCCGCAATCAACCCGGCATCGCGGTTTAATGTGGCGTATACCGAGGTAATATCGCCGATAAGGCCGGAATCCATATAAAACCGCGCGGTCTGTATAGCCTGGCCCATAAACGTATCCGGCGCGTTTCCATAGAGAACACCCTTTTTATCCGCGAGGTCCACCAGTTTTCTTCCCTCTTCGATGGAAAGATCTATCGGCTTTTCGGAATAGACGTTTTTGCCCGCTTCCAGACACTGGCTAACCACCAGGTGATGAGCGGTAGGATAGGTAAGATTCACCACCAACTCTATGCTCTTGTCGTTCAGTATCTCTTCGATAGACATCTGCCTGATATTGAACTGGGATGCCCGCTTCTCCATTCGCTCCGGGATAATATCGCAGCAGCCGACCACGTCAATAATCTCAAAGATACTGGTCATATTCTTTAAATAGATTTCGCTGATGACCCCACAGCCCACAACCGCAGTTTTCACTTTCTTCAGTTCCATAAACAACCTTCCTTAAAAATAATGATGTACCTATTATAGCCTATGATTAATTATTTGTATATTGAATTTGCCCATAGCTTAAATCAGCTTATATTCCTTTGCAACCAAACTTAAAGAACTATTCCAGTAGTGCTGCATCAAAAAATCCTTCCTGGTTTCCACATCGTCGATACGGCCTGCCCGCCGGTGCAGGCGCTTAAAGGCCAGACTGACCGCGGTATTCATATCGCCCTGGTGTCCCTGATTTTCATGGAGGATACGATAGTAAGCATAACAGTAGAACGAATCATGAGGATCGATGGACTGCTGATCATCCCGCATAAGGTTACGGAGATCGCCTTGCGCCCTTTCAACTTCCGAAACCCGCGAAAGCCGGCTTAGGGCCATGGCGCGGTAAGAAAAAATTTGCCGCCTCCAGAGTTCGGGCTGTGAAATAGTAAAGAATTCGCACTGGGAAAAACCGCTACGCCAGTCGGGTCTTTCGGTATGCAGAAAATCATCTTCAGGAAGTTCATCAAACAGAGCATCCGCCAGCGTACAGGTGTTTTTATAATCCCGCATCAGGTAGGCGGCTTCCATTTCAAACAAGCGTATATCGCCCACGTTATATGAAGGTTTTGTAACCGGGGTATTCTGTAGATAAACTTTGGTCCGGTATATCCAGGCCGCAACGGTACTTGCCTTTTCATCGGACCAGGATGTATTCATAACAAGGGCTTCAAAGGCAGCAAGAGCTTCCTTGTACCGCCCTATTTCAAATTGAAGCCTGCCGGAAAAAAATCCGGCGAGGTCGGCCCAATCTACGTACCCTTCCCTGCGGAACGTTTCTTCAGCCTGAAGGGAAAGACGCAATGCCTTGGAACAGTTCCCGTAGAGAAACTGGGCAACTGCAGAAAAGTACAGGGCCTTACCCAATTCATCAAACTGTCCGGCCTTTTCCGCGCTCTCCGTTGAGAAATTCAGGTACTCGATGGCATCTTCAATACGCTGCGAGGAAAGGCTTACAAGAGAAAACATACGGTAGGCAGGGGAGGCTTCCTTCTTGAGTTTCTGGCCTATCAGTACGGCGCCCTTTACCGCTTCAGCGGCGGACACGAGGTTCCGTACCCCAAAGTAATACTCCGTCCAGTTTATCTGTATCCGCGTCTTGAATTCAGGAATGGTCTCATCCGGGGAAGGCTGAGAGAACGCCCTCTGTATCGTAGCAAGGTCCCCGTGGTACAGGGCCCTCAGCGTGTTAAAGAGAAAGAGCAGGACCGCAACCCGGTCTGACCCGACAAGGGCCTCAAAGGAATAATCGCGTATAGCCTCTTCTATGCCGGTATAGGCGCCCCGCATCACATCGGCGTGGACAAGCCTGAAGAGCAGCTCATTATCCGCTTTCCCCCCCAACGCGATAATTGCTTTAAGCAGGTTGAAACAGGGGCGGAGCTTTCCTGCCTTAACCCAGGCAAGGATACGGCTGAGAACAAGCGAATGCACCCGTTCCCGATCCTTACCCACTATCTTCTCTACCTGAGGGAGAAAGTTGCGGATGCGCGGGGAAGGATCATCGAAGGAATCGATAACGCCCAAGTGAAAAAGCATGGTAAGGGCCTGCCGTATCATGGCGGGATTCTTCCCCCCTTCCTGAAATAACTGGAGGAAGAGGGCGCCGGGAAAGTAACGTCCAAACAGGCTGAAGGCATACGCAACCTCCCAGAGATCCTTCGCCATGGGGGGGGCCTCTCCCGAAGGGAAATTCCCCGAAGAAAATTTGATGATCCGTGGAAACATATTCCCCCAGAATTGCTGCTTTTCCACGGAAATACCCTTAGGCGAATTATCGTCCCGGCAAAAACCGTAGACAAGCAGGCTGTTTTTATCCGCGTCCGGCAAAGATTCCCAAATTTCCACCAGAATGGCCGAAACCTGTTCGTCGGCTAGATGGAGATTCTCCAGAACGAGAACCGGGTACAGGCTCTGCTCCTTAAACAGAAATACATAGGATTCAAGCAACAGTTTGAAGAACCGCACGGCGATCTCTGTTTCGCCGGTGGTAAATTCGGTACGGATCCGTTCACGGAAGAGCATAAGTCCCAGTTCATCCAGGGTTTTAAGGGTTTCTTGGGGGATGCCGCCGGCAATAAAAGCGCGGACCGCAGGGCTGAGAGCATCGATCAGGCAACAGATACTGCGGCAGCCCTGGCCAAACCGCACCCTTAAAACCGGAATGTCCCCCATTATCCGGGAGAGATAGTTGTTAAGTCCATCACGCTTGCCCATAAAATCCGGCCCGACAAGCAGAACATTCCTGCGCTGCCCCTGCCCGATAGCCTTCTGCATCTTCAGGCGGAAGGGATAAACAGCCTCGTCGGGCGGACCGGAAAAGGACCTGATATCGATAAGCCTGGCATAACCTTTTACCAGGGATATATCCAGCCCCGGTCTGTGCAACACTTCCCTGCTTGCGGAAGACAGGGCGTTTGATGAAGGTATCCTCTCGCTGATGAAAGGGCCGAAATAGCCGTAAGGCTCCAGGATTTTCCGTACCGGTTCATCACACCAGATACCCGAACCAAACTGATTCTCGCCGGAACGGGTTTCTGAAGACAGAATACGGCATATTCTCTCCTCCTGATATTCAGGAACATTCATACTTAATACCAGTGAATAACCGAACAGATACCTGGAAACATTTTCCAGGGCTTTTGTGATCTGATCCAAAACGGTTACGACATCGAGAGCAAAGGCCATAGTATCCATATCAAAAGAGGCGGTAAGAACACGCCGGCCCTTTTCAATTTTACCCCCCGCAGCTTTTATAGCGCCGGCAACCGCTTCTTCCAGAGAAATAATGATCTCCGGCCTGGTACTACGAAGTTGAGTCTGAAATCTAAGAAAAAAAAGCATCTGCATCATGTATATACTCCTAGAATTATACAACAAATTGAAAAGATATGTAACTAGAACCGCTTTCAAAACCCGGTTGGTTTTGACGCGGCTTTGTAGCTTTTCAGGCTCAACCCCCGCTATTCGGTATAGAATATCAGGTATGTTCTATGGTATCCTCACTATAATCTACAATTTCTATCGGAGTAAACCATGAAGAAAAAGGTTGTGCTTGCCTATTCAGGCGGTCTGGATACCACCGTGATAATCCCGTGGTTAAAAGAAAATTATGACTGCAACATTGTCGCGGTCTGCGTGGATGTCGGGCAGGAGGCTGACTGGGCAACCATCAAACAGCGCGCGCTCGATACCGGCGCGCTTTCCTGTTACGTGGCCGACGTAAAAAAAGAATATGTCGAAGAGTATATCTGGCCTGCGCTTAAGGCGGGGGCCCTTTACGAGGATAAATATCTCTTGGGCACATCGACCGCAAGGCCGCTTATTGCCAAGGTACTGGTGGATTATGCCCGTAAGGAAAACGCCCAGGCCATTGCGCACGGGGCCACCGGCAAGGGTAACGATCAGGTACGTTTCGATCTGGGGATCATGGCTTTTGCGCCGGATTTAGAGATCATAGCGCCCTGGCGTATCTGGGATATCAAAAGCCGCGAAGAGGAGATAGAGTACCTTGAAAAGCGGAATATCCCCGTGCCTATGAAGAAGAGTGATTCCTACAGCCGCGACGATAACCTCTGGCATATATCCCACGAAGGTCTTGAACTTGAAGACCCGGCAAACGAGCCGCACCTTGACGGTATGCTCAAGATGACCGTAACGCCGGAAAAAGCGCCGGATAAGGCTGAGTATGTGGAGATTGAATTTAAGGAAGGAATTCCCGTTGCGCTGAACGGCAAGGAGATGGACGGCGTAAGCCTTATATGGGCGCTCAACAGGATAGGCGGCGGTCATGGGGTCGGCGTTGTAGACCTGGTTGAAAACCGTGTAGTCGGCATGAAGAGCCGCGGCGTCTACGAGACCCCCGGCGGGAGCATACTCTACTATGCGCACCAGGAGCTTGAGCATATCTGCCTTGACCGTCAGACCTACGCATTCAAGCAGCAGGCGGCCCAAAAGATGGGCGAGGTGATCTACGGCGGCCTCTGGTTTACACCGCTGCGGGAAGCGCTTTCCGCATTCGTCGATTCTACGCAGAAAACAGTCAGCGGCAAGGTTAGGGTAAAACTCTACAAGGGCAGCATCAGTGCAGCCGGGGTAAGTTCGCCATATTCGCTGTACAATGCCGGCATCGCAAGTTTCACGACCGGCGAACTCTACAACCATGCCGATGCCAAAGGCTTTATCCGGCTTTACGGACTTCCCCTGCTGGTGCGCGCGCTGAATTCTCAGCGTTCGTAGCGGATAGCGCCGGTTATTTATTGCCTTACAACCCGCGCCGCGGTATACTGATCCTATGCGCCGTTTCAATACCGCCGGCCTCTGCGTGCCGGATCAGGACTATATGGTCGATATCTCGGACAAGATACGCCGTATCAAAGCTATGGTTG
>JAISNI010000214.1 GCA_031276295.1 Treponema sp.
GAAACCGGCTCCAAGGAGGAGATCTTTTCCCACCCGGTACATCCCTACACCCGCTCCCTGCTCTCCGCGATCCCCCACCCCAACCCCCGGCTGGAAAGGAACCGGAAGGTTTACACCTACGACTACAGCGCCTCGGGGCTTGACTACAGCCGGGGGAGGGCCCGCAATATCGGGGGTACCCATACGGTGCTGGGGACCGACTCGGAGCTGGAAACCTGGCTCGGGGAGACCGGGACAAGGCTTCCGGGCTGAACCGGGCGGGCCAGCTGTCCGCCTTTCCCCGCCTGCGAAAAAACGTTGAAGGAGAAAAGCCGGGGCTGGAGTTCCGGGATGGAGATCCCGCAGTCCGGGCAGTGGGGAACCCCGATCCGGGCGTAGAGGAGCCGGTAGTAATCGTAAATCTCCGTCACGGTTCCCACGGTGGAACGGGGGTTCCGGTGAGTGGTCTTCTGCTCAATGAATATGGCCGGGGAACTCTTTCCCGACCCGGAAAGGCCGGAGACGACGATAAGGACCCGCGCGCCCCTGATGATGAGTTTATCCATGATGGCACAGCATAGACCGGAGGGGGGAAGGCTTTTCAAGAACACGCGCAAGGCGAGCGCATTAAAATATATCCGCTGGGCTCCTCTCGTTGGTATAGTCCTTGTTAATAGTTTGATCATCCAGCATATACCCTCCCCCTTTATACGTGTTTCCGCTATAATGTCGCTCAGATCAGTATTTCCAGGAGGGAACTATAGTTATCCAAAAACAGGCGCCGCCGCTGATGGAGTATTTTAAGAGTGTCAAAGATCCCCGCATTGAGCGAAAAAAACTGTACCCCCTTATTGAGGTTATTGTCATCGCCTTGTTGACGATCATAAGCGGCGGGGAAGGCTGGACATAGAGGACTACGGTACGGCGAAGGAAGCAGGGCTGAAGCGCTTTTTACCGTTGGTACACGGTATACCCGGCCATGATGTCTTTCGGAGGCTATTTGTCCGATTGATACCCCAAGAGATAGAACGGTGTTTTATGGCCTGGGTACACGATCTGAAAATAGACTTTGACCAGGAAGTAATCGCCATTGACGGGAAGACGATCCGGGGAAGTCTTGATAAGCACGGGGGGATCCGGGTGGCGCATATCGTCAGTGCCTGGGCAAGCGAGAACCGGATGATATGAGCCCAGGTGAAAACGGATGACAAAAGCAACGAAATTACGGCTATACCTGAACTATTGGGGATGATAGCCCTGAAAGGGGCCATAGTAACGATTGATGCCATGGGCTGTCAGTATAAGAGAGCGAATCAAATCGTGGAGGCCCAGGGGGGGGGGTACCTGTTTTCCCTGAAAGGGAATCAGGGAACCTGAGAGGAGGATGTGGAAGAATACTTCAGGGACATTGGTTTTGAACATCCCGAGGCCGGGGTACAGGCATACACGAGCTTTGAGGTGGATCACGGGCGGCTTGAGAAACGGAAACACGCCGTAACGGGGGAGGTGGCAATGGTTGATAGAACGGCATCCTGACTGGAAAACGATACGTTCTATTGGGGTCATAGAGGCAAGGCGGGAGACCGGCAAACAGGGAGACCAAGTGAGTGTTGAACGCCGTCATTATGTCTCGTCCCTATCTGCGGACGCGGAACTATTCGCCTATGCAGCCTGTGCCCATTGGGGCATAGAGAACTCGCTGCATTACATCCTTGATGTGGCATTCCGGAAAGATGCCTGTCAGGTGAGTCATGGATTTGCGCCGGAGAACCTGGCGAGTATCCGCAAACTGGCCATGACCTTAGTCCGCAGTGATACAGAATCAAAGCTCAGCATCAGGAAATGGTTAAAAAAGATAGCGTGGTCCGAAGAATATTTCGAGCAGCTTCTTTTTCATTCCGCCTTTGCTTTGGAGCTTATCTTACCCGATGTACAAAGGGAGGGGGAGGCATTATTTTAATGCACTCGCCCTGGGTCAGATGGTGCCAGGCATTGCCTATGTTAAAAACATATCATTTTACTGAAAAATTTAATGGAAATATTACCATTATGCTTATATAATATATATCATTCTAGGACAATCCATCTGTGTTTAGAGACTCCCTGAAATGATCGGGCAGTGTATTATATTGGAAGGCTGGGGACGGTCAATTCTACCCGAGCTTTCGAGGAGCAATGGTGACAAAACGCGACTTTCCTAAGATACATTTTTATGATCAGGATTTTGTTGATATATACGATAAAACCTGGGCATGGATACAGGATTGCTGGGGTCCTGGGAATGA
This sequence comes from Treponema sp., assembly GCA_031276295.1. Lineage (GTDB taxonomy): Bacteria > Spirochaetota > Spirochaetia > Treponematales > Breznakiellaceae > JAISNI01. Next base: position 2,265 of record JAISNI010000214.1, read on the forward strand.
GAAGATTGCCGGTATGGGGAACGGCATAAAAAGCGCTATCGAAGGCAAATTTTTTTCTCATCCCGGCAGTCCTGTTGTAACCCAGGAAGATGCAATCTTTTCATCCTTTTTTCTGGTTTATTCAAACCGTATTTACCAGGCTCATCCTACCCTGGACGTTTTCTATGAACGGCAGGAACCAAACGGCGCAATCCGCTCTTTGTATAATATCGAAACCGGCCTGCCCGTCATAGAACAGGATAACCCCGAAGGCTTGGGGATTCCCCTGTTTTCCTGGGCTGAATTCAATCTTTATCATAAATCGGCCAACAAAAAACGGATCAAGGATGTGATAGTTATTCTGGGCAAGTACAATGAATGGATTGACATGGCGTTTAAGATGCCCAACGGCCTCTATTCCGTGCCGCTTTCGGTTATGGGTATGCCCAACGCTCCGCGCGAAGGAGCGGTCTATCCCCTGGACTTTAACGCCATGATGGCCATCAATGCCCTGTATATGTCCGCCCTGGCCGATATTCTTAACGACAAGGAAGTGAGTTTTCTGTATAAACGGCAATACTTTTCCCTTAAAACACGGATCAACAATTTTATGTGGGATGATGAAAGCGGCTTCTACTATGATATTGATGGCGAGGAGAAACGTTTGCCGGTAAAAACTATAGCCGGTTACTGGCCGCTCCTTGCGGAGATACCTAACGATGATAAAGCCGAACGCCTTATCGGGAAGCTCCAGGACCCCCAATACTTCGGTACGCCGCACCCCTTCCCTTCACTGGCGCGGAGTGAGGGCGCCTTTGACGAATCCGGCGGCGGTTTCCGGGGTTCGGTATTTCCGCACTTTACCTTTATGGTGATAAAGGGCCTGGAGCATTACCAACATTGGGATCTGGCGCGTGAATGCGCTATACGCCACCTCTACTTTACCCTGGATTCTATGAGCCCCGACGGCAACCACCACAAGGGGAACCTCTGGGAAGCCTATCTGCCTTTAAAAGAAGGCCCCGCGGTATGGGAAGGAAAGGAGAGCTTCCCCCGGCCCCAATACCTTACCTATGATGCGCTTTCTACTATCTGCCTTACCATAGAGAATATCATCGGCCTTCTTATCTCTTTGCCGCGTAAAACGGTAGACTGGGTCATCCCCAACCTGGAAATTATGGGCGTGGAGAATCTTTCCCTCAAGAAAAATATGATCACGATCCTGTCCAATAAAAGCGGCCGTGGCTGGGAAATTCACATGGAAAGTGAAAAGCTCTACTATTTTACGATAAATATTATCAATAAAAAGAAAAAAACACTCCCTATCCCTTCCGGGAAGTGCTCAATGCTGATTGATAAGCTATAATTGAGATCATTATGGAAAATTCAGAGGTATGCCCACGGCTTACCGCGGTTATTGAGATAGGTTCCACCGGTATACGGCTTTTGCTTGCGGAAATTGAGGGGGGCGGCAAATGGAAGGAGGTAGACAGGGCCGGAAAACCGGTAGCCCTGGGGCGGGATGTTTTTACTACCGGACAAATATCGCGGGAATCGTTTGTCGAATGTCTTTCCGTACTGAAGAACTACAGTGAAGCTCTGAGCGCCTGGGGCATAAGCGGTAGTGATGTTCACGTTATTGCGACAAGCGCCCTGCGCGCGGCGCGGAACCGCGATCTGTTTACGGATCAGGTAAGCAGGCAGACCGGGTTTAAAATCACCATAGTTGAAGGAATCGAGGAGAACCGCCTTATGTACCTGGCGGTCCGTTTTGCAATGAAGAATGACCTGCCGCAGTTCTGGCATTCCAGTTCCATGATCATCGAGGTGGGCGGAGGTTCTACGGAAATTATGCTTCTCCATAGGGGCAAGATGGTGGCGGCTCACAGCCTGCATCTGGGGACTATCCTGATAGATCAGCGTAACCGTATGGTACTAAGTACCGCCCGGTCAAGGGAACGTTACCTGAATGAAAACATACGCAATATGTCAATATTTTTAAGCTCGGAAATGGCGCTTTCCCAGGTACGCACCCTGATTGCAGCCGCTTCCGATGCGCGGGTAGCTGCTTTTCATATAGGAACGACTCTCAATGAGCATTGTCATGTTATGGACAGACAATCTTTTATCGCATTTGTCGAAGAACTACAGAGTTGCAGCATAGAAGAATGTGTACGGAAACTGCAAATATCCTTTGTTGATGCTGAGGGGCTTATCTCCGGCCTCTTGATCCTCAAACTCTTCCTTAATCATACCTCCGCCGCCCGCCTTGTCGTTCCCCACGTATCCATCAGGGAAGGGCTGCTTCTCGATCTGGCTATGGGTGTAGAAACGGACTTACAGGAAGAATTCTTTTCCCAGATCATCGCCTCCGCAATCAACCTGGGCCGCAAGTATCGCTTTGACGAAGCTCACAGCCGTTTTGTGGCCGATCTGAGCCTTTCCCTCTTCGATGCCCTGGTTCAGGAACACGGGATGAACCGCCGCGAGCGTATGCTTATGGAGGCTGCCGCCATACTCCACGATATAGGTATGTTTATTCGAGGTTCTCACCATGAAAGGCATGGTCAATATATCGTAGCCAATTCAGAGATCTTCGGTTTGCAGCAGGATGAACTGGGTATTATTGCCAACGTTATCCGCTACCACCGCAATAACCCTCCGTCCGGCGTTGATATTGAGTACATAGCCCTTCAGCGGGAAGAGCGTATACTTGTACAAAAGATGGCGGCTATACTGAGGGTTGCCGATGCCCTGGATAGGGGGCACAGCCAGCAGACGGGTCGGGTTACGGTAGAGCGGAAGGGCGATATTCTGATACTGCACACTGAAAAGAATCGCGATCTAAGCCTTGAGCATATCGGTCTTGATGAAAAGGCGGATATGTTTCAGGATGTATACGGATACAAGGTAGTTTTAAGTTAAGAATTATGGAAAATAACGGCAATCAGCAATTTTTTAACCGCGATCTATCCTGGATAGATTTTAACCGGCGTGTTCTGGAAGAGGGTTTGCGGAAAGACATACCGCCCCTGGAACGTTTCCGCTTCCTGTCCATTGTTTCCTCAAATTTGGATGAATTCTTTATGGTGCGTATCGCGGCGATAAAGCGGGCTATACGTTCACCGGGATGCGCGCAGGACCCTTCCGGCCTCAATCCGACGGAACAACTCCGTTTGGCTTCCGCCAGGATACGGCTTATCTTTAAAGAACTCTACGATTGCCTTGAACATGATGTGTTCCCCGCCCTGGCCGGGAACAATTTAGAGCTTATCCGTCCGCATTCATACACGCCAACCCAGAAAGCCTATCTTGAATCCCTCTTTATGCGGGAAATATACCCTATCCTTACCCCCCTGCGTTTAAATGATGAAGAGCGTATGCCTGCAATCGAAAGTATGCGGCTTCAGGCCGCTTTTCTCCTCAGCTTTCAGGATCAACAGAAAGACGGGAGCGGGGCTGTGGAAACACTCCACCCGGAAGGCGGGCAGGAACTTATCTCTATCATCAGGATACCCCAGGTGCTTGACCGGATCATCTGGCTGCCGAGGATTTCGGGCGGCCAGAGTCAATGGGCGCTTCTTGACGATCTTATCCTTACCTGGGGCAGCCGGCTTTATCCAGGCTGCCAGGTAAAAGAGTGTATGCTTTTCAAGGTAAACCGCGATGCGGATTTTTCTGTTGATGAACGGCGGGACGAGGACTTTATCGAGGCTATGGAAGAGGTGCTGGTGAACCGTGAAAGCTCTATGGCCGTATGTATGATCTATTCGCCGGGAAGCGCCAGATTGCGGGACGAGCTTGCGCAGCGGTTGGGCATCGGCGAACTTGACCTTTACGAATGCGGCGGACCCTTGGGCCTTGAAGGTCTTCTCAACCTAGTTTCGGTACAGGGTTTCGATCAACTCAAGGAAACACCCTGGAAAATATACGCCAATCCGACCGTGCCGCCCGATCAACCGCTGTGGGAACGTATCAGCCGGGGGGATATACTTCTTCACCTGCCCTACGAATCCTTTGATCCGGTTGTCCGTTTTTTCCAGGATGCGGCAAATGATCCCCAGGTTATTTCGATCAAGACGGCCCTCTACCGTACCAGCGGTAATTCGCCAATTATCAGGGCGCTGGAAGAGGCAAGCCTCAACGGTAAGCATGTTACCGCTATGGTGGAACTTAAAGCACGCTTTGATGAAGAACGTAATATTTCCTGGGCAAACCGGCTGGAAAAGGCAGGGGTCATCGTCATTTACGGACTGGCCCGGCTCAAGGTACATGCAAAGATCTCGGTGGTGATACGCCGCGAGCATAACCGGATAAAACGCTATGTTCATCTTTCTACTGGAAACTACAACGACGGAACCGCAAAACTCTACGATGATATTTCCCTGTTTACCGCGCATGAGGAGATAGCCTACGATGCGGGATTGTTTTTCAATATGATAACGGGTTACAGTGTGATACAGTCAACCCGCAAGCTGGTCATAGCCCCGACCAGCCTTAAACGCCGGCTGTTGGAGCTTATAGGACGCGAAACAGAACGGGCCAGCCAGGAATATTCAGGCTGTATCATGGCAAAGATGAATGCCCTTGCGGATATTGACATTATCAAGGCGCTGTACCGCGCTTCCCAGGCGGGGGTGAAGGTGTTGCTCTGCGTAAGGGGTATCTGCCAGCTTGTTCCTGGTATACCGGGTCTCTCTGAAAACATACAGGTTGTCAGCATCATCGATCACTACCTGGAACATTCAAGGATTTTCTTTTTTGCAAACGGCGGTTCCGAGGAAATATACCTTTCCAGCGCGGACTGGATGCCCCGTAATATGGAAAAACGGGTGGAACTGATGTTTCCTGTTCTGGACGAGGGGATAAAGCGCAAGGTTCAGGCTATACTGGGGGCGTATTTCCGCGATAATTGCCAGGCGCGGCAGCTTTCCGCCGACGGCGTCTGGAAATTACGGCATCCTTCGGGTGAGGAGCCCTTCCGCGCCCAGAGCGCATTCCAGGCCCAGGCAGCCCAGGCAATCGGCGGCCACTGGTCAAGCCTCCAGGAATTTGTAATACGCCGGAGCCCTGCCAATTAGAGCCTGCCGGGAAGGACGGCGCATTGCGATTCCCCCGACGGCAGGAAAAGGAGTTTTTTTGAAACGGATCATCTTAAAACAGGGCGAGGAGGATCGTATACTGCTCGGCCATCCCTGGGTCTACGACAACGAGGTTGACCGTATCCTCGACGGGCCGCAGCCTGCCCTGCTAAGGCCCGGCGAACTTGCCGATATTGAAAGTTCCCGTAAGACCTACCTGGGCAGGGCTATCGCCAACCCGCAGTCTAAGATAATTGCCCGTATCTACAGCCCTTCCAAGGAGGGCATGGACACGGGCTTTTTCAAGCGGCGCATACGGGAAAGCCTTGAAAGGAGGTTTTCTCAGGGAAGCTGCCGTCAAGGTTCCAATCTTTACCGCGAATCGGCACGCATCGTCTTTGGCGAAGCGGACTTTCTGCCGGGGCTTATCGTAGACCGGTATACCGGCTGGCCGCTGGAATCGGCGCAGGCAGCGTCGCAGACGGCCTGTACGGAAAGGCCCCTCACGCCGGAACTTGTGGAGGCAAAACTTGGCCCCCCTGCTTCCTGGCTTGCGGTACAGTTTCTTGCCTACGGCATGGACGAGCGGCGGGAAGATATTCTTGACGCGCTAGAATATACGCTGGAATGGTTCCGCCCCGCGCCGGCAGGGGGGCCGGTTGAGGGGGACCGGAAGGAAGGGGGCGGGCGTCCCCTCGGCATAGTCGAAAGATCCGCGGTTAAGGCCCGCGAGCTTGAGTGCCTGCCCCTGCGGGAAGGTCTGGCACGCGGCAGCATACCCCACGGTATCCTTATCTTTGAAAACGGCCTGCCGTTTGTCCTTAATTTGGAACAGGGCCAAAAAACAGGCCATTTCCTCGATCAAAGGGAGAACCGTCTGCTTGCCGCTTCCTACGCAGAAGGCGCGCGGGTGCTGGATGCCTTTTCCTACACGGGCGGCTTCGGTATACATGCCGCCCGCGGCGGAGCGGTCCGGGTAGTATGCGCGGATTCCTCGGCGCCTGCCCTGGAAGCAGCCCGGCTCAACGCGCGGCTTAACGGCGTGGAGGATCGCCTTACCGTTGTCGAATCCGATATATTTGAACTGCTCCGCCTGTATGAACGCCGCCGTGAAGAATTCGATCTTATTATCCTGGACCCCCCGGCCTTTGCCAAATCGCGCTCGAATATTAACGACGCCCTGCGCGGCTACCACGAGATCAACCTGCGCGCCCTGAGGCTCCTGTCCAAAGGCGGAACCCTGGTAAGCTGTTCATGCAGCCAGGCGCTGGACGACGGCCGTTTTAGGCGTATGATTGCGGAAGCCGCCCGGGACGCGGACCGCCGTCTTGTGCAGAAAGATTTCCGCCATCAGTCCGCAGATCATCCGATACTTTTGGGTTACGATGAATCGTTCTACCTCAAGTGCGGGGTATACCAGGCACTGTAGCGCTTAATCTCCGGCCGCTTCGGTTCAGAGAAAACGCTCGTGCGTTTACCGGCTATTCCCGTTACACAGCCGATATAGATTGTCCGTACTGGAGGGCCTTCCGTACCCGCTGATGTTCGCTCAAGAGCAGGCCCGGGTCCCTTTCCAGAATTGCAAAGGCATCCTTGCGGGCCTGTTCAAGCTGGAGGGCATCGCGGATTGGGTCGGCCAGGCCCAGGTTCAGGTAGCCCGACTGTTCCGTGCCGGTGATAAGGCCGGGCCCCCGGAGGCGGAGGTCTTCCTCGGCAATGACAAAGCCATCGGTGTTTTCAAGCATAACCATAAGACGCTGCTTGGCGGTATCGGTATACTCATCGGAGTAAACCAGAAAGCAGTAGGCCTGATCCTTGCCCCTGCCGACCCTGCCGCGAAGCTGGTGCAGCGCGGAAAGGCCGAAGCGTTCGGCATGTTCTATAACCATACAGCTTGCGTTAGGCACATCCACGCCGACTTCCACAACGCTGGTTGCCGCCAGGATATGTACTTCGCCTTTGCGGAAACGTTCCATAATTTGACGCTTCTCTTCTTCTTCAAGTTTTGAATGGATCAAGGCTACCGTGAACGGAGGGAAAATCTCCTTTGCCAGCCGTTCCGCCATTGAGTAGAGGTCCTTGAGTATGTCCGCGGTCTTGACCTTTTCGCTGGCTTCGATAAGGGGGTACACAAAATATGCCTGCCGACCCTTTGCCAGTTCCTTTCTTACATAGTTGTAGACTTCGACCGCGTTGGATTCCCGTTTAAGATAGGTTACGATAGGTTTGCGGCCCGGAGGCATATCCCTGATTACCGACACATCCAGATCGCCGAATACCGTAAAGGCCAGGGTTCTGGGTATAGGGGTTGCGCTCATCATAAGCAGATCGGGATGATCGCCCTTGTCCATAACGGCCTGCCTTTGCATCACGCCGAAGCGGTGCTGTTCGTCAATGACAACAAGCCGTAGCGCGCGGTATACCGTATCGCGGGAAAAGAGGGCATGGGTGCCGATGATAAAATCGATCTCCCCCGCGGCCAGGGCCTTAAGCAAGGGCCTGCGTCCGGCCGTTTTAAGATTGCCGGTAAGGAAACAGACCTGTATCCCAAGCGGTTCAAGGAGCTTTGCGGCATTTTCGGCATGTTGCCGCGCCAACAGTTCCGTGGGGGCCATAAGCGCGGCCTGCCCCCCCAGTTCTATAGCCTTGAGCGCCGCCAAAAAGGAAACCAATGTCTTGCCCGATCCTACATCGCCCTGCAACAGCCGCGCCATAGGATAAATGCCGTCCATATCAGCATTCAGTTCCTGTACCGCCCCGATTTGACCGGGGGTAAGGGTGAAGGGCAGCCGTTCCAGAAGGCGTTTTTGGAACGATGTAAAATCGGCGGATGGGGCGGCCGGTATGGAAGGTGAAGCCGCGGCGGATGACCGTACCGGTGCAGGGAAGGTCTTCTCCGGGGAAGCAGGGCTGGTAAGCGTCGTACCGCCCTTTGCGGACTCCCCCCCGTCTTTCCTGCGGGAAAAGGAGCGCCGTTCCAGCGCCCGTTTACCTATCATCATTTCCAAATAGAAAAGTTCTTCGTAAATAAGGATTTTCAGCGCGGCGTCCCGTTCTTCCCAGGAATCGGGAAAGTGTATGCCCCGTAGCGCATCGGGTTTTCGGAGAAGCCCATCCCGCAGTATAATCTCTTCAGGCAATTCGTCTTCGATTGTTCCCGCGTATTGTTCCAGCGCATTAAGCATAAGCCTGCGTATGAGGTTCATGGTAATCCCTTTACTGAGGGGATAAACCGGCATGATACGTCCGAAAAATCTGCTTTTACTCAGAAGACCGGCGCTGTTTTCCCCCTCCGGCCCGGCGCATGGTTCTGTTTCAAAATCCGAACATTGCAGTTCGCCATAACGGTAACTGAAAGCGCCCCAGAGACGCAGATAACTGCCGACGGCTAGTTCTTTTCTGGTATAAACCTGCTTGCCGCTATAACAGGTAAGAAAAGCCCTGCCGGTTTTATCTTCTACCTCGGCCTTGAGCGTTCTATTTCCCCTAAAATCGAACCAGACATGGTTTGTTACCTGAACTACGGTACAGACGGCGGGATAGCGGGAAAAATCTTTTAGCGGAATAAGGCGGCGGCGATCCTGCCAATCACGCGGATAATGACGGAGCAGATCGCCGACCGTGTTGATGTTTGCATTTACCAGTTGTTCCTCAACCTTTTCGCCTGCACCTTTAATGCTGCCGATCCGCGCGGCAAGCTCACGGAGAAACATCGTTTGTCTTATACAGGCAACTGTATCAGATAATATGCTGCAATATTGATGATAAACCCGATACAGATAATAAGACCGACGAGAATGGCAATAGATGTAAGCAGACCGCTACGGTATTTGACTATTCTTCTACGGAATATAAGGCGGTTTGCGCGGTAAAATAAAGGCTGGGATATAGAATTAACAATACTCCAGAAGGGAGTATGGATATTCTGGTTGGTTAGATACGCAACAAGGCTTAAAACTAAAATAACCGCACAAAAACCCATGATAAAGGAAACGGCAGACCAAGCGGACACAAGAACCATAGCAAGGATAATACCTACACTGATCCGCCCCTCCCGTATAGCCGTGTTAAGAACCTGGCTTACCAGGGAAAGCGCAGCCATAGCCGCAATAGGGGATAGGTCAATATAGCCCTGCTGGAGAATAGGAAAACGGCGGAACCAGAAAAGGTAAGGATCGGTAATCCTTCGCAGTATTGCGGCAGGAACCCCGAAATCAATGCTTCCAAACCAGGTAAGCAGCACCCTGATAAAGATAAGTAACATATATATACCCACCAGGGTATTAAGGAATTTCAATACTGTCATCATAGCATAAAAATAGCATGTATTTATAATTTAGTCGAGGCCGGATTCAAGCGGTAAGTGCAACGAAGGCGGACATACGCCCGCCCTTTATGCGGGGGGCAAAGCGCCCCCACGCATCCCAACCCCGCCTGCGGCGGGCAAAAATCACCTTTTCTCCATTTTTGGGGGGGATTGACAAATTTTCCAAAAATACTACAATAATTCTATGCTTGTAACATCGGCAGACAATAAGACAGAAAAATCCAACGGCTCACATTATACTTTAACAAAACGACAACGTGTCAAGTACCCAACGCCCTCGTTCCCGCTTTTTAGTAAAAATATAACCAGTTCAGGTAACCGCGCCGTGTATTCAGGCGAATACACCGCATATTCAGGCAACCTCATCGCGTATTCAGGCAACCGCGCCGCGTATTCAGACGGATACACCCCGCATTCAGGCAACTGTACCGTATATTCAAGCGAATACACCGCATATTCAGACAAATATGCCCCGCAGTTGCCCAACTACAATCTCTATTCAGGTAAATATGCATCACATTCAGGCGAATATACACCACATTCACAAGGAGAAATGTTATGTCAATAACACGGGACTGGCTCCCTCATACCAGAGACGGTATTTTAGCAATGGCAAAGGATTGGGCGTCCGTTGCCGGAACAAACGCGCAAGCCTGGGGCATCCCTCCCGCCGTCATCACGGAACTGGACGCCCTCATACAGACGGCGGATACCACCCTTGCCACGGCGAAAAATGAAACCACCAGAACGCCCGTAGCAACCGCGCAGTGCAAGGCGGCTTTTGATGTATTGACGGCAAAAATGCGGGATTTCAAAAAACGCTATTATCTCACACCTCCATTGCAGGAACCGGACTATATCGCCCTGGGCCTTAAACCCCACGACACAACGCCGACCCCAAGCGGCCCCCCGACCGCTCAGGTAACGGTAGAAACCTATCTTGTGGGACGGCACGAGTTAGGCGTAAAGATGATCTATGTTACCGGAAGCCCCGCCGATCCGGCAAACAAAGGCTACCGGATATGGTATAGCGTCCTTAGTCCCGGCGAAACTCCGCCCGTGAATCCCGAGGATCTCCGTAAATCATTTTTCACGAAACGGAAAAAGGACGTGATCGAGTTTGAATTTGGCGACAGCGGAAAGACGGCGTATTTTGCCGTGCAGATAGAAAACGAGGGCAAGAAAGGACCGTGGGGACCGCTGGTAAACGCCCTTATTCCTTAAAATAAGGAGAAGAAAATGAAACACCCGGAAACAATACATGAAGCTGAAATGAAAATGTATCCGGCAGTGTGGAGATGTCAAAACCATGAAGAGTGTAAGCTGCCCTTGCTTTTAGGGCTGGTTTTTGCCGCCTTTTTGTCATGCGCTACCACCGGGAGCGGCGGAACAGTCCCCGCCCCGTATCAGGTTCCCCAAACGGTTACGCCGGAGGCTGTGTTCGAGGGGGACGGCGTTAGCCTTGCGGAAGCCATAGAGCAATCGGCCAAAGAACTACGGGCGGAATTCCCGGCGGGGACCCGCGTGGCCATCGCCGCCTTTGATTCGGAACACGAGAACCTGTCCGGCTATATCATGGACGAACTGGGGGGCGCACTGGCGGGGGGTGAGATTGAAGTGGCCGACCGTCGGAATCTAGCCTTTGTGTACAAAGAGCTTAATTTTCAGATGTCCGGGGAGGTGAGCGACGAGTCCGCCGTGTCAGTCGGCAAATTCCTTGGGGCCAGATATGTGCTTACCGGACAGCTTGTAAAGACCGGGAACCAGTACCGCTACCGTCTTACAGCGATTGATGTAGAAACGGCGTTACAGGAAAGCTCGAGCCGGATCAATGTGAGGGATGACGGGGGCTTTCGTAAGCTTTTGGCAAATCTCCGGGAAAACCCGGTACAGCCAGGGAGCGCCGGGAAGCCCAAAACACCGCTGGAAAACACGGCTTTTGGAAATAAATATGCGCCTACTGTGTTTAGAGAACAGACAGGCAGATGCAGGGTAAGTGAAAGAATCCTTGAATACTTCCTGTACGATACCGGCGAAAA
>JAISNI010000032.1 GCA_031276295.1 Treponema sp.
ATCAAAAAGCTGGAGGGGGTGGAAAGCGCCACGGTAAACCTTGCCACGGAAAAAGCCTCAGTTGTCTACAATCCTCAAGTCTTGCGCCTTTCTTCTCTTAAAGAAGCGATTGAAAAGGCCGGGTACAAGGCCCTTGACGTTTCCAAAGAGGGATCGGTAGACGAGGATAAACTCCGCAGGGAGAAGGAAATCAAAACCCTCTGGACAAAATTTATTGTCGCGTCTTCATTCGGTCTCCCCCTGCTCTACATCGCGATGGTTCCAATGATGGGCGCCGCAGTGCCTTCATGGCTCGGCCTGCCCTTTCCCCAGGCGCTTTCTCCTGATAAACACCCGCTTGTTTATGCGCTTGTGCAGCTTTTCCTGGTCATTCCCATCATCATTGCCGGCAACCGCTTTTACACCGTGGGCTTCAAAAACCTTCTACACCGCAGCCCGAACATGGACAGCCTTATCGCGGTAGGGACAACGGCGGCGGTGGTTTACAGTCTCTACAATGTGCGGCAGACTGCGCTGGGCCATGCGATGGCGGCGCATTCACTCTACTTCGAGACTGCCGGGGTGATTATCGCCCTCATTCTTTTGGGTAAATCCCTGGAGGCGGTGTCCAAAGGCAGAACCAGCGAGGCCATCAAGAAGCTGATGGGCCTTGCTCCGAAGACGGCAATCATTATAGAAAAGGGCGAAGAAAAGGAAATCCCCATTGACGAGGTGATCCCCGGCGATATTCTGGTAGTGAAGCCGGGGGCAAAGATACCAGTTGACGGCGTGGTTACCGAAGGCCAAACCGCCATTGATGAATCCATGCTTACCGGGGAGAGTATGCCGGTAGACAAGAAGGCGGGGGACAAGGTTTATGCCGCAACGATTAATAGCAACGGCGTTATTCGGTTTAAGGCCGAGAAGATAGGAAGCGATACCGCGTTGGCGCAGATTATCCGCATGGTGGAAGACGCCCAGGGGTCCAAGGCTCCGATTGCGCAAATGGCGGATATTGTGTCCGGTTATTTTGTTCCCATTGTTTGCGGGATTGCGGTTATTGCGGGCATTGCGTGGTTCGCGGCGGCTTCCACCGGGCTTGTTGCTTTACCGCACGGAAAATCGGTGTTGGAATTTTCCCTTACTATTTTTATATCGGTATTGGTTATTGCCTGCCCCTGCGCCCTGGGGCTTGCTACGCCTACGGCAATTATGGTGGGAACCGGGAAGGGCGCGGAAAACGGCATTTTGATTAAAGGCGGGGAAGCCCTGGAAACCGCCCATAAGATCAATATCATTGTTTTTGATAAGACCGGGACCATCACCGAAGGGAAACCGGAAGTTACCGATGTGGTTGCGGTTTCCGGGGTGGAACAAAATTATCTCTTACAGATAACGGCCTCTGCGGAGAAGGGCAGCGAACACCCGCTTGGACAGGCCATTGTGCGGGGGGCGCAGGAACAGGGCCTTGAAATTTTTGCTACCGAATATTTCAAGGCTGTCATCGGGCGGGGTATTAAAGCCGGCATCAAGGGCCTCGCGGTTCTGGCGGGGAACAAGAAGCTTATGGATGAACAGGACATCCCGCTTACGGTGTTGGAGACTGAAAGCGACCGCCTTGCCGCTGAAGGTAAAACCCCGATGTATGTTGCCTTTAACGGCAAACTTGCCGGCATTGTGGCCGTTGCGGACGTACTGAAGCCTTCCAGCAAAGCCGCCATTGAGGGGCTTCACAAAATGGGGATTGAAACCGTCATGATTACCGGGGACAACAAAAAGACCGCCGCCGCCATCGCCAAACAGGTAGGGATTGACCGGGTGCTTTCCGAAGTGCTGCCCCAGGACAAATCCAACGAGGTGAAGAAGTTACAGGATGAGGGACGGAAAGTGGCAATGGTAGGGGATGGCATTAACGACGCCCCGGCATTGGTCCAGGCGGATATAGGTATCGCCATTGGCAGCGGGACCGATGTGGCGATGGAATCCGCCGACATCGTGCTTATGAGAAGCGATCTCTCGGATGTTCCCACGGCTATCAACTTGAGTAAGCGGACAATCCGTAATATCAAGCAAAACCTGTTTTGGGCGTTTGGTTATAACACGCTGGGCATTCCGGTTGCGGCGGGACTATTGTATCTTTTCGGCGGCCCGCTCCTCAATCCGATCTTTGCCGCCGCCGCCATGAGCATGAGTTCCGTATCGGTACTGACCAACGCCCTCAGGCTCAAACGGTTTAAGGCGGCCGGGGCTTAATAATGTTTCGACTGTTTGTGACAGTTTGGCGGCGGCAGTAAAAAAACCCGCAGGGTTTCGCCGCCGCCAAACTGTGCCGGAGTGAGCCGTGGGAAGGAGCGGCGGCAACGAAGTTGCCGAAGCGACTGACCTAGGCGAACGGAGGCCAAGGGCGCTACTGCGCCTGCAGCATACCGTCCTGTTGAGACTGTCAAATATTGATAAAATCGACAGTTTCGTTGTGTACAATTGAGGCGTACTACATTATTTTATATTTATTCGCAGTGGGGTCTAATACCCAAGAACCCGCTTACGCGGGGGAGCTTTAGGGCGGTTAAAATATGTAACGCTAACAAAAAATGGTAGCAGACCCCACGGTTAAATAACTTCCTTACAGACCGAATCTTTTAACCGATGCAGCGCTTACACGATACCTCGCCCTTTAGGGCGAGGAGGTTCATTACACCTACAAAGAATATATCAATCAGAAAATAAAAGATTCCAATGACGAGATAACGAGAGTAGTAAAACCGCGAGGAAAAGTTATCAGTCTTGGATGGAACTCAAACGGCATGGGGGAGGGGAGAGGTTTCAAGAAACTGAAGAGCCAGCTTGTTTATCACGGCGGGGCGCATAATGACACTATCTGCGTTTTCAAACAAAAAATGAAAGCCAATTCTATTCTGTAAGGCCTTGCTTGATTAACAAAGGGCTGATGAGCGGCAATACGCCGGAATGGGCTACCCCTCAATGGTTATTTGACATTCCCGACGGCGTTTACCGTTTCACGCTGGATCCCTGCTCCACTCACGAAAATGCGAAATGCCGGAGGTATTACACGCGGGAGGAGGGCGGGCTTTCGCAAAGCTGGACGGGCGAGAACGTGTTTATGAACCCGCCCTGCGGCAAAGAAATCGCCGGTTGGGTACGGAAATGTTTCAAGGAATCCGTCTCCGGGGGAGGGCGCAAGGTCGTTTTGCTTCCCGCCAGAACCGACACGCGCTGGTTTCACGACTACGTGTACGGCCGGGCGGAAATCTATTTCATCAAGGGAAGGCTGAAATTCGTAGACGGAAAAGGATCGGCCCTCTTTCCGTCCATGATAGCGGTGTGGGGCGGCTCGAACGACGAATACGAGAGGGCGGCGGCGTTGACAAAAGGAATCCGGCATGAACGCGACGACGAAGAAAAGAAAGGGCAAAGAACCCCCGTGCATGATTCCGGCTGGATGGGTACCGAAATGGATGCTGGGGAAGCCCCTCATTGAATGGCTTGTTTCGCAATTGCCGGAGGCGGAATCCGAAGCAATGTTGAAGAAGATAAAAACCCGGCTGGAAGAAAAGGGATGTGAAAGTGGCGGTAACAAGACCTTTGTTTAAATACCACGGCGGCAAATGGATTCTTGTTCCGTGGATACTTTCTTACATGCCGGGCCACAAAGTTTATGTGGAACCCTTCGGCGGCGGATCTGTGCTGCTCAGAAAGAACCGGGCGCATGAAGAAATCTATAACGATTTGGACAAGGAAATCGTAAACCTGTTCCGTGTCGTCATGGATCGCGGCGAAATATTGAGACGGAAGCTGGAGCTTACGCCTTACTCCCGCGATGCATTTGAACTCTCCTACGAGTCGGTCGATGATCCTGTCGAAAAAACCCGCAGGACGGTCGTGAGGCCGATTCCATAGCGGGCGGGCATCTTCCCCGGAAAGAAGTTCTCTGGCTGAGAAATACCGAATATAGCCTGCTGACCGCTGGCCGGGACTAGAAAAAGCTTACGATTATTAGAATTGAAAGCTCGTAGACATTTAGCTTCTTTTCATGGTAAAACTTAGACAAGGAGATTTTATGGCAAAGAGAAAAGCATCTTCACCCGGCGAGGTTTTTAGAAAATATATCGCCGACTTCGGGCAGACCCCTGAAAATTTGGCAGCCGCCATTTGAGAAAAGCCGGCCCTTATTAAGGCTCTCTTGGAAGGCAAAAAACCTGTTGCCGCAGTCCTTTCCGCAAAACTGGACAAAGCCTTCGGAATCGGTACGGCCCGCAAACTGCCTTTGAATATAATAAAGCGCTGGCGGATTCAAGTCTGGCAGACTCAATTAAGAGCATAAAAAGGTTCAGGAAACCCGCCAAGGCAGCGGGAAGGCAAAAGCCCCCCGTAAAGCCAAGCCGGAAGCCGTAGGGCCTGATACTGTTTTTCAAGCGGCTTTGTAGAAACTTCAGATATATTAAAGCACGAATTTGGGGAGTTTTCATAGGCCTTGTACCGGAACCCGCAATATAAAGCGGCTATGATAAACACCCCGTTCGGCACGTACCCCTTTCATCGCTCCGAGAGCCTGTTTTTCGGTCATAACCCCCTGTCGGCCTTGAAAATCGTACAAAAATCGTGTAAGAATAATACACGATATAGGCAATATACACAGGCTAAAGAGTGCTTCTGAATCGTCCTATCTCGTTATCCTGTAAGCAATTACTTGCGTAGCAAGGAATTAGCGAAGCGGCTTCGTCGAAACGACCCATTACATGCGAAGCAGATAATGGCTTGAGCTATCGGAGCTTGCTCCGATAGCGTCCATCCCTTGCGCGATAAAGCGGTTGCGGCCGCTAGACCTTTGCCGCCAGGGCGCCGATAT
>JAISNI010000074.1 GCA_031276295.1 Treponema sp.
CCGTCAGCCGGGCCAGCTCTTTTGTGCTCATCATATATTTCATCCTCCTATCTTATCCGAGGGGGGTGAACGTTTCCCTCGTTACTATAGGGGGTGAACTTATCACTTATTAACGACAAACCCCTGCGAATAGGTTTGACAGATACATCTGTTTGGGCGTACACTTTATCGATCTTCAAATTGATATTAGAAACGAAATGGCTGCCATTAAGTCAGCTACATACTTACACAAATTTAATTTTAGGAGTTTCTGTATGGGAAACGCGGATATTGGTCTTATCGGCCTTGCGGTGATGGGGGAAAACCTTGTTCTCAATATGGAGAGCAAGGGGTTTTCAGTGGCTGTATACAATCGTACTACATCCAAAGTCGATGCATTTATTCAGGGACGGGGAGCGGGGAAGAAAATAGCGGGCTTCCATAATCTTGCCGATCTTGCATCATCGTTAAAACGGCCCCGGAAGGTAATGATTATGGTAAAGGCAGGTGAAGCGGTTGATGATACCATTGAACAGATACTGCCTGTTTTTGAAAAGGGCGATATTATTATTGACGGAGGGAATTCTAACTACCAGGATACCATACGGCGTGCCGCCTATGTCGAATCCAAAGGTTTGCTCTATATCGGCACGGGGGTTTCAGGCGGCGAAGAAGGCGCTTTGACCGGGCCTTCCATTATGCCCGGCGGTTCCCCCGCAGCGTGGCCGCTCGTAAAACCTATCCTCCAGGCCATTGCCGCTAAGGTTGAAGGCGGCGCTCCCTGTTGCGACTGGGTTGGGGAGAATGGAGCGGGCCACTTTGTCAAAATGGTACATAACGGTATAGAGTATGGGGATATGCAGCTTATCTGCGAAACCTACGATCTGATGAAGAACTATCTTGGGCTTTCCTATGAAGAAATGCACGATGTATTTGATTCGTGGAACAAGGGTAATCTTAACAGTTACCTTATTGAGATAACGCGGGATATCCTTGCCGTTAAAGACACCGATGGGGAGCCCCTTGCGGAGAAAATACTGGACACGGCAGGCCAGAAAGGTACCGGCAAGTGGACCGGCATAGCGGCCCTGGAATTCGGCGTTCCGCTTACTCTTATTGGGGAGGCCGTATTTGCCCGATGCCTTTCGGCGGCAAAAGTTGAAAGGGTGCGCGCTTCCAGGATTTTTTCCGGCCCCAGGATCGGCAAACCGACGGATGCTGAAAAGAAAGCCTTTATAGACGATCTCGAAAAGGCGCTCTATGCGGCCAAGGTGGTTTCTTATGCCCAAGGATACCTATTGATGAGGGAAGCTGCCAAGGAGTACAAGTGGAACCTGAATAATGGCGGCATAGCCCTTATATGGCGCGGCGGCTGCATTATCCGCTCGGTGTTCCTGGGTAAAATAAAAGAAGCCTTTGACCGGAAGCCCGATCTGGAAAATCTGCTATTGGATCCGTTTTTTACCTCGATCCTTGAAGACGCCCAAGCCTCTTGGCGCAGAGTTGCGGCAACGGCGGTAAGCAGCGGTATTCCATCTCCAACGCTTACCAGTGCGCTTTCTTACTTTGACGGCTACCGTAATGAACGGCTTCCGGCCAATTTACTCCAGGCCCAGCGGGACTACTTCGGCGCGCATACCTATGAACGGGTTGATAAAAACCGCGGCGAATTCTTCCATACCAACTGGACAGGTAGGGGCGGCTCAACCTCCGCTTCAACCTATACGGTTTAGACGGGGCGGTTGCAACATTGCAATATAGAGCGGATCTTTAGACCGCTTTTGCAAAGCCGGTTTTATGGGGAGCAGGTCTGCACCAGGAAGCCGGTTCATGCCTTTTAAGATCAATACTATTCAATTTGGAGGAGACTGATATGGCCAGTTTAACAATCCCTGCGGCGGCGGACACAACCCACGATTTGTTGGCGTTGGGAGCGCTTGTAACCAGGCTTGATCCGGGGATAATTCCCTTTAAGGAAGCCGATGCCTATACGCTGCATGTTTCAGGCGGTGAGTATAATGTAGCGACGAATCTTTCGACCTGTTTCGGTTTGCGGACGGCAGTTGCCAGCGCTATGGTAGATTACCCTATTGGCAAGCGGATTGAAAATGCCGTGCGGAAGGCCGGTGTTACACCGTACTACAAACGTTTTAGCCATGATGGGGTTAGGGGCCCCAATATGGCTATCGTGTGGAGTGATCGGGGCCAAGGGGTACGCGCGCCGGTAGTTTTTTACAACCGGGCTTACGAAGCGGCCCAGCAGCTTAAACCGGGCAGTTTTGACTGGAAAACTATTTTTGGCAAAGGTGTCCGTTGGTTTCATTCCGGTGGTATTTTTTCGGCATTATCGCCAACCACCTCGGAACTGGTTATCGAAGCAATGCAGGCCGCGAAAGAAGCCGGCGCTGTAGTTTCCTTCGACCTGAACTACCGCGCCAAGCTCTGGGCTGTCGCCGCTGCTGAACAGGGGCTTACGGCAGCCCAGGCGGGTGAAGGAGCGGCAAAAACCCTGCGGAAGATTACCAGCTATGTGGATGTTCTTGTCGGAAACGAAGAGGACCTTCAGAAAGGTTTGGGGCTTACCGGTCAGGACGTAGAGGCAAAGGGCAAACTGGATCCCAGTTCCTTCCTCGGCATGATGGAAAGCGTTGTTAAAGAATTCCCGAATATTAAAGCTGTGGCTACTACCCTGCGCGAAGTTCATTCCACCAACCGTCATTCCTGGAGCGCGGTACTCTGGCTGGACGGCAAAAGTTATCAGGCCCCTGCCTGCGAACTTGATGTATACGACCGTGTCGGCGGCGGGGACGGCTTTGCCGCCGGCCTTTTCTACGGACTCCTTTCCGGCAAAAGCCCGGAAGAAGCCCTCAAGCTCGGCTGGGCTCACGGCGCCCTGATCACGACCACCCCGGGGGATACCTCTATGGTAAGCCTTGATCAGGTAGAAGCCTTTGCCAAGGGCGGTTCGGCAAGAATACAAAGATGAGGCTGCTTTAAAACTTCAATTTTGAAATTGGTTCAGATAACGGTAATTATGTGTTCAGGAGCATAAAGCCGATACCGCTTTATGCTCCTGGATACGGTAACATTACAAAAACTGATCGCTTGTTTTTGCCAGAGCCAGGAGCCGCTCCCAGGATTCTTCCAGATCCCGGCAGAGGATAACGTTTTCTACGGTTTCCCGTAATAGCGGATCGACTTCATTGTATGAGCGCAGGGTGGCAGTATTCACTATTGCCATGTTAAGGCCCGCGGCAACAGCATGTTTAAGAAAGACCGTCTGTATGGCTTCCCTTATCTTCTTGTTTCCCCGGAAACTGAAGGATAAATTGGATATTCCCCCGAGAAGCTGTACCTCCGGACAATTCCCGCGTATCCATGAACAGGCATTGATAAAATCCAGCGCATACGATTTGTGCAAGGCAATACCGGCTGCTATGGTGAATATAACGGGATCCAAAATAATGTCTTCCGGCGGGAAGCCGTCCCCAATCAAAAGTTTATACGCGCGTTCTGCAATTTCAATTTTTCGTTCATAATCAGCAGCCGGGCCTTTTTCGTCACATAGCATAACAACAACGGCGGCGCCGTAACGCCCGGCAAGCCGGGCTTTTTGCAAAAAAAACGCTTCCCCCTCTTTTAAGTTAATTGAATTGACAAGCGGCTTCCCCTGAATCAATTTAAGGCCGGTTTCTATCACATCCCAGCGGGAACTATCCAGCATGATGGGAATGCGGGCTATTGACGGATAGGAAAGGGCCAGGCTGAGAAAATTCTTTACGGCTTTACCTGAATCGAGAAGGGGGCTGTCCATGCAGATGTCAAGAATTGCCGCTCCCGCTTCTATTTCATCGTCAAGCATACTGACGGCCTCGTCGTATTCTTCTTCCCGGATAAGGCGCAGAAATTTACGGCTTCCGGCGGCATTACCGCGTTCCCCTATGGGTATAAACCCCCATTGTTCAGAACTTGCACGAGGGCGAAACGGCTCAAGACCGGCAAGGTACAGGACAGGCTCTTTACGGGGAATCTGACGGGGTTTGTAATGGGATGCCGGTTCAGCGATAGCCGCAATGTGGTCAGGCGTGGTACCGCAGCAGCCGCCGATGATGTTCACCAAGCCTTCCTCTAAATACTCTTTTATATATAAAGCCATGGTTTCCGGCGTCTCCTCGTACAGCCCCAGGTGATTCGGCATTCCGCCGTTGGGGTGGGCGCTGGTCAGGCACGGCGCAAAGTCGGCTATTTCACGAAGGGGTATCTTGAGCTTTTCCGCTCCGAGGGAACAGTTGAGGCCCAGCGACCAGGGCCCGGCATGGAGCATTGATATACAGAATGCCTGCAAGGTTTGGCCCGCCAGAAGCCGGCCTGAATTATCATATACCGTCGCGGAAATCATCACGGGAATGTCGAAGTATTCGGGCGTATCCGGCTGCCGCCCGCGGCGTTCGTCGAGAAGCCTTCCAATACCGGCAAGGGCGGACTTGGCATTAAGGGTATCAAACGCAGTTTCAATCAGGAGTATCTGGGCCCCGCCGTCCAAAAGTCCCCGCGCGTTCTGGTAGTAGGCTTCTTCCAGTTCATCCCAGGTTACGCTCCGTTTTACAGGATCGTTTATGTCCGGAGAAATGCTTGCGCTTTTTGAGGTTGGGCCTATGCTGCCGGCAACAAAACGCGGTTTGTCCGGGGTAGAAAAGGCGTCGGCGGCTTCACGGGCATGGGACGCCGCGGCGACGCTGATTTCGTAGGCAAGATCGCCAATGCCGAAGTCTGATAGGGATATGCTGTTTGCATTGAAACTGCATGTCTCGATTATATCGGCGCCTGCTCTTAGGTACGCTTCGTGTATTGAACGTATACAATCGGGGCGGGTAAGGCAAAGCAGATCATTACACCCCTTGAGAGGTTGAGGATGATTGGAAAAACGTTCACCGCGGAAATCCTGTTCTTCAAGGTGAAAGGTCTGTATCATGGAACCCATAGCGCCGTCCAGAATAAGGATACGTTCGGCAGCAAGGGTATTGAGTTGTTCCCGTATATTCATAGGCTAAAACGTACCAGATAATGAGAGAGAATACAACCGTGCGCCGCGCTTTCGTGTCTCGCTTGTCCCCGGAGGTAATATACCCTATACTGAGGACAGTAGACTTGCAATTTCCCGTCGGTAAACCTTTGGTCACGCACCCTTTGGTTCGCCGGCTGCGAAACTGCAGTATTTCAGTATTACACGGGAGGCTACCATGTCTGATGCGTTGGTCAAAGAAGACAGCCGATGGACCTATAGGGACTACCGGGAATGGGATCTTAAAGAGGGTGAACGGTACGAGCTTATCTACGGCGCTGCCTATGCCATGTCAGCGCCAAACGCCTATCACCAGTCAATTCTGGTGGCTTTAGCGGCAAAATTCTACAATTTTCTTGAGGGCAAGCCCTGTAAAGTATACCCTGCGCCCTTCGACGTGCGGCTTTTTTACGAAGCTGATGAAAGCGACGATACGGTAGTGCAGCCGGATTTGACGGTTATCTGCGAGGAAAAGAAACGGGGTAGCGAGGGATGCCGGGGCGCGCCGGAACTGGTGGTGGAGATACTTTCGCCTTCCAACACGGCAATAGAAATGGATCGGAAATTCAGCCTCTACCTACAGGCCGGCGTACAGGAATACTGGATCGCCGCGCCGGAGGAAAAGGTCGTTCACGTTCACCGCTTCCGTGGCGACAGGGTGAGTACCCACATATACGGGGTCGGTGAGAGTGTTGTATCGGATATACTGCCGGGCCTTGAAATCCCCCTGCAACCGGTTTTCGCGGAGTAACGGCGTAGCCGGTGGGCCTATGGGGACTGCGGGAATGGGATATTGAAGAGGCCCCTTACGGATGCTTTGCACTGAAAACAGAACTGCAAAAAAGAGGCCTAGTAGCTTGTTGAAGAAGCCTTGAGCGTATGGGGAGCCCCCGCAATCTTCAACAGCGACCAGGGAAGCCAATTCACCAGCGAGGCGTTTACCGTGGTGTTGCAGGAGCAGGGGATGAGGATAAGTATGGACGGGCGGAACCGTGCGCTGGACAACATTGTGGTGGAACGCTTATGGAGGAGTCTGAAATATGAAGACATCTATTTGAAGGATTACTGGAGTATGGAAGAAGTGAAGGCGGGATTGAAGAGATATTTTGCATTTTACAACGGGAGACGGTATCATGCGTCGCTTGAATACCGGACGCCCGACGAAGTGTACGTTTCAGCCTTCAAGGAGGGGCAGGCAGAGGCCGGACCTCTGGTTGCATAGCCAATTATGATTACCGGAATCCACCTTAACTCTTTTCATTTTTTGTGTTGACAAAAGGGCGCAGTATAAACTACAAACTCACGGCGGACATTACGGACTCTGTCACAACACCCATCGGCAACGTATCAGGGACCGACATCATACCGTTTACAGGCGACTTTGACGGCAACGGGCATACCATTGCAGTGAAGATCACGAGAGGCATCACCGTCCCCACCGGTCCTTTAGCCGGTACATACGGCGGTCTGTTTGCCGGCATCGGCTATGGCGGCTCGGTACATGATCTGACGGTAGACGGCACGGTCACCATAACAGCAACCAGGATGTAGTCGCGGACGGCGTTGCGGGCGGAATGTTAGAGGGCGCATCGGTCAGCAATGTGACCAGTTCCGTGAATGTAAGCGCCAACGGTAACGAAGATCTGACCGCGGGAGGCATCATAGGTGCCGTCCTGGGCGGGACGGTGAGTAACGTATCCGCCACCGGCGATGTATCGGTAACCGGCAGCAACGACGTGTGCGCGGGCGGCGTTGTGGGTGTTTCCCTGCAGGGCACGGTAAGGAACGCATCCGCCACCGGCGACATATCGGCAACAACAAGCGCCGCCGAGGACGCGCAGGCAGGCGGCATAGTGGGCACATCCCCGCAGGGCACAGTGAGCAACGTCTACGCCACCGGAGACATATCAGCGACTAACAATGGCGATAGTATGGGTGTAGGCGATATTGTGGGTGCCTGCCATGGCGGTACAGTGAGCTATACTGCTTTAGTCATGGTAATGACGGTATCTGTAGACAAAGAAGGAAAAGAAGGGTAAAGTATTCTTATTCGGGAGGGATGAAACTATGGATAACATAGAAAGGCTCATGGCTATT
>JAISNI010000105.1 GCA_031276295.1 Treponema sp.
TCCGGAAATGCGGCGGTTATATACTCGCCCTGTTCATTCTCAAGCCGTTCCGCCCGGTATTCCGTTACATGGCGCCGTATGACCAGATCAAATACCTGCCTTCTTTCGTATCCGGCATCCTTCCATTTCCCGTCCGGCAATGTCTTCCGATCGATCTTTAATTCTTTTATTTCATCGGGATGGTCAACAGGCTGTAACGTGTTCCCTTGATGCCCCGGTTGTCCGCCGGGTTTCCGTTTCTTCTTTGCCCGGGAATTCTTCTCCCGGTCGGGGTCCATGGCCGGAGGCAGGCTGCTGTTTTTAGAATTCTTCCTGATGAATCTCGACAGCACTATCTGGCAGACGGTGATTAACAGTTCTATTGTTGATCTAAAAGCCGGGCTTATGTTGTTCTCTTTACCGAGTTGTTCCCGTGCGTTTACAATGGCTACCTCAATATCTATTTCCTGCTTTGTAATAGCCCTTGCCCCTCCTTGTCTTTTTTTATCTTACAACTAAATTTATGTCAAGTGAAACCGACTGAATAGTTATATTTTTACTTTTTATATATTCTTTTGGAACATAATCTACTAACCATACCTTGTTTTCCGATAAATAAAATTTATATCCATTTTCATACATTGCCTTGCTATTTATATATAATACAATTGGCTTCCCATGCCTTTTCCCAACATTTTCCGCTATTTCCACTGTCCTTGATAAATGAACATATTGTCTTGACATTGGTTTTATTCCATTTTCCATAATTGATTCTAAAAATCTTATTGCCGTTCCATGAAATAATTCATCAGGAGGCGTTTGCGGCTCAAGTGCTAAATCAATTGATATACTATGGCCTTGATTTGCACGTATTTTATTCTTTTCATTGTCTATTATAAAACGCTGTTTATCATTGGTTTTTACAATTTCCGCTAAAATTTCTTTATCTAACCGCATGTGTTTATATTCATTTGCATTGTGAATTAATTCATCTATGTCCACCCATCCATTATTATCCATGTTTAAATGAATTGTTTCTGGTTGATGGCGTAAAACCAAACTTAAAAATTTGCTTATTTGGAGCAAATTTTTCATTTTTATCTCCTTCTTAATCAAATACATATATACGTTCCGTTCCCTTCGGTCGCTCAGGGTTCCATTCTTCATAAGGAACTCCTGTGTATGGTTTCTTTTCAAAACACAGTATACAGGTTTTTCCGTTTAGGGGGCTTCGCCTCTTTCCCCTGATTTTGTTGCACTTCGTTATTCGAAAGTCTGGTTTAATACCCCGGAGATTTGCTCCGCAGAAGCTCATTGGTCAGAAAGGTTTGCACGAATAAAAAGCCCCGCGGAACATACCTACGGTTCCACGGGGTTTCAATTTGTAGCGCCTGTCAAGCGCAATGCTGCTACCGGTTAGCGTTCATGCCCGGAAGTGGCGGGTATCTCTTACTTTCCTCCCAGAGCCCTTCACGGTATTCATCCCGTATGCTTGGAATATCCAGAATTACGCCGGGTTCGATAATGTCAGGGTTCTGCCTGTTTTGCAGCTTTTCACTGTTGGCCGTATAGAGCCGCCGCCATTCAAAGGGGTCATTGTAAACAAAGGGATAACCGGCGATATTCCAAAAACAATCCCTGAAATTTATCCAGGTTCTAACCTCATACTGACTCGGCAACGGGGATAGACCTTCAATAACATTGAGGGCGGTTATAACTGCCGAAGCGGCGCTTATCGTCGTATCCCAATCCTCTACGGCAAAGGCATCGGCAGCTTCGCGGTAAGCATTTTCTGCCGTCCTGTAGGCATCGGGATAGACCCTCTCGCCATTTACCTTGACGGCTAAATCAAGCCTCTCCTGAGCATCCGCAAGGGCTTTACTTGCCGTTTGGGATTTTGCTTCCGCTTCCCCATCAGGGGTATCGAGGCTTTCAGACGCCGTCGGTTCTGCTACACTTAGTTCAGTCTCCTGTCCTTCTTGTTCTTGAGGTACAGATTCCTCTGTTGGAGCTTCCGTAACCGTTTGAGATTCCTGTTCCGGTCTTGCCGCATCTTCGGTAGCAACTTGTGCCGCAGTTTCTTGTTCCGCTCTTGGCACATCTTCGGCCGCGACTTGTGTCGCAGGTTCCTGTTCCGGTCTTACCGCATCTTCGGCAGCCGCTTGCTCCGCAACCTCCTGTTCTGCTCTCGCCGCATCTTCGGCAGCAATTTGTGCCGCAGCCTCCTGTTCTGCTTTGGCTCGTGCCGCCGCTTCAGCAGCCGCTTGTTCACGGGCGGCCCTTTCGGCAGCCGCTTGTTCCGCAGCTTCCTGTTCTGCTTTAGCCCGTGCCGCATCAGCCAGTGCTTTTTCAGCAGCGGCTACAGCCGCCGCTTCTTTCTCGGCGGCAGCCTTGGCCGCATCGGCTAAGGCTTTTTCGTTAAGCTCTTCGATTTCCGCCACCGCCGCTATCGCCTGGTTCGCGTTCGTTACCGCGTTGTCGTAGTTCTTCCCTGTATTGGCACGCACCGCGTTGTTGTAGGCCGTGTTAGCCCGGTTGTAGGGTTGGGGAAATTTGGTACGCGCCTGAATGGAATTGGCCCAGTCCATACGCTCCTTGGCCTTGGCCAGCGCGTCCGCCGCGGTTTTCGCCTTCTCCGCGTTTGCCGCTTCCGCCGCCGCTTTTTCGGCGGCCGCCTTGTCCGCGGCTTCTTTCTCGGCGGCAGCCTTGGCCGCATCGGCTAGGGCCTTCTCGTTAAGCGCTTCGATTTCCGCAATCGAGCTTACAACCTTAGCAGCATTTGCGGCTGCTTCATCCCAGTTTTTGTTATTTTTTGCCCTGACGGCCTCATTGTAGGCATTTTCCGCCTGATTGTAAGGTTCAGGAAACTTAGTCCTGGCCTGAATAGATGCCGCCCAATCAAGGCGTTCTTTGGCTTTGGATAATGCATCATTCGTCTGCTGAGATTTAACCCGTTCGGCTTCTGCGGCGGCTTCCTGTTCTTTCCTCACCCGTTCGGCCTCTGCCTGAGCGGCGGCTTCCTGTTCTTTCTTTACCCGCTCGGCTTCAGCCTGAGCGGCGGCCGGCGGAACTATGCCGGTGTTCATACCAGGCGATCTGCCTGCGGGCGGCGGAACCGCGGCGGGGCTTGCCGGTTTTGAAGCATCCGCCACCGCTTGATTATTAAGCTGTTCAATTTCGTTTACGGCCGTAAGCGCATTATCAGCATTGCTCACCGCACCATCCCAGTCTTTGGAATTTTGAGCTTTAAGCGCATCCTGATACTGGGATTCTGCCTTGTTATAAGGACCGGGGAAACGGGATTTTGCATTTATAGAATTGGCCCAGTCAAGCCGGCTCTTTGCTTTGGCAATGGCATCTTTAACATTTTCTGCCTGCTCCTGCTCTTCCTTGGCCAATAATTCATTGTATAACCTCTCGATTTCGGCAACTTTTTCTATCGTAGTATCGGCATTAGCCGCAGCATCGTCCCATCGTTCCTGGTTTGCGGCTCTTTGGGCTTCCCTGTAAGCAGTTTTGGCCTCGTCATAAGGGCAGGGGAATTTCCTCTTTGCCACTATCGACGACGCCCAGTCAAGCCTGTCCTCGGCTTGGGATATTTTATCCCGAATTTCCTGTTCCTTATCCGGCGCCTGTTGAGCTTCCGGCGCTTGTTCCTGGTCATCAACGCTCACTTCTGGTGAAATTTGCTCCTCTTCGGGCTGGCTCTCCTTCGGCGGGTTGCTTGCACAGGAAAAAATAGATATAAGAAAGCAAATACCTAAAACACCGAATATACTTGTTAAGGTTTTCATAGGGACTCCTCTTGAAACTTAAGGAAAAAGGCTTTATGCTTGGGGGCGGTAAATTTTTATACTACACTTATTACAGCGCGAATATATAATCACACCCTATACAGTATTAAAGAATCATAAATATGGGATAAATTTTAACCCTCAAGCTCTACTTATATAGTTTATAATATAACCGATTATTAAATGTTTGTCATGTGTTTAAAATAAAAAACCGTACGATTTACATTCAAATAATGTTTTATGTTCACAGTTTACGTTCAGATTCGCCATATACATCCAATTCGCCGGTTGTAAAAAGCCGCTTATCCCCTTCTGTTTCTATTATAAGCCCGCCGTCAGGGTCTATACCCCTCAGCGCGCCTTCCACCTTTAACGGGGAATCCGCAAGGCCCGGTGTAAAACGTACCCGTTCATCCTTCTTAAAAAGCCGTTCCTCAAGACGGGAGCGCCAGTCCGCCCTGTCCGCCGTCAATTCTGTGTATAACCTTGCAAGGATATGCCCCAGAAGTATGTCCCTTCCCCGTTCCCTATCGGTGTTCCCGCTTTGGCCGGCCCTTTCCGTCTCTATCAATATGCTTGTTGCCTTTGCTTTAAGTTGAGCCGGAAATTCCCGCTGGAATACATTAATACCTATGCCGATGTAGACAAGCGAGCTATCGCTTTCGGTAAGTATCCCCGCGGTTTTCTTTGAAAAGAGCATAATGTCATTGGGCCATTTCACCTTTACCTGCCCCCGGAGCGGCGGGGCAAAATCTTCTATTGCAAGAGAGACCGCAAGGCCGGTCCTGAGGGTTATGGCGCGGGGAATGGCTTTAAAACAGGCAAAGCGTAAAAGTATAGTAAAAAAAAGATTTTGACCCCGCGCCGCAAGCCAGGGCCTCCCGGCGCGGCCCCTGCCCTGTTCCTGAAAATCCGCAACAATTACCGTACCGTGCGCTTCCCCCCGCGCGGCAAGCAGGCGCGATTCTTCCATGGTACTTGAGACAGCTTCCTGATAGTATACCGGCGCGCCGAAGGGGTTTATGATAGATTTTTCTTTCATGGTTTCGCTTGCTTTAAGTATAGTCCTTGCCGCCGGTATTTCCAAGTCCATGGAGGTGCCTGGCACCGCCTTGCCTTTGGCATGTATCCCGGCTATTATAAGCTATATAAACCAAGGAAGTTTTATGCACCTGATATGTCTTGATCTTGAAGGGGTACTGACGCCTGAAATATGGATTGCTTTTTCTGAAATGACGGGGATTCCTGAACTTCGGAAGACAACACGGGACGAGCCTGATTACGATAAGCTCATGCGGTTCCGCATTGAATTGCTGAGAAAAAACGGATTAAAACTGACGGATATAAAAAAGGTCGTTGAAGGGATAGAACCGTTTCCCGGCGCGGTGCAATTTACCGCTGACCTACGAAAACTGACGGAGCTTGTTATCCTGTCCGATACCTACGAGGATTTCGCACGGCCGCTTATGGCAAAGCTGAATTACCCCACCCTGTTCTGCAACAGCCTGATTACCGATTCGGGGGGCGCTATCACGGGCTACAGGCTCCGCCAGGAAGAAGGCAAAAAGATGGCGGTACGGGCTTTTAAGTCTATGAACGCACAGGTTTTTGCCGCAGGCGATTCCTTTAACGATCTGGGGATGATCCGCGAAGCAGACGGCGGCTGCCTTTTCCGCGCGCCGGAGGCGATACGCAGGCAGTTCGGCGATATTCCCTGTTTCGATGTGTATGACGATTTACTTTTACAGATAAAACGGTTTTTACAGGCTACCCGCGGTCAATTAAACGTCTGAGGGTTTTGTCGTTATGCCGCCAATCGTGAGCGGTCTTGACGCGGAGATCGAGTTCTACCTTCCAGTCGAAGATACGGTTCAGTTCTTTTTGAGCGCCCTGCCGGATAGCCTTGATAACCGTGCCGTCTTTGCCTACGACCATTCCTTTTTGGGATTCGCGTTCCATGACAATAAAGGCGCGTACCCAGAGGCGCTTCCCCTCATCCCGCAGTTCGGTGTCGGCTGTTTCGACGTAGAGGGCGTAGGGTAGTTCCTGCCGGAGCCGCTTAATGGCCTGTTCGCGGATGATCTCCGAAATACGAAAGGCAATGTCCTGATCGGTGTAGTAGTCTTCAGGATAAAAGGCTTCCCCCTCGCCGGCCATTTCAAAAAGGGCATTGATTATGGCTTCGGCATTGCTGTCGTGCAGGGCGGAAATGGTAAATATCCGCCTTTCAGGAAGATTGGGAAGGCGCTCGTGCAGAAAATCCTTTGCCGGGGCAGGATCGGCGCCGGGAAGATCCGTCTTGTTGATTACGGCAAGGCATTGGCCTGCAAGCGGTTTGAGTTTTTCGGCTATGGCCTCTTCTTCGCTTGCCGGTTTACGCGAGGCGTCCAGTACATAGAGAACGATTTCCGCATCGGCAATACTGCGGTTGGATACATCCAGAAGTTTTTTGTTGAGTTTCCGCTCCGATTCGTGGCGTCCGGGTGTATCCACAAAGACCAGTTGGCCTGCGTTGCGGTTTACAATGCCGCGTATTGCATTGCGCGTGGTCTGGGGCGCCTTGCTTACAATCGAAACCTTCTGCCCGCAGACAAGATTCACCAGCGTAGACTTTCCTGCCGAGGGTCTGCCCACTACCGCGACGAACGCGGCTTTCTTTTTGCTTTCTTCGTTTATCATAAGCTACTATACCTGTCCTGCCCGCAATCCGCAAGCAAGGACAAACAAGGACAGCAAAGAATCGTTCAAATTGCTTCGTTTTTTTATTGTAGGTTTTTATTGTAGGTTTTTATTGTAGGACTGCGCATTATTGATCCTTATGCGCCTCTGTTATTACAATTCCTGTAGCAGAATCCTCATTGATGAACTTGGAGCTATCCTTCAACGCGTACAGGCTGAGCGCAGAGACCAAGATGGAGGGTTTTGAACAACAGAACCGGCGTTTCAAATATGTTATCGCCGGCGCTGTTGTTCTGGCCCTAAGCGGCTGGCTTGCCTTCGGCCTGGCTAAATAGCAGAGAGCAGGTATAGGGATTTTACCCCGCGTTCCACAAAACCTGCTCTCTTCTATATTATTTCTGCATTACTTTACCACCAGCACCTTCCGTATCTCGTCAATGTCGGGGGCTACTACCCGGATAAAGTACATACCGCGGGCTACGGCACGGCCGCCGCGGTTCTTGCCGTCCCAGGTTTCGCGGTATTCACCGGCGTTCCGGCTTTCGCGGCGCAGCACCTTTACCAACGTTCCGTCCATTGTAAAGACCTGTATCGTAACACGACCGTTCCTTGTAGTCTTATAGTTAAGATAGGTCTTTTCGCCCTTTGTCGGATCTATGACATTGTTAAGAATGGTAACGCCGCTACGCTGTTGAATGGTATCGTGTATATCTATTCTAAAGGGTTTTATCAGACGGTACCAGTTTGCGGGAACCGGCGCTCCCTTTGCTATATCAAGACGCGCCGCATAGAGGGGCAGATCATCAGCCCCGGTATTGGAGGATTCATCCATTTTGAATACAAACTCCAGCATCTTGCGGTTTTCATAGTTGTCCTTCTTCATCGTGAAGTTAAAAATATCGTTCGCTATCTTTTCAGCGGTACTTGTGTAGGCAGGCAGAGAAGAAGGAACAATGTTGGAGAAATTGAGCATACTAAATGGAGGGAGCCATAGTTCCTTGGGGCCGTGCTTCTCGGTGGCCTTGTCCTTATCCGCAACATTCATATAGTAGAGAAGCGGCTTATTCGATGTATGAGTTAGTGTACTATGACGGCGTACCTGCATGGTAATATCGCGGTGCTGTAGTATGTTCTTGCCGGTCATGCCTTTTCCGACAAATTCCCAGATAAGGCCGAAGTCGTCCAGGCCGGTCGAGGGAAAATCGTCCAATCCGAACGAAGCAAATTGATCGGAGTTTGTTGTAGTAACCGTTGGGTTATCCTTTGCCCAGACCGGCCAGATAAACCAGGTAGGATCGGCAGCATGAACCGGCGGCTGCGATACCAGAATATCCGTTACGCGGTGGTCAATCGAATCGGGCAAGCTATAGGTATCGACGGGGAAGGTCTGGGAAGCCAGCCTATACCGAATAGCAGCATCATTTGGTTTATAAATTGGCGAGCTAGTAATGTACTGAGGGAGGTACGGATAGATGGTATACTGAAGGGCCTTTTTATCGATCAGCTTATGTTTTTGTACAAAAACACCGTTTGGAGTCTCTTCATTCCGTACCGTAACGTAGTGTGTGTAGCTCCAGTCAGAAGGATAACTGGGGGAAGGATACTGGGGATTATCCGGATCAAGAATATTTACGTCCTGGGCCCGCACCGCCCTATCAACGGCCTTTTCCACCCTGAATGTTTTAGTTCCCTCTGCCAGATCTTCAACCGTAAAAGGAGTAGTAATGGGGAGCAGATATTCCCAGTCATTCAGCCGGGACGTTGGCGATACTGATGTTGATGAGCCGTCAACTTTAAATAAAGCGGAGTCTACAGGTTCAGAGAACTGCACAAAGATCTGATTGTGTGCGGGTAAGGTAAGGGCATAGTTAATGCGAGGGGGGACGGTATCTATGGTTTTACCCTTTTCAGTACCGGGCGTTCCTATAATCACCGAACCGGTAACGTTTTCGAAAAGGCTCGTGTTTCTTTTAACCTCCCACTCAAGAATTGCGCCGGTATCGGAATAATCCTTTTCCTTAAGATATACATAGAGGCTCTCCCATTGGTAAGGCGCCCTTATATATCCTCCTATTCCCTTTGAAGTATCTACCTCATACCCCTTAACCTCTATTTCAAAATCCTCAAACGCCTTCTCTCCAGCGATTAGCTCAAAGGCGGACTGTATGCGTATACGGTCTATACGGCCGTTTCCGTTTGAATCTTCGGTGTAACTGTAGAAGAATTTATCCCAGAATATCCAGTTGAAATTGAAGTGGGAATCCCACCGCCAGCCGACAGGAGGGTCAATCGGCGGCTTACCTTGACCTTCACTATAAGGAGAAGCAAACACCCTTCTTTCAACCTCAGCAGTCTCCGCCGTCCAGGGAATAGGGATGCGTCTGCCCACGGCGTAGCTGTAGTAGACGCTGGCATAGTTAAGATCCATCCTGGCGCCCGGCTGTAAAACGAAATCCCAGAATTTATTCCGGTGCAGATCGTTATCTGCCTCTTTTATTTCAGTAGGATCTTTATTGGTATCCGGCTGCAAATAGCTATCAGTCGCAAGTATATGTGATTCTCGCGGATTTGGCCACCGGTTAATGGTAACAAGTCTAACCTTAGTAGGAGTAAAATCATCGAAAGGATTTTTATAACCATTCACCCTGAATGCCTTCTCAAAAGTATGCGTATCAAGATTGTTGGAATTGGTAAGATTGCTATAAGGAGGATCGGTACCTGACAAGGCTGGCTCCCCGCGTGAAGAGAAAAGTATATTTTTAGCCTTGGCTGACGGGTTTGAGTCTATTGTACAGTCAAAGAAATACCATTGGGTAGTTCCGATAATATAGATATTATCCCCGGTAAAACGGACCCAGCTTTCGTTGAAGTCAAATTTACCGTTTTCAGTCGATGTTGGGCCTTTTCTTTCGTTTACCCAGCTTCCGCCCACTTCTATTTTATTGGTATAGTCAACGGTCGTACTGGAGGGGTGGGGCAAAATCTCAGAGCCGGATGCTGTGGTTACTGCATCTGCAACAAGCGTCTTTTGCTGGCCTATAAAAACATTGCCGTGTAACTTTAGTCCCGATGTAAGTGTAAGTGTGCCGGAAACACGGGAGGTAGGATACCCTTCTTTTAAATCGTAGTCGGAAATTGCCAGGCCGCCTATTGTTACACTCGAATCTACGGTAAGTGCATTCGTAGTCGTGGTTGCCTGGATATTGAGGAACATATTCTTGGTGTTTGAAGTAAAGACGGTACCGCTCTTAATAGTAACATTGCCCGTAACAACGGTGAGCCGCGGCAGTTGTTCAACAACAGATGTGATGGAGGATGTTGTATCCCGAACTTTCTCCAGAAGCTGTTCAAAACCATCTGTATTCATCTGCTCGCTGAATGTAGTATCAACATTAACTATAAAATCGTTCGTCGCACCACCACCCAGCACCATCTCGCCACGGACTATTAACTCGGTTTTTTCTGAATGAAACTCCAGTTTCCCCTTATAGCCGATGAATTTTTGATTTAATGAAGGAAGAGGAGCAGTATCACCTACTACCCAGGTATTATTGGTAAGGTCCAGAATGCCGGATTCTATCTTTAGCGTGGAATCGTCCTTCTGAGTGATTGTGACTGTTCCGCTGTTGGCGACTACTTCGACTATATAGTCATCAATGTCTGTACTGCTTCCTGTTCTATTTATTAGCACATTGCCGAAAGTAACCGAATCCACCGTCTTCAATGTCTGCTTAGCATTTGACCCTCCAAGCTTTGAAAAAACAAACCAATCGCCATTAGGGACTATAGGTGAGGCTCCGGTTAGCTTAACATTACCTTTAAAGATAATATTAGGGTTCTCGTTACTGTTTCCGACTAAAGAACCTGAACTGGTATAATCCCCGTTAAAGGTAATTGCATCATTCCAGCTTGTAATGGGGGCGGCGGTAATAGTACCGTCATTCACGGTAGTGCCAGTTACGGTGAGGATACCGTTGGAACCACCGGGATTGATATGGCCGCCATTTAGAGGGGGCGAAGCCGTAGGAGCAGGAGCGCCTACGGTGAAAGTCCCTGTTGGGGTTACGGAAATGGCCCCATTCGTGATCAGATTGTCGTTTATCTTGAGATCGTTTCCGATAAAGGAGAAAGCGCCGGTATAGGTCTGGGGGCCGTTAAAGGTCGTGGTTCCCGTCCCCACGCTCTGGATAAAGCTGGCGGCGGTTACTGCGGCGGTGGAAGCAAAGGTTACATCGGTGGCGCTGGGGATAGCAATGTCGCCGGCCGCATCAAGCGTGTTGTTTACCGTGAGGTTGGTTCCGGTAAAGGTGAAAGCGCCGGTATAGGTTTGGGGGCCGTTAAAGGTGGTGGTTCCCGTCCCCACGCTCTGGGTAAAGCTGGCGGCGGTTACTGCGGCGGCGGAAGCAAAGGTTACATCGGTGGCGCTGGGGATAGCAATGTCGCCGGCCGCATCAAGCGTGTTGTTTACCGTGAGGTTGGTTCCGGTAAAGGTGAAAACGCCGGTATAATTCTGGGAACCGTCGAAGGTGGTGGTTCCCGATCCCGTCTGGTTAAAACTAGTGGCTATAACAGTGGCGGCGGTAGCAAAATTTATAGTGCCGTTGCTGGTGATGCTAATGCCCCCATCGTCTCCAGAATTGTCGGAATTGGTTGTAAGGGTATTATCTACCGTGAGGGCAGCTCCCGTAAAGGTGAAGCCTGCCGTGTAATCCTGGGTTCCGTAGAAGGCCGTGGCTCCTGTTCCCCCTTGCTGGGTAAAACTGGCGGCGTATATAGCGGCGGGGGTTGTCGCGCTTGAAAAGTTCGCATTGGCGGCACTGGTTATCGTCAGAGCGCCCAGGCGATCCGTACCTGTTCCCCCTACTGCCTTGGATACGGTTATGCTACCGGTCCCGGCGGTAAACTCAAGGTTTTTTCCGGTGCCGCTCACCGCCTCCCCAAGGGAAATATCGCCCGGCCCTATTCCGCTGCTGATGGTAATGTCGCTGTTTAATTCAACCGGCCCAGCAAAGCTGATGGCTTGATTATTCGTGGTAACGTCCCCGAAAAGTTTCGTTGTGGCACTTGCTCCGGTTTGGGTCACCGTCCCATCAACGGCGACAGAACCGTTAACGGTGATGAGTCCGTCTCCTGAGTTGAGGCCAAAATACCCCGCCGCCGTATTGTCCACCGAAACGAGGGTGATAGTTCCGTTTCCGGCGTGGCTATCCAGGGTAACGTTGCCTACTAAAGTAATCTTTGTCGCAAAACTGATAGAGGCGTTTGTGCTGGTTCCATTAGTGGTAGTGATGCCGGCGGCCAGAGAGTTGGTTCCCGCGCCGGTCTGGCTAAAAGCGCCCCCAGCGTTGATGGTTCCCGATGAGTTGGCACTGAAAGCGCCGGTGTTGGCGATAACCACCTTGCCGCCGGCGCCCGAGTTTGCCGTAGCGGAAGTTGTCAGTCCAGCATTAAGGGTAAGAGCCGATCCGGTAAATTGGAAGCCATTACCGGAAGCGTTGACACCGCTGTAGTCCTGGGCATTACTGAAAAGCGTTGACCCTGTTCCTCCCGCTCCGGTCTGGGTATAGCTTTTTGCGGTAACAGCGCCGGTAAAGGTTACACCATGGACGGGGCTTATAGCGGAATTAGTACTGCGGACTTCAATATCTCCAAGCCGCGTTGTCCCACCCACAGGGCCGGTAACGGATATGGTATTATTGGGCGCTCCACTGACATCAAGGAGCAGATGATTGGCGCCGGCAGTGGTCCCGTCCACCGTTCCCCCTAGGATGATGCCTGCGGCGGTGATAGAAGCGTCATCGCCTAAAAGCGTCAGCTTGGTTCCGCCTGTTGAAAAGCCATTGCCGGTCAGGGTAATATTGGCGGGATCAGATGTTTCCCCATCGGCAAGCTTTACCCCGCCTGTTCCGGGGTTCAGGGTGAGCGCTCCGCTGGATTGATACGCGCCCTTGATTTCGATAAAACCGCTGCCGTTTATGGCAAATCCAATCGTTCTTGTATTGGAATATGTATTATCCCCCACATCCACTATATATATGTTTTTACCGGAGCCGCTATACAGGGTAATATTTGTGCCAAGGGCTGAATCAGATTGAAAATAGTAATAATCATCGGAACCGGAACTGAGCATAGCATCCGAAACGGTTATTAAATTGGGATCGGCTCCTTTCATATAGACTATGTGCCTGTTACTTCGCGGATGAAGATGGTAGGTCCTGTCGTCATCTGTATCAATATGCGACAAATACGTTGCGTCAGGCGCCGTGTCATACCAAATATCCGTATTACCGCCTGCTCCGGTTTCTGTTGGTCCGGTTCCTGTTATCGCGTCCGCCCAAATGTATATCGCGGCGCCTGTGTCGCCTTCTCCACTGGCAGTTCCCGTTACGGTGATACTGGCATTTATGGCCACACCACCGGTTCCCGCCTTCAATACCAGCCGCGCAAAGCCGCTTATCGCCTGGCTAATAGTAATATTTTGATTATCCGCGGACGTAAGGCTTGCCTCGCCGCCTGTATTTACGGCTGTTCCCGAACCGGTAATTGTTTCGCTGACGGTTATGGCGCCGGCAGTTGCGGTCAGTCCCAGAGACGTTGTGTTATTCCCCTCCGTTGTTATTCCCCCGGTTCCTACCGTAAGATTTCCCGTTGCTTCCGTTATCGTTATATTCCCGGTTGTTGCCTGATTATTGGCCGTTATGGTCAGGCCCGATCCGCGTTTACTCTTGTATGCAATGTTTCCGGTTGCCCCCGAAACATTGTTGTTCAAGCTGACGGAAGCCACATCATTGTCGGTATTCTCCAAAG
>JAISNI010000144.1 GCA_031276295.1 Treponema sp.
CTACTGCCTGGCGCTGCTGGATTATCTGGAACGGGGAGGGGCGCCCGTGGATACGGGACAGCCTTCATACGCGAACGGCGGGAAAATCCCGCGACGGTCCGTTTTTGAAATAAAAGTGGAGGCAAGGTGATGGCGGAAAACGCGGGTTCTATCTATGCGGAAATCAGATTAAAAATTGACGAACTCAAAAAAGGCGGCATGGAAGCGCAGCAGTACATCGAAAAGCTGGAAGCCAGGATAAAAAAGGGCGCGGCGCGGACGGGAGAGACGGCGGGGGCGGGCATACTGTCCGGCATAAAGAAGGGCTTAAAGGGAGCCGGGGAAGAGGTGGCGCAACTGACAGCCGGCATCGTCAAAAAACTGTCCCTGGCCTTCCTTGCCCTTACCGCCGCAATCAAAACCGTTCAGGCGATAGGCGGCGCGTTGCGGGACGCCTTTATGTCCAATGAGAAATTCAGGGAAGGGATAGAAAATCTCAAATCCGCCCTGGGGGAAAGCTTCTCGGCCGCCGTCCGTCCGGTGGCCAATTTCTTCGCGGGCATTATCGACAGCGCCGCAAGGGCAATCAAAGAGGCAAACGCGCTCAAAGAGGCCATCAGGCGCCTGCGGGAAGGGGTAGAAGATTACGGCAATACCCTGTCCGAAGAATACCGGAATACAAAGCAGGATTACGAAGCCCTTGGAAAAGAGATAGCGGCATTACAAAACAAGATTGACAATGCCCACGGGCACGGACGTAGCGGCATAACCGGATGGCGGCAGCAGCTCAATGAGCTTATCCCGCGATACGGGGAACTGGGGAAAAAACTGGAAGAACTGGAAAGGATCACCGGGGACGCGGGCGCCGACAGCTTGAAAAAGTTTGAGGACATCGAAAAGGAGCTTGCGGACGCGGAAGCGCAAATCAGCCTGCTTCACGAGAAAAAAGCGATGGACGATAAGGAGGCCGATCAGGCACGGCTATCGGCTCTGGATAATTATATCAACGCCGTGGGGAAACTGGCGGCGGAAAATGGCATTTCAAGCGGTATTGTCACCGACGGCCTGGAAAAACAGATCGCCCGGTACAATGATCTGGAGAGCAAAATCGAGAAGCAGAAAAAAGCGGCCAACCTCCTCAACCAGGCGCGGGAAACCTACCGCGCAACCCTGGCGCAAATACAGAACCAGGAGGAGGCCGGGTTCATCAAAACCGACGAGGCCATGTCCCAGCGCCTCGCGGCGGAGCAGCAGTACATCAAAACCCTCTCGGGCCTGCGGGACGAGTACACGAAGCTGGAGGGCACCGAGAGCAGGCAGGCCGCCAACATCGCCGCTCTTGAAGCCGCCCATATCGCCGAGGCCGCAGCCCTGCAAACCGTGGTTGACTACCAAAAAACCTACACCGCCGAGACTGGCCGCCTTCGCGCCGACTACGAACAAATATCCGCCGAAATGGGCAGCGAGGCCTCCTTTGCCTCCCTCATGGCAAGCGAAGCGGAAAAGCGGGCGGCGGAACTGGAAAAGGGACGGGATGCCGAGCTTGCCGCCCTCAACACCCGCTACGCGGCCATAGCCGCCAGCCGGGAAAGCGGGGAGCTTACGAAGGAGGAGATTAACCACCGCGCCATGCTCACCGAGGCGATAAACCAAAACTACAACGCCCTCCAACAGTTGGCTAAAACCGCCTCTGTTACCGCCGCGCAAGAGGGCATCGTGCAATATTCGCGGGAAATCGACGAGGAGTACCAGGACATCACCCGCCAGCTGGCCGAGCAGGAAATCAAACAAAACGAGATTCTGTCGGACAAGGAAAAAGAACTTGCCCTAAACGAACTATCCCGCAACGCGGCCCTCGCGGAACTGAACGCGCGGTTTGCCGAACTTGAGGCGCAGCGGGGGGGCCTGGGGCTTACGGAGGAGGAGATAGCCCTGCGGGATACACTGACCCGCAAGATAAACGAAAACCACAACGCCGTGGCAAGCGGTATCAGGGATGCGGAAAAAGAGGTTATAGACTTTAAAGGCGCCGCCATGCAGATAGCCCAGGCAGGGGTAAGCGCCTTTACCAGCATCGCTTCGGCCATGTCGACGATAGCCCAGCAAGAGGCCCAGGCCGCGATGGAGAAGATTGACAAGACGCTGGAAGAAGAACTGGAAAAAATCAAAGAGGCGCGGGAGGCGGCCCTGGTTGAGGAAGGCTTTATGGAGGCGCGGCGGGCGGAGGACATGGAGGCCCAGATAAACGCCGCCAAAGAAGTTAATGACGAGGTGCTCGAATACCAGCTTAGACGGCGGCAGCGGGAAATGGAGATCAACGAGGAGTATGACGCGCTGGTAAAGGCCCAAGAGGACAAGGCAAAAAAAGAGAAAGCGGAGGAAGAGTACAAGGCGGCAAAGGTAAAGTACGAGATGGACATGACAAACGCGATAGTGACGGGGGCCCTGGCGATTACCCAGGCGATGGCGTCCGGGTGGGGAGCGGGCTTTCCTATGGGGCCGATCCTTGCCGGCGTGTTTGGAACCGCCGCTACCGTTGCCGCCGGGGCGCAAATAGCGGTTATCGCGTCCAATCCCCCCAAGATGCCCGCCTTTGCCACGGGCGGCATCGTGCCGGGGCAGCCCCACGCCAACGCCGACACCGTGGCGGCTATGGTATCGCCGGGGGAAGTGATCCTCAACCGGGCGCAGCAGGAAACTCTGGCGCAACAGCTGGCCGAACGGCCGTTGATTATTCAAAACCACATAAACGGCCGCATCATCTCCGAAGTGGTCGTTAAGGACTATATCAACAAAGGCATCGTGATTATTGAGGCCAAGCGGGGGATACGGTAGGGGAAGCCCCGGACCGCTTATGCCGCCCTATCGTTTTGCTGATACCGGCAAAGTGATAGGGCGCGTTTTCCCGGCATGGTCCGGGGCGGCCCCGGAGGCGGCGGGTTATTGAGTAACCGGCTGCCGGGGCTTACATGGAAATAGTCAATTCCCGGCCATAGACACGGGCGATTCGTTCAAGGGTCTTAACCGTGGGGTTCGCCTTGCGGGGGTTTTCAAGACGCTGATATGACTGATAGGAAAGCCCCAGCCTCCGGGCTATGTCGGTCTGGCTCTGCTCCCCCCTGAGTTCCCGGAGCCGCAGGGACAATGCGATATGGTTTGCTACAGGAACGGAATAGCCCTCTTTATAGGCAGGCGGGGGAATAGACAATCCGCGGGAAATATCGGATTCCAGGCAGCCCTCAAGAGCTTCCTGTGCCATTGCCAGGGCTTCCTCGTGGGTGTTTCCGTAAGTCTGTATATTCGGCATATCCGGGAATTGGACGATAAACATATCCCCTTCTTGCTCAATGGTACAGTTATAGGTCATTGCCATACCTCCTGATCATTTATACCGGCTTCCCTGAGTATCCGCTTTCCAAGAATACCCAAGTCTTTAGAGCCGTGGAAGGGAACCGGAATTGAGCGTCTTTAGCGTAAGTGTGGTGTGAACCCTTAATCCTATCCAACACCCAACCATGAGCCTCAAGTTTTGTCGCGACTTCCCTTGCCGTCATTCTTCCAATATACAGCACATATATTGTATTATCAAGGATTTTTTAAGGTTTTACAAATCCGGGGACGGTGTTTCCTCCCGTTAAGGAAGCCGCTTAAGCGGCGTCTAAAAGGCGGACAAAACCCTTCGATTCCGTCTAAAGCCGTATCGTTAAATGGAAAAAAGCCCCATAAGGGGGCTTTTTCCATAAAGGCGCCGGGCGGAATCGAACCGCCGCATAATGATTTTGCAGACCACTCCCTTACCGCTTGGGTACGGCGCCGTATATAACTACCATATCAGAATTCGATGATTGTGTCTATAAC
>JAISNI010000201.1 GCA_031276295.1 Treponema sp.
CTTTTGTTCAACAAAATCATCACAAACGAAGAGAGTACCAATATAATCCTTATCATTTTAATCGAAACGCCGACAAAACTGTCCCTGCGTGGGTTTTTGATCAAACCCACAATACTTGACACAACAAGCCCGTATAAATATCCCGAAACCACATACCATGTGATGTATCGTTCCTTGAATAAAAACAATGTTACCGGAAAGACCGAAACCACCACGTAAAACAGCGTGTCGCGCAGGCATAATGCGTTGAATGCCAGGACAGCCTTAAAGTTTCTTCTTTTTACCATGTTATGATCCTTGGATTGTGATTTTTTTCCCGAAAAACATGAGCATTTTAGTCAATAGGGAAAATATGTGCAATAGCCCAAAAAAAATCCGGCGGGAGCAGCAACTGGAATTACCCAGGCAAAAGTCAATATGCAGAGGGAATCATGGCGTAAGGGTGCTCGAAAACAGCCCTTATGGGTCCTTATTCCTTTAGCGCGCCTATCATGACGCCCTTAACAAAATACTTCTGTACAAAGGGGAAGGTAATCATCATGGGGAAAAGGGCGGCTACCATTATGGCGTATTTAAGGGACAATACCATAAGAAGCCGCTCGGCCGCATCGTCGCTGAGACTTCCCGCCATATCGCCCATCTGCCCCTGAACCAGAATATTCATGAGGGTAAGCTGCAGCGGATAAAGGGCGCTGTTCCTGATATATAAAAAGGCGTTAAACCAGGAATTCCAGTGCCCAGATGAATAAAACAGGATCATGACCACCGTAATCGGCAGGGACAGGGGAAGAACAATTTTCCGGAAAAAAAGAAATTCGCTTGCCCCGTCTACAACCGCGGCATCGGAAAGGTCCTGGGGGACATTGTTCTGCATAAAGGCCCTGGTTACCAGCATATTCCAGGTTGATATTGCGCCGGGCAGGATCATGGCCCAGCGGGTGTCCAGCATACGCAGATCCCGTATCAGGAGATAACTGGGGATCATGCCGCCGGAAAAGAACATGGTTACAAGAAAAAATATGGTAATGATATTTCTTCCGGGAAGATTTGATTTTGACAGGGCATAACCCGCCAGTAAGGTGAGGACAACATTCAGGGTTGTACCGGTAGACATATAAAAAATACTGTTGATATAGCCCTGCCATATAATCCTAACGGAAAAAAGCAGTTTATACGCCTCAAGGTTGAAGCCCTTTGGATAAAAAAGAAAGGGATTTGCCGCTATGGCGGAGGGACTTGAAAAAGATGCGGACACGATATAGATAAAGGGAAGCAGAAAAATAAGGCCCATAACGATAAGTACGGCATGAATTATGATATCCCCCGTTGAAGTACGCTTAAACCATTTTCTACCAAGCGCAGACATTTTAACCTCCACCTTTACCACAATGACTGATTTGCTGCCCGGCGCGAAACATAATTTGACGAGATAACCAGGACCAATCCTACGGCTGAATTGAATAATCCGACCGCGGCGGCAAAACTGTACTGCTGGCTTATAAGTCCGGAACGGTAAACATAGGTACTGATTATATCGGCTGTCTCATAGGTTGAAGTGTTGTACAAAAGTATTACCTTTTCATAACCCACATTAAGAAGGCGCCCAAGATCAAGGATAAGAAGGGTAGCCATGGTCGGTATTAAGCCGGGAAGGCTGATATGGGCTATCTTTTGAATACGACTTGCGCCATCCATATCAGCGGCCTCATACAGGGATGGATTAATTGAAGTAAGGGCGGCAAAATAAATAATTGAGCCCCAGCCTATTCCCTGCCAGATCCCGGAACCTATGTAGATAGTTCTAAACCATTCGGCGCGGTAAAGAATATTTACCGGTTCCCCGGCAATTTTTTCTATCATCCGGGCAATCAGCCCGGTATTTGGCGCCAGAAACTGTACAACAAAGCCGCAGAGAATCACCGTCGAAACAAAGTGGGGCATATAACTTAAAGTTTGTATTACGGATCTGAATCTCCGGGATTTGACTTCATTAAGAAGCAGGGCGAAAATAACCGGCATGGGAAAGCCGAATACAAGGCCATAAATACTAAGCAGAGCGGTATTTCGCAGGAGCCTGAAGAAATAGACGCCGTTGAAAAAATCCTTAAAATGCTTAAACCCGACCCAGGGGCTGCCGGACATGCCCCTGAAGGGATTAAAGTCCTGAAACGCGATAAGGGCGCCGTACATGGGCATGTAATGGAAAACAAAATAGTAAATAACGGCGGGAAGAAGGAAAAGGTACAGGGTTATGTTACGGGCGGTAAAGATTCTTTTTTTTCCGGGATCAATCATTCAAACTGCTTCCTTTTGAAACCTCCAGGGATTGAAAAACTGTCCGGTGAAAAAACAC
Organism: Treponema sp.; assembly: GCA_031276295.1. Taxonomy (GTDB): domain Bacteria; phylum Spirochaetota; class Spirochaetia; order Treponematales; family Breznakiellaceae; genus JAISNI01. Next base: position 2,354 of record JAISNI010000201.1, read on the forward strand.
CGGACAACCGCAAAGGACCCGCACAGAAATAACATGACCAATCGATCATGTTATTTCTGTGCGGGTCCTAATTTTTTACCTGGAAGCCGCCAGGAATCGCTGGTAAGCGGCGTTGTAGAGTTCTACCAAACGGCTTACCCGCAGCTGCTGGAGGCCTGTCTGGAAACTGCCCCACTGGCTGAAGGGCAGCTCTCCGTTGATGAATTTGTCCCTGTTCTCGTCCACATAGGTATCAATGTCCCTCTGGAGCGCCTGGACTTCTACAATTTCGGTGTCGCTAAAACGCAGGGTCGGAGGTTTTTTGTTGAGCACATCGGCCGCCGCCGTAATCCTGTTGCCTTCAACCCCCTCCGGTGAAAGGGTCGCAAGGTAATGTTCTACCAGGAGTTCGCTTGGAATACCGCTTACATAAGAAACATGGGCATTCAAATAATTGAGAACGGACAGGGTCGGATGGTTCAACACCTTGCTGGTATAAGTGGGGACGCCGTTTACCATGGTGTAGGTATCGCCTTCAATTCCAAAGTCTATAAGTATATTGCCCTCTTTGGAGTAGAAGAAATCAAAAAGCCGCGCCACATGGTCAACATTTTTTGAGGTAGAGGATATCGCGCCGCCCATTGCCAGATCGAGTTCGGTATGATGGGAAAGGGCGTTTCTTTCGCCGGTAGGTCCTTTGAGGGGCGCAACACCCCTGAATCCCGGATTCTTCCCCGCCCCGGCCAGGAGTTTGTTGTATGTGGTAAGACCCCCGGCCCAGGAAGCGTAGGAGGACGCTACGGTTTCGCTCAATATTCCCTGGATTAAGGCATCGCCGCTGGGCGCGGGGACAATTAAACCTTCGCTGTACAGTTTGTTGAGGTATTCAACCGCCGCGCGATACCTGGGATCGGTGGGGCCGTACTTTATCTGTCCGTTTTCAACAAAGAAATCATCAAACTGGTTAACCCCGCGGGAACCCACGCCAAAAGCCCAGATGAGGAATTTGTAATCCCCCATAAAGGGCGCCTCGTCGGTTTTTCCGTTCTTGTCAAAATCGGCGGCTTTTATGGCTTTAAGGACCTTGTAAAAGTCATCAACCGTGTCAGGCATACTAAGATTCAGGGCTTTTAACCAGTCTTCACGGATCGTAAGTCCGGGGTAGTGGCGGGTACGGGGATCAAGCAGAAGCCGCGGGAAGAAATATATCTTTCCGTCCGCGGAGGTCATCTGTCCCTGGACCGCTTTGTTGGCGTTCATTTTAGCCTTCAGATTGGGGACCTTGGTATCGATGATGTCTGTCAGGGAAAGAAGA
>JAISNI010000004.1 GCA_031276295.1 Treponema sp.
TAAGCTTTGCTTCCAGTTCAGCCGCCTTCCTCCCTTCGGCTTTAGCTGTCACGTCCAGCCGCTTTATCTCAAATATCCGCGACGCTTCTTCTAACAACTGCTGCGGGAACTTCGTTCCCCACGCCAGTTGAATATATTATTCGGATGGAGGCCATAGTTTTCGGCTACCGTACTTACCGGTTTCCCATCCTCAACTATTTCTCTCAAAATCTGTACTTTTTCGGCAGGTGTATACCGTTTCCTTTTGCCCATCTTTTCCTCCGGGGACTTTATGGTTACACCTTATATGATTACTCCAAATTCGGCAAGTTCAGCGTGGGCGGGACAATCATTGCGTAATTTCTTGTAATATAAAAATTTAGGCCATTTCGACTAGATTTTTGTTTCTAGCAGTTTGTTGCGCTTCAGCGCAAAATCGTATAAAAATTCACGAAAGTGAATTGTTATACCTTGCAAACTGCCAAAGCAGCCCCGGCAATCGGGATTTTTTGCATAAAGCGGACCAAAGGTCCGATGCAAAAAATCCACAAGTGCAACAGGCTGCTAGGCAACCGCCCCTTTTCGGCTAGTATCTCGACACTAATGAAACTGCTGGTTAATTTTTTCTTATTTTATTGTATTAAAATGAATTATATTATTTTAAACCTGCAATTACAATGATGTCGGGATACTAGAATAATTTTGAGGTAATTCGCGCCCCGTTGACAATGCAAGGCGAACCCGGTATATTTCAAAGAAACTGGGTGAGAATCCCGGGCTATCCCGTAACTGTGATTGGGAATATCCGCCGGGCCCTTGGGGTACGGAATCTTTTTCAGGCTCCGAGGATAGAGCCTTGAGAAAAAATCGTGATAATTAAGAATACACCGCCCGTATGCAAAGCCTCCGCGATTGTGAAATATCTAATCAGAAGCGGTATGGCCATTACCGTCCTCGCAATGATACAAATGCTGGCGGGGTGCGGTGGGGGCGGTGCGCAAAAAACCATAAATGACCGGGCCGGTACGCGGATAACCATGCCCCGCAAAACGGAACGTATCATCTCCACCGCGCCCTCCAACACGGAGATCATCATCGACCTGGGGCTGGCGGAGCGGCTTATCGCCGTAGATACCTATTCTGCGGAATTGGCGGGCCTCCGGGGGGAACTGGTGTTGATAGACTTTGCGTATCCCGATGCGGAGGTTATCATCGGCCTTGAACCGGATCTCATCATCGCGGCCGGGCATAATCAAATGGCTTCCGGGGAGGATCCCTTCAAGTTGATAAAGGAAACGGGAATCGCGGTGGTATATATACCCACCAGTACCGGGGTGGACGGTATATACGAGGACATCCGGTTTATTGCGGAAGTGTTACAGGCGGGCGGCAGGGGGGATGAGTTGATCGGCCAATTAAAAGAAGGAATCGACGCCATAGCCAAAACCGGCGCATCCGTAAGCCCCCGAAAATCCGTTTATTTTGAAATATCCCCCTTTCCTTACATGGTAACCTGCGGACAGGAAACCTATCTCAATCAGATGATAGAAATAATCGGGGCCGAAAATATATTCGCCGCGGAAAAGGGCTGGTTTTCCCCCTCGGCGGAGGCCGTCATCGAGCGGAACCCCGATGTTATCCTCACCCTGGTTGACTTTACAGACGTTCCCCTGGAAGAAATAAAAAACCGGGACGGTTTTGCGGTTATCAACGCGGTAAAGAACAACGAGGTATACGCTATAGACGCAAATTCCGCTTCGCGCCCCTCTCCCCGCATCCTCCCGGCATTGCGGCAAATGGCCCGGGCGGTATACCCTGATATCTATGAAGAAGGGTTCTAAAATTGCGGCGGGGGGCCTTATCTCTCTGGCGATAGTCTGCGCGGGGGCTTCCTTGGGGAGTTCTTCCATAAGCCCCGGCGATACCGTGCGTATTATTTTGCATAAGATATTCACCCTGCCCCCGGCTGAGGGAACGGATCCCAAAAATATTACCATTGTTTGGAACCTGCGCTTTCCCCGCGCCCTTCTGGCTTTTATGGCGGGCGGCTGTCTGTCCATGAGCGGCGCCGTGTTCCAGTCCGTCCTGAAAAACCAACTGGCATCCCCCCACATTCTCGGCGTCTCCGCCGGGGCTTCCCTGGGGGCAGGGCTGATTATCCTCACCGGCTTTTCCCTTCCCGTGGTGGGCGGGTATACGCTCCCCTTGGCGGGTTTTATTTTCAGCCTCCTCACCGTTTTTCTGGTGCTGGGGTTTTCATCCCGGCTGGACACTACCCTGTCGAATAACACCATCATCCTTTTTGGCATGGTTTTTTCCCTCTTTGTCAACGCTATTCTTACCACCCTCTCCGCCCTTTATCGGGAGGAACTCAAGAACCTGCTCTACTGGCAGATGGGGAGCTTTGCACTCAAGGGCTGGACTTACGCGGGATTGATGTTCCCTTTTTTTATCCTGGGGGCCCTGGGGCTTTTCCGATATACCCGGGAAATGGACATCCTTACCTTTGGGGAGGAACAGGCCAAATCCATCGGGGTGGATACCCGGAGCGTCCGGAGGAAATTACTGGTCTATTCCGCCATCCTTACCGGCGGGACGGCGGCCCTGAGCGGCGCCATAGGTTTTGTGGACCTTATTGCCCCGCATCTGGCGCGGAAAATAATCGGTTCCAACCACGCCTATGTGCTGCCTCTGGCGTTTTTCATCGGAGGGTCCCTCCTGGTGGTAACCGACCTCGTTGCCCGGACCATCGTATCCCCCTCGGAACTCCCGGTGGGGGCCATTACCGCGATCATCGGTGCGCCCTTTTTCGCTTGGGTTTATTTTAAGCGCCGCTGAGGGCGCCGGGCCTTAAAGCCTTAAAAGGGAAGAACCGTGCTGGAAATAAAAAACGTATACAGCGGATACAAGGGCATAGACGTTATTCGGGATATTACCCTGAGCGCCGGGCGGGGGGAAGTTCTCTGTATTGTGGGGCCCAACGGCTGCGGCAAAACGACCCTTTTAAAATCCATCGCCCATATCCTCCCCTACCGGGGAAGCATACTCATGGACTCGCAGGAAGTTTCCTCCTTTTCCCGGAAGGATCTTGCCAAGAGGATCGCCCTTTTAGGGCAGACATCGGAACTGTACTTTCCCTACAGCGTCTACGATGCCATCGCCCTGGGGAGGTACGCCCATGCCCGAGGTTTCCTCAAGACTCTCTCCGGGGAAGACGCGGAACTCATCACGGATACCATCAAAAAGCTGGAACTCTACGATGAAAAAGACCGGATGATAAACGAACTCTCCGGGGGGCAGCTCCAGCGGGTGTTCCTGGCGCGGACCCTGGTACAGAATCCCGATCTTATTTTACTGGACGAGCCGACCAACCACCTTGACCTGAAACATCAGGTCGAGTTACTGCGTTACCTGGTTGCTTGGGCAAAGGAAAACAACAAAACCGTCATCGGGGTGTTCCACGATCTCAACCTGGTACACCATTTCGGCGATACCGCGGCGGTGATGGGAGGGGGCAAATTGGTAGCCTTCGGCAGGCCGGAGGCGGCGCTGGACGGGGAAACCCTCCGGGAAACCTACGGCCTTGACATACGAAAGTTCATGCTGGAATCCCTGGAAAACTGGAAAAATACCGGCGCGCGCTAGTAGTTTGTTGCAGAGGAATAGCCGTCATACTTCATTCGTTCTACAGCGATGCCCGGTACATTCCCAAAAAGTGAAAATTTTCGGTTTTGGCCTTGAGTTCTTCAATTGTCTGCTTAAAAAGCTCTTCAGTTTCAGGGATACTCACATCAACGTAGAACATATACTCCCAGGGCTGGCCCTGTATAGGCCGCGATTCCAGCTTGGAAAGGTTGATGCCGCGCTCGCTGAGAATTTTAAGGCAGGCAAAGAGGCTGCCCGGTTCATCGGGAACGGAGAACACGAGGCTTGCCTTGTTAGGCTTGTCCGAACCGAGGCTTGGCGGTACAGGAGCCCGCTCTCCGACACGCCGCGAAATGATGACAAAGCGGGTGTAGTTGAGGGGGTTGGTTTCTATACCTTCCCGAAGCACCTTTAAGTTGAAGGCTCTGGCAGCAGCTTCGCCGGCAATAGCCGCTACTTTGATGGCGCCTTCGCGGGCTATAGACTCTACCGCTACGGCGGTATTATTACACGGCTCCAGCGTCCAGTCAGGATGCTTGTCCAGAAATTCCTTGCATTGGGCAAAGCCCTGGGGATGGCTGCGGACTATGCTGATGGAGTCTATATCCGCCCTTTCGTGGGCAATAAGGCAGTGCATAACCCTCAGTTTAAGTTCCCCTACAATGGATATGTCGGGGTAGCGCAGGAAGAGATCGTAGTTTTCGTGGACTGAACCGGCCAGGCTATTCTCCACGGGTACAATACCCGCAACGGCCGATCCGTCAAGGACCGCGTCAAAAACCGCAGGAAAGCCTGAAACGGCAAGCCGCGGGGCATCGTCGCCAAAGGCCCGCATCAGCGCCTGTTCCGCGAATGCGCCGCGTACCCCGGAAAAGACAACCATGCCGGTTTCACCGCCGGCATCGGACGCTTCGGACCCCGGCCCGGGGCTTCCCCCTTCCGGCACGCCTGCCGCGCCTTGCCCGGCCCGCACCCTGGCCGCCGTCCAGTGGTGGGGGCGGGGGGTACGCAGCAGTTCCTTTCCTACTACCGGGGACAGGGCTTCAATGTCCCGCATCAGCTTTTCGAACTGTTCGGGGTACAGGGACTGGGGGCCGTCGGAAAGGGCCTCATCCGGCCTGGGGTGAACTTCCAGGGTAAGGCCCGCGGCGCCCGCGGCGATAGCGGCCAGAGACGCGGGGGCTACTTTGGCGCGTATGCCTACGGCATGGCTTGGATCGACAATGACCGGCAGGTGGGAGAGGTCTTTAACTACCGGAATTGCGGATATATCCAGGGTATTGCGGGTATAGGTTTCAAAGGTGCGTATACCCCGCTCGCAGAGAACGACATCCTTGGTGCCCGATGCAAGAAGGTATTCCGCCGAGAGCAGCCACTCCTCAATCGTCGCGGAAGGTCCGCGCTTTAAAAGTACCGGTTTGCCCAGGGAACCTACCTTTTTAAGAAGTTCATAGTTCTGCATATTCCGTGCGCCGATCTGGAACATATCGGTTAGATCCTGCATCTGAACCGCCAGATCCGGCGAGACAACTTCGGTAACAATGGGCATACCGTAGGCCTCGCCCGCAGCTTTCATATACTCAAGCCCCTCTATGCCCAGACCCTGGAAGGAATAAGGGCTGGTCCGGGGCTTGTACGCGCCGCCCCGCAGCATAACCGCGCCGGATTCCCGTACAAGGGCGGCGGTTTCCATTATCTGTTCCCGGCTTTCCACGGCGCACGGCCCGGCAATCACCGTTATACGGGAACCGCCTATCTGAACGCCCATCTGCGAAGCCGAAGCGCCCACCGTAACGATGGTGTCCTCGCTTTTGGTCTCGCGGGACGCAAGCTCGTAGGGTTTGGAGGTAGCCGCCACGCGCTCTACACCCGGCAGTATAGAAAGCTCGCGGATGTCCACCACACCTTTGCCCGAAGCTCCGATTATCGCATCATCCCCAAAGGATTGCTCCCGGACGCTGAAACCCCTGTCATGCAGGTAGATGCGCACCATCTCTTTATCATGGGTAGAAATTCCCCTGGATAATACCACAATCATAATGTACCTCATTTAAAAGTATCTTGTAGCTATTCAGCCGCGGCGTAATGTCGGAACTTTTTTTGTTTTCAATAATATACAATGTTTTGATGAAAACACGGCAAAACGACAAAGCCCCGCGAACTCTATTATCCATAAAACCGCGGAAAAAAGATAGTATGAAGGTCCACAACAATTTATCCAAATGGGCGTATTACATTGAAAAGGCCAAGCGATTTTATTACAAGACGCGGTACGCTCAACCGGGAGATGCGGGAGTCTCAGATGAGAGTTGCGGTACTTAGGGGAAAAACATACGGCCTTTTGGGGGAAACGCGGGGGTCTCAATCAACAAACAACAACCTCGGCCTGAAAGGCGAGGTTGTTGTTCTTAATAAGATATTACATTCGGGGTATTAAACCCCTCAGCACAAATACTCCCCTCGCTTGCCGCGAAGGGCTATTCGCTAAAACTGCCGGATGGCGCGGACTAGATATGCCTGATGCTTACCAGCGATATACTCTGAAGGGCTGTAATCGCTACGCTGTACGCCATTGCTGAAATGTTGAATCCATACAGCGTTTTGATTAACCTCCGACGACGACCAGTACCATTTTTCTTTGAAACCACCCAACCCCCTTAGTTTCAGGTTTATGAACATCAGATTAAGCTCGGCCTTGCTTGGCAAAAACCAATCGTCAAAGCCTCCCGTACTAAGGTTATCGCAATACAGCGCCGCCGAGTTGATAGCGCCCCCGTTTAAAGAGTGGTTTACCAGTCTGTCCGTGTTGGCTTTGCCTGTTCCAATGTCGGTTTTTGTCCCGCCTACTGTTTGGTTGTTTTGGCTCCAGTTCCGATTCTCTTCCGTGCTTGCCGGGGCAGCTTCCAGGTACTTCCAGTCGCCGGCCTGCGGATTGACGTAGAAGATGACGCCGCCCGCGGGTCCGGTATCGCCTACCTGATATTCCCGTGTAACCGGCGGCGGCGCGGCCTTTACCAGCGCGGTAGGATAGAAGACAACGCCACCGGCAGGACCGGTTTCGCCGGCCTGATACTCACGGTTCACCGGCGGGGGCGTGGTATTCGCACGGCTCATGTCGGTTCCATAGAAGACAAGCCCGTTGGCAGGACCGGTTTCGCCGGCCTGATACTCACGGTTCACCGGTGAGGGCGTGGTATCCGCACGGTTAATGTCGGTTCCATAGAAGACAAGCCCGCCGGCAGGTCCCTTGTCGCCGATTTTGTAGAGGGGCTCGTTAGGCTTGCTTTGGATAGGCGCCGGTTGAGCCGGGGTCTGCACAGAGGCTGTCGGTACTGTCGGGGACTGCACCGCCGATGCTGCCGGGGCTTGTACCGCTGATGCTGTTGGGGTCTGGGCCGCTGATGTTACCGGCGCCTGCGTTGCCGGTACTGCTGTATTCCCGCCGGTGGTTACCTTTTGCGCCGTTTGCGTTCCGGCGGCTCCACCACCGCTTGCCAGTAAGGTCTCTATCCGCGTACTTCTGGCAATATCCGCCGGATACGACGCCGCTACCGCCGCGGTTTCCATGTTTATGGCTTTCAGGCTGAGGCCATAGGCGTCGCCCAGATTGATAAACGAGCCGGTAACAATAGCCCCCGCACCCACCATCTTTCCGATATCCTTGGCGGAATTGTCATCCACATCCCCCGAAAGCTGAAAACCCTGCTCCTCTCGAATCTTGTCCAGATTGGCGCGGTCTACCACGACCAGTTTTCCGCCGTTTACTACTGCCGCCTCAAGCCTGCTGATAATATATTCGGAAAGCTGCGCCGAAGA
>JAISNI010000005.1 GCA_031276295.1 Treponema sp.
AAAAATCACGATCCATACGGACCGCTTTTTAAACGGAACAGGCCGTCAAAACACCGTATTGTGCCGCCGTAACGCCGTTTTAACTTTTTAAGTCCGCCTATACATCCCCTTTCCGGCAATAAAAGCCGGTTGATTAAAGCAGTAATCAGACGTGGGTTGTTTTAGTCGGTAAAAGTAAAACTATAGCCCGACTGCGAAATGTTTACAGAGGATGGACTGTAAGAGACATCGTAAATGGTCGCGCTGTTATTAAAACGCGCCGATGCGGACCCGTAGGGCGGAATAGAAACGGCCCCGGTTGAGTCATATAAGGTAACCGTTACCGATGATCTGTTATAAATGGTATACGTCATTCCCGTCTCGCTGGCACTGCTGTACGAATTGGCAAAATCATTGTTCGCACTGTTAAGGCTGTCCGCAACTACTGCCCAATCATCGCTTGTGCACCCCGCCAAACTCAACCCGATTACCGCACCAATGGCAATAATCCCTAATAACTTGTAGAGCTTTTCCATAAAAAGCCTCCTTCGACATATCCAGCCTTGTACGACCGGACACCGATTTTTCTGCCCTCAAGGGCAGTTAAAATGACTATCTTTTAGATAGTAATTATATAGTTTATTTTATTTTAATTCTTTTTAGGAAGTTGTCAATAGTCCCCCATAGGATAGACTTAAAATAATGAGCCTCTGCGGAGCATATCTCCGAGGGTATTAAATCAAACTTTCTAATAAACTATGACGAATTTACGGGCATTATTGGCCTACAATATGAAGGCGAGACGGCAAATTTTAGGGATCTCACAGGCAAAATTGGCTGAAAAAGTCTCAACATCCACCCATTACATAGGCCAGATTGAAGTAAAAAATAAGTTCCCTTCCCCCGAAATGCTGGAACGGATAGCAGCCGCTCTTGAAATTGACAGTCCGCAGTTATTCTCTATGGATTCTTTTACCGATGAAGCCGTCAGGCGTTTTCAGGAAGGAATTTTGGCTGACATGGGAACAGCCTTAGTTCAAGCCGTTAACGCACGACGCTCTGAATTGAAAAAAATAAGTTAATTTTTTTGGAATGAATTGTTGCCGGCCCTCAAAAAGGATTATCAGATTCAGTTATACGTAAGAGGATAATTACCTGATTTAAAGGGAAGGCAACGCGTGCGCTTGACTAACAAGGTATACTCAAGCATAATTAAAATCGACTTGTAACTGTTCAGCCTCTTTGTTAAAGCACGGGCAGTTTGTTGCGCTGAAGCGCAATAGGCTGCTGGAGAACAAGAAAAGTTCTGGCGTTACGTTGCGCCTGAATAGTTACACCGAATTAAAGGAGCGTTTGTGTATGCAACCTATTAAAATATGGAGTTGCCCTGTCTATAGCTTTCCGCAGCCGGTAATATCCGGCGGATCGGTGTAAAAAAACGCCATGCCCTTATCCATCCCCTTTCCTGCATGGTTGAAACCCGAGATTATTCCCGGCCTGCCCTTTCGGTGGTACGGCCTGATGTATATTATAGCCTTCGGCGTAGCATATTGGCTTTACCGCAGGCAGGTAAAAGAACGGAATTTCCCTATAAGCGAGGAGGACCTTACCGGCCTTTTCTTCTGGGGGATTATGTCCCTGGTGCTGGGCGCGCGTATCTTTGCTACCATAGTCTATGAGACGAGCGATATCTACCGTAAGCAGCCCTGGCTGGTCTTCTGGCCGTTCCAGAACGGCAGATTCACGGGCCTTCAGGGTATGAGTTACCACGGCGGGGTAATAGGCGGTATTGCGGCTATACTTGTCTATTCGGCGCGGAAACATTTCGATTACCGCGAAATAGGGGATATGTTTGCGGCAAGTATTCCTCTGGGTTACACCTTCGGAAGGCTGGGCAACTTTATCAACGGCGAGCTTTTCGGACGCATTACCGCCGGCCGCTTCGGCATGGTCTTTCCTATGGGGGAAATTTCCCCCCTGTCGCCGGAGTACGCCGCCGTTAGGGAAGGGGCGGAACTGTTGGGCTTCCCCGTTCCGCGTTTTGGCGAGGTGATGAACCTTCCCCGTTACCCTTCGCAGCTCTTTGAGGCCCTCTTTGAGGGGCTGATACTCTGGGCTATCATCTGGTTTTTCAGGAACCGCAAGCCGTTCAAGGGTTTCCTCATAGGTCTTTACCTGGCAGGTTACGGCGTTTTCCGTTTTTTTATTGAATATTTCCGCGAGCCGGACGCAGATTTGGGCTACCGTATAGAGCTTGTTCCAAACGGTCTGCCGCCTGCGGTCTCCCATCCGCTTACCAGTTTTTCAACCGGCCAGATATTCTCTTTTCTCATGGCGGCGTTGGGCTTGGTATGGTTTTTTATTGCCGCAAAACTGCCCGACCATGAGCCGGTACGGGTCTATACAGGCGAGGCTGTCAATCAAGGCGGGCGTTTAAACAAGGATAAACAGAAAAAGAAGGAACAGGAAAAGAAACGGCGCCGTAAGCTGCGGAAAAAGCTGCGCTAGCAGTTTGTTACAGAAGTAAGTAAGGAGTAAACATGAAGACAAAGGCGGTACGTATCCATGGCCGGAATGATCTGAGGCTTGAAGAGTTTGAATTGCCCCCGATTAAGGATGATGAGATTCTTGCAAAGATTGTTTCCGACTCTATCTGTATGTCAAGCCATAAACTTGCCGCGCTGGGGAACGAGCATAAGCGGGTACGGGCCGATTTAGGCGCGGAGCCGGTTATCATAGGCCATGAATTCTGCGGAGAACTGGTGGAGATAGGGGCCAGATGGAAAGGGCGGTTTAAAGCGGGGGACAGGTTTGCCATACAGCCGGCCCTCAACGTTCCCGGTCCCGATGGAAAAGCAACGCTCTGGGCGCCCGGCTATTCGTACCGGTTCATAGGGGGGGATGCAACCTATATCATCATTCCCCGTGAAGTCATGGAAATGGGCTGCCTGCTTGAATACAATGCGGATAGCTTCTATTTAGGTTCGCTTGCCGAGCCCATATCCTGTATAGTCGGGGCTTTCCATGCCCAGTACCATACAAGGGGCGGCTCTTATGTGCATGATATGGGGATTGCGGAATCATCTTCTCTGGCCCTGCTTGCGGCGGCGGGCCCTATGGGGCTTGGCGCCGTTGATTATGCCGTTCATTGCGATAGAAAGCCGGGCTTCCTTGTTGTTACCGATATTGACGATACACGGCTTAAACGGGCCGCGTCTATTTTCAGCGTGGAGGAAGCGTGGAAAAACGGCGTAAGGCTGGAGTATGTGAATACCAAAGATATGGCCGATCCTGTAGCTTCCCTTAAAGAACTCAACGGCGGCAAACTCTATAACGACGTGTTTGTATTCGCTCCGGTAAAGCCGGTCGTTGAAATGGCGGATCGGCTTTTGGGCGGCGACGGTTGCCTCAACTTTTTCGCAGGTCCAACGGATACCGCCTTTTCCGCCCTCTTTAACTTTTACGCAGTACACTACGAATCGCATCACTTGGTGGGAACATCGGGCGGCAATACGGACGATATGAAGGAAGCCTTGACCATGATGGCGGCAAAACGGCTTAATCCCTCATCCCTTATCACCCATGTGGGCGGCCTGAACGCGGCGGCCGAAACCACGCTCAACCTGGACAGGATACCGGGGGGTAAAAAACTCATCTATACCCATAAAAATCTTCCGCTGACCGCCCTCGCGGACCTTGCGGAAAAGGGAAAGACAGACCCCTTTTATGCCGCCCTTGCGGAGATAATAGCCGGAAATAACAGCCTGTGGTGCAAGGAAGCGGAAGATTATCTTTTGCGGAATGCGCCGGATATATAAGCCTGCCGTATATGCCGTCCGCAGCAAAGCGCGGTGCGTTTATCCCGACATAAGCGGGTCCCCGTTAAGGTGTGCATTATGATAGAAAGAATCTTTACGGTTATAACCGATGAGACGAATCCTTACCGGAATATTGCCCTTGAGGCTCTGCTGCTTGAGTGCCTTGAAAGGGATACTTGCATCCTCTACCTCTGGCAGAATCGGCATACCGTTGTAATAGGGCGGAACCAGAATGCCTGGAAGGAATGCCGTGTTGAAGACCTTGAAGCGTCGGGAGGTTTTCTTGCCCGGCGACTTTCCGGTGGAGGCGCGGTGTACCATGATCTGGGGAACCTGAACTTCACTTTTCTCATTCCAAAGGACGACTATGATACGGAGAAGCAAAGTACCGTGATTTTGAGGGCCGTTCAGGCGGCCGGGATTGATGCCTATAAAAGCGGGCGGAATGATATAGAGACCGGAGGGCGCAAGTTTTCCGGCAACGCATTTTATTTTTCCGGGAACAATGCCTATCATCACGGAACCCTGCTGGTAAGCGCGGATTTGAATGCGGCGTCGCAATACCTTACCGTGCATACCGATAAGATCAAGGCCAAGGGGATAGAATCGGTGAGGAAACGGATGATAAACCTTACCGAGTGCAGTCCGAATCTGACGATACCGGCGCTTCAGCACTACCTGACCGCCGCCTTTGACGAGGTATACCGCCTTGAGGGGAGGCCGCTGGACAAGAGCCTGCTTGACCGGGAACGGCTTTCCGCGCTGGAGGCAAAATTCGCTGATCCTGAGTGGAAGTACGGCAAGAATCCGCCCTTTCAGTTTGAGACAGGGGCGCGCTTTGCCTGGGGCGATATTGATATCCTCATTGACGCATCGGAAAACCGTATCGCCAAGAGCCGGTTTTTTTCCGATGCTATGGACGAAGCCTTCATCCTGGCCCTTCCCTCAGCCCTGGCAGGGGTATCCTTTACCCGCCCCGCGGTTCAGGCGGCGCTTACAACAGCCTTTACCTCCCCCCGGCAGCGTGCATACTGCGACGACATTATAGGTCTTATCTTTAGATATTGATGAACGGACCTTACCGGCACGTTAAGACTTCCGCTCCGCCTATTACACAGCCCCGCAAACCCCTACGTTTTTATCTCCCTGTGGGCATTTTGGGCATTGCGCCTGCTCCTCCAGGTTTGTAGTGCGGCAAAACCCAGGAGCGCAGCGGTGCCCAGGAATACCGACCGGTAGTTGAACAGGGCAATGGCCGAACCTATAACCGGCCCAAGCGCGCCGCCTGTTGAGGAAATCGAAGAGTTAATGCCGTATACGCTGCCCTGATGCTCCTTTTCCGTGCTGACCGCAATGATGGCGTTCAGTACCGGGGCCGCGCCGCCTATAAAAAAGGATGCCAAAGCCCTAAATATAGTAAGCTGTACCATGTTGGAAACAAAGGTCTGCGGGACGGTAAGGAGAGCCCCCGCGGCAAGGCAGAAGATGAGGGTTTTCCAGTAGCCAAACCGGGTACAGTACTTCCCTACCAGAAAAGCGGCAAGCGCCGTAGCCCCCGCTCCCGCGCCCAGCACGATACCCGTGGAAGAACCCAAAAAACGCGATGTTTCGCCGGCATCATGGAGAAGCTCTCCAAGAAAGAGCGGAAGCATGGGGCCGGCGATGGTATTCGCCGCCTGAATAGTAAATGTTACCATCATCAGGGTGATCAATACCGGAGAATTGAGGATAGGCTTAACATCCGGGAAAAAATGAAGGCCCTTCTGTTTTATCCTTGATCGGGGCATAGAATCGTCCTCCACCCATTTAAGAACGATGAATCCGGCGGCAGCCAGGGCAATGCCGGTGCTTAAAAACGCAATCCTATGCCCCAGAAAATCGGAAAGCAGACCGCCGACAAGGGGCCCCAGGGAATTCCCCACCGCGACACCGGTCTGGAGAAGGCCCAGGGCCAGGGCAATTTGAGCGGGCGGGGCAATACCGGCAGTCAGTACCGTAGCGGCGGCTACCGTTCCGGTAAAACACCCCTGAATGGTACGGAGAACCAGGAGCTGCCAGGGAGATTGGACAAAGACCATAAGAGAGACAATAACCGCCCCGCCGAACATCGCGCGCAGAAGCATCAGCCTGCGGCTGTAAATATCGGCAAAATGGCCCCAGATAGGCGCAAATATCGCCAGGGAGACGGCAGCAAGCGATTGGATGACCCCCACCCAGATTTTCAGTTCAGGCTCAACAATGCCAAGATCCTCTTTGAGAAAGAGCGGAATAACCGGCATGGAAAGGGCAAAGCCCATAATGGCCAAGGTTTCCGCTATAAGAATGGCTGCATAGTTTGATTTCCAGGATTTTTTCATTTTAATTACAAACAATAATAACAAAAAAATAGAACTATGAAAATACATCCCGGTGAAAAATTGATAAAAATTGAACCCTTTTGTTATGGGGAACACGCCATATTCCTGACGGAATGCTTTTTATCCATTGCTTTAATGCGGTAATTCCAATATTATATACAAAACATCCCTGGAGGAATTAATGAATAATTTTACAAAGTATCGGCTTGATACTCAGGATCAGTTTGATAAAACACGAATCAACGATGAAGACGATGAAGATGCCCAGGAAGAAAAGCGCTCAGACTCCGATGCCCTGCTTGGCAAGATGCTTAAAACCCGGACTATTTTACTTTCCGGCGAGATAAAGAAAGATTTAGCTGAACGGACCATCAGGCAGCTTCTCCTGCTTGAGGACATGGGGGATGATCCTATCCGCATTTTTATAGATTCCCCCGGCGGGGATGCCGATGCAGGATACGCTATCTTCGACATGGTACGCTTTGTCAGGCCGCCGGTCTGGACCATCGGTATGGGCCTTGTAGCCAGCGCCGCCGCTATTATCGCGCTTGCCAGCCCCCGGGAAAGGCGTGTCGGCCTTCCCAACAGCCATTACCTTATCCACCAGCCCCTTTCCGGCATACGCGGGGTAGCTACGGACATAGAGATCCACGCACGCGAATTGGATAAGCTGCGGGAAAAGATCAATAAACTCATTGCGGCGGAAACCGGCGCTCCTGTTGAACAGGTAAAAAAGGACACCGACCGCGATTACTGGATGAATGCGGAAGAGGCTGTTCAGTACGGCCTTATCTCTAAAGTCATCATACGGCGGGATGAGCTTTAACCCTAAGCGGAAAGAACCTTGCAGGAGCTTCGGCGCACCATCATATAAAAGTCCGTGCGGCAGGCTGTTATGACACCTGGTTAATATCCAATTCTGTTTCAACGGGAATGGATATGGTAAAGATTGTTCCTTTGCCCTGTATACTCTGCAATTTTATTGTCCCGTGAAGATCGTGTATATGGGCGCGGACAAGGCTCAAGCCTATGCCCCTGCCCGCATACGTATTCTCGCTATCGGATGTGCTAAAGCCGGGCGTGAATAAAAGGTGGGTTAGGTAGTTTTTATTCACCGTGGCAGTCTTAATCAGGCTCTTTTCTTCCGCCATCTTCCTGATACGGTCAAAGTCAATGCCCCTTCCGTCATCTTTCAGGATGATATGAAGGTTGTCATTTTCTAATTCCATGGAAAGCGTTATCGTGCCGACCTCGTTTTTCCCGCGGGCTATCCGTTCTTCAGGGCTCTCAATACCGTGGTATACCGCATTGCGGATAAGTTGAATAAGCGTCTCCTTTATTTCGCGGCGGGGAATGTTTTTAAGGTCCAGAAGTTCAATCTCCATCTGTAACTGCACTTTCTTTTGCAGTTCCTTTGCAATTCTTTCGCTGGCCCGTTTGAGGGATTCGGTAAACATACTTTCAGCATTAAACTGATTCCTGCTTCCGCCGATATTAAACAACCGCAGCTTCTCTATTATCGTGTTAAGTTTATCCTGTTCCTGGAAGATTTTTTCAATATTGATAGTTATACGAAGCATATCCTTAAACTCAATACGATAATTTTGCCGTAATTTTTTTAGTTCTGCCTCCAGTTCATGGAGTTTATAGCCGAAATCTTCCAGCCCCAAGATAAACGCGTCTGATTTTACCGCATGAATATACTGATATATCTCAACTACCGCATCCTGGCTCTTGACATTCTGATCTTTCAGAATTACCGTAATCCGGTTGAAGTTATGTTCCACATCCGACATAAAATCGCTTAAAACCTGCGGTTCCACCTTAATAATCTCAAAGAGGGAACGCATCTCCCCTTCTTGTTTACGCTGTTCCTCCTCAAGTTTCTTCTGCAGTCGCTTTTCACGGGAAATATCCTCGATAGTTGCCAGAATAAATATTTCTTCCTTCCCCCGATCAATAGCCGCAAATTCACAGTGCAGGATTTTCTCCTTATTGGTTTCTACGCTTATATAGGTCAATTCGCTGAGAGGGTTCATATTTTCAAGTTTTTTTTGGCTGACGCTGCGGTTGATCATCATGGAAAAATAATCCCGTACCCCCTCCAGATCCTTGGCGGTAAAGGAAGATGCCAGAAAGGATACAAAATCCCTACCCGCCAGGTTATTTGCCATGAGTATCTCTTCCAGGGCTGCCGAATACTGCGGCTGGATGATAAAATCTTTATCCATAAGGAAAATCCCGGCTTTAAGGTTATCCTGCATGATAGTGATGGTATCCCGTTCGCTCTGAAGATCCGTCATCATCTTATGCAAGTTATTCCGGGTTTTTATCATGGCGTGCTGCATGTCTCCAAGTTCATCTTTTCTAAATTTGGTTATATTAAAGTTAAAATCTGCATTTGACAGCGCTTCCGCAATTATCTTTAATTTTATAATTGGAGTGGTAACGGAATCCGCCAAAACTATCGAGGCTACCGCCGCCGCGGTGATAGAAATAAACAATAAGAGGACGGCCTGCATCCTCAGAGAGTTGATATGGGATATGTCCATTGCCGCAACCAGAATGCCGACAACTTCATCATTCCTGGTTATGGGCAGAAAGGCCGATATATAGGTACCGTTTTCATCGGTATAGGGCGCATTGGGTATCAGCAACTGTTTTGACTCGTATGCCATTTCAAAATAAACAGGAACATCCCGCGCGTAATACATGGATAAGGTATCCTCATAAGGCGCGCCGGGCGTCTGTGTTGAAGAAAAGATGTTTTGGAAGGTATTGTAGTATCTCCGTACATAAAAAATACTGGCAAGGTCAAAAGCGTTCACGATATCATTCATTTTGGATGTCAGATCCCAGAACTCGTCGGTTCTTGCCGCTCCCTCACCAATAAGGTAATAGGTAGCCTGCAAAACCGGGTACTGTTTTTCAATCATGGTTACTACCTGTTTAAGAGTAGTTCTGTAGCTTCTTTCAATGTAATCTGTATAGGGAATATACATAAACAAGGATATTACGATTCCCAGCGCAATAAAAATAGCAAAAAATTTAACTTTTAGGCTCATACTGCCACCTTTCTATAGCGATTCAAGCGAAACTGAAAGATTGAATATTTCATTTTCAAAAACTTTAAAAGGTATACAGATAATTCGGGGGTGTTCTCCCGGCCACCAGATAGAATGTTCTATGCCCCGCACTATAGAAGGAAGGGATATAATCAGAGAAAAATCTTCTTCCAGGCGCTGTTTGGCCGTTCCTGCAATGATATTGAGCACTTCGCCTATCACATCAAGCACATCTCCGTTGAGGTCTTCGGCCTCTATTCCGGCAAGTTCCTTTACCATGCGGAGGGTCAGATGTTTCTTCATGGAAATAACCACCGCACCCCGGGCTTCACCGGTAAATCCTATTACGGCAGAAACATCCCATTCTCCTATCGAATCTTTATTGTTGATATAGGGACGCATCGCGGTTATCTCGATTTTTCCAAGTTTCTTGAAGACTTTTACACATACGTCAATAAAAGGCTCGACGTATTGCTCAATATTAATTACCATAATTCTCCCTTATATTTAGCAAACTAATCTACGGACCTGCTTTCTTTAGGAACTGTACATAAATAAAATGCACGGCATTTTATTTGCTTATGCAATAAGGAAATAAAATGACCAAACGGCCATGTTATTTCTGTACAGTTCCTTACTTATTCCTATATATTTCATCAGGATCAAATATTTCCAAAATTTTTTCCTTGAAAATTTCACCGTCTATGGGTTTTATCACATAATCGGTGATGCCGTTTTTAAAAGCCTCTACCACATTGAGTTTAGCCCCCTCGCTGGTAACCATGACAATCGGCAGATCCTTGTATGGTTCCATCCCCCGAACCAGTTTTAGAAACTCTATTCCCGTCATCTTAGGCATATTCCAGTCAAGCAGGACAAGATCGACATGCCGGGCTAACAGTTGTTTGAGGGCATCCTTTCCATCCGGCGATTCCAGATAGGTACAGGCAAAATTCAGTTCGGAAAAATAACTTCTGACAATGTTTCTCATATAACGTGAATCATCGACAATCAAAACGGTTAAGCATAGTCCATTAGTCATACGGTCCCCCACATTAATAATTATAGAATTTCTGGAACTATTGCCGAATGGGTTTAAGGATTCACGTTGGAACATCAAAATTTTATCCGCCTCAGTGCCTTAAAACCGGGAACAAACGATTAATAGTTACATTCAAGTTATAGACAAATTTCTTATTTATTATAGCATAAAAAGACAATCTGTCAATGAATTCTTGCCGTTACCCGTTCAAATTACCGAAATACCGGAGGCTCGCCCCCTAGCGAGGAGTGTTTATCTACATCATACTATACCATAAATATACCACTAAAAACAGACGCGGGATGTAACATTATGATAGATTTACTTGTATTTTTAGGAAACCCCGGCGGGCAGTATGCCCATAACCGGCATAACGCCGGCCGGCTGCTGGCCGAACATCTGCCTTTTTTCCCTTCTCTTAGCTGGCAGCGGAAATACAAGGGCCTTTATGCCGCTTTGGACAGGGAAGCCTTGACCGTATTTGCGTCTTCACCGCCTGATGAGCCGGCGGAACAGGCCGTTCAGTCGGGCAGGGTGCATTTCCTTATGCCCGAAACCTTTATGAACCTCTCAGGCGATGCCGTCATTGCGGCCGCTTCTTTCTTCAAGATTGCTCCTGAAAGCATCATCCTGGTGCATGACGAGCTTGAACTGCCGCTGGGCTTTGCCTCGTTTAAGTTTTCCGGCGGCCTGGGCGGACATAACGGCCTCCGTTCCATGAAGGGGAATTTCGGCACGGCCGACTTTTGGCGTTTGCGTATAGGCATAGGGCGGCCCAATCATACGGACATAGCCGGGTGGGTGCTCTCCGATTTTAGCGCCGCCGAAAGGCCGATTCTGGAAAACGTGCTGGATGCCTGCTCCCCGGCTCTTATCGGCGCGATTCTCTGCGGGCCCGAAGCACTGCTGCCGGAATGGAACAAGAAAAGAATCGTACCTGCCGCACAGAATCCGTAACGCGGTACGAACCGCCCTTTTTACCGGCTATCCGGTGAGGCTGTCTTAAACATGCCTTGCATAATTAAATGAAAAAGACTAAATTATAAGTAATCCTACCTAATATTGAGGAAAAATAATGGCTGATAAGAACATGGTTATGATTGACGGTAACACGGCTGCGGCCTATGTAGCCCACGCCTTGAGTGAAGTAATTGCGATTTATCCGATTACGCCGTCCAGTCCCATGGGGGAAGTCTCTGATGAGTTTTCTGCCCAGGGCCGGAAAAACCTTTGGGATACTATCCCCCAGGTTGTAGAAATGCAATCCGAAGCCGGAGCCGCGGGGGCTGTCCACGGCGCCCTGACTACCGGGGCTTTGTCCACTACTTTTACCGCTTCTCAGGGCTTGCTCCTGATGATTCCCAACATGTATAAGATCGCCGGCGAGCTTACCTCCACGGTGTTCCACATTGCGGCGCGGGCGCTGGCTACCAGTTCCCTGTCGATTTTCGGCGACCATCAGGATGTAATGGCCTGCCGTCAGACCGGTTGGGCAATGGTTGCCTCCAACAGCGTACAGGAAGTGATGGATCTTGCGGTAATTTCCCACGCGGCTACCCTGCGCGCCCGTGTCCCGTTCCTCCACTTCTTTGACGGCTTTAGGACCAGCCACGAGCTGCAAAAAATTGAAGAAGTCTCCTACGACGTAATGCGGCAGATGATTGACAACGACCTTGTCGGCGCCCACCGTCTGCGGGGGCTGAGCCCCGAAAGGCCGTCTATCCGCGGTACGGCCCAGAACCCCGATACCTACTTCCAGGGGCGTGAGGGGGTCAACAGGTACTACGACAAGGTTCCCGGTATCGTACAGGCCGAGATGGACAAGTACGCCAAGCTCACCGGACGCGCCTACCATATCTTTGACTACTTCGGCGCCAAGGATGCCGAAAAAGTGATTGTCGTTATGGGTTCCGGCGCGGAAACCTGCGAGGAAACGGTAGAATACCTGGAGGGCACGGGCGAAAAGGTCGGCCTCCTCAAGGTACGGCTCTACCGTCCCTTTGATGCAAAGCTCTTTGTCAAGGCCCTGCCCGCCACGGTAAAAGCTATTGCCGTTCTGGACCGCACCAAGGAACCGGGCGCCCTGGGCGAACCCCTTTACGAGGATGTCCGTACCGCCATCGGCGAAGTGCAGGCGTCGGGAGAAGCGCACTTCAGCGGGTATCCGCTGGTACTCGGCGGACGCTACGGCCTTGGTTCCAAGGAATTTACCCCCGCAATGGTCAAGGCTGTCTTTGACAACCTTTCGGGTAAGAAGATCGCCGGTTTTATGGTCGGTGTTGAGGATGACATTCAGGGCAAGAGCCTTGCATACGATGAACACTTCGTGCTTGCCGAAGAGGGTATGAACGAGGCTATGTTCTACGGCCTTGGGTCCGACGGTACGGTTACCGCTAACAAGAACTCCATCAAGATCATCGGGGACGCAAAACCGGAGCTTTCCGCTCAGGCATACTTCTCCTACGATTCCAAGAAGTCCGGGGGTTTTACCGTTTCTCACCTGCGTTTCGGTAAAAAGGCCATACGGCGGCCCTACCTTATCACCAAGGCAGACTTTCTGGCCTGCCACAAGTTCTCCTATATGGAAACCTACGATCTGCTTGCCTATGCAAAGGAGAACGGCACCTTCCTCCTCAACAGCCCCTTCAGCGCCGCCGACGTATGGAAGGAAATCCCGGTAGAAGCCCAGAAGCGGATATTGGACAAGAAGCTCAAGTTCTTTGTCATTGACGCGGCGGAAATTGCCCGCAAGGCCGGTATGGGGAACCGCATCAACACGGTTATGCAGGCCGCTTACTTCAAGGTATCCGGCGTACTTCCGGAAGCCGAATCCGTTGAATACATGAAAAAATTCATCAAGAAATCTTTCGGGAAGAAGGGCGACGATGTAGTGGAAAAGAACTATGCCACTATTGATATGGCACTGGCGGCCGTACAGGAAGTAAAGTATCCCTCCGCGACCGAGGGTTCCATACACATGAAAAAGCCCTTTGCCACGGCCAAAGATCCCTGGATCAGGGAAGTGCTGGGAACCATGTCCATTCAGGAAGGGGATAAACTGCCGGTCAGTAAGATACCCGAAGACGGCACCTTCCCCACCGCCACAACCCAGTACGAAAAGCGCGCCATTGCGGAACGGGTGCCAACCTGGAACCCCGATGTTTGTATCCAGTGCGGTATGTGTTCTATGGTATGTTCCCATGCCTGCATCCGCATGAAGAACCTAACCGATGCCGAAGCCGCAAAAGCGCCCGCCGGTTTTAAGTGCGCCGCTATCAGGCCCAAGCCGGTAGACGGCAAGAAAGTCAGCCTTATTATTTCCGCGGAAGATTGTATGGAGTGCGGCGTCTGTATTAACGCCTGCCCCATGTCAAAAGATGCGTCCAAACCCCAGGCTCTCAGTTGGAAGTCCTATGCGGATGACGTTGTGTACCATGAGGAACAGGTTAAAGCTTGGGAATTCTTCCAGAGTCTGCCCGAAGTTCCCGCGGAGGAACTCAACCTGGGTACGCAGAAGGGCCTTGCATTTAAGCGGCCCCTCTTTGAATTTTCAGGCGCGTGCGGCGGCTGCGGTGAAACGCCTTATGTCAAACTCCTCTCCCAGCTTTTCGGCGACCGCGCTATTATCGCCAACGCTACGGGCTGTTCCTCCATCTACGGTGGGAACCTTCCCACTACCCCCTATGCGCAACGCGCCGACGGACGCGGTCCGGTCTGGTCCAACAGCCTCTTTGAGGATGCGGCCGAGTTCGGTATGGGTATGAGGCTTACGAGCGACAAACTCGCCGAGCATGTACGGGAAGTAGCCCTGAAGGCCAAGGCCGAAGGTATTCAGGCTTCCCTTATCGACAAGATACTGGCAAACCCCCAGGGGAACGACCAGGAAATTGACGCCCAGCGCAAACTGGTGGACGAACTGAAAGCTGCGTTGAAAGACGCTTCCCAGCCTACGGCGAAACTGCTCCTCTCCCTGGCCGATCACTTTATCAAGAGATCGGTATGGGTGCTGGGCGGCGACGGCTGGGCCTACGATATAGGTTACGGTGGCTTGGATCATGTGCTGGCGTCGAACAGGAACGTGAACCTTCTCGTTATGGATACCGAGGTCTACTCCAACACGGGCGGTCAGATGTCCAAGGCAACCCCCATCGGGGCAATCGCGCGGTTTGCGGCGGCGGGCAAGGAGATTACCAAGAAAGACCTGGGGGCTATGGCTATAAGCTACGGCTACGTTTATGTAGCCAAGATCTCTATGGGGGCCAATATGGCTCAGACCATCAGGGCTTTCCGCGAAGCGGAATCCTATGACGGGCCATCCATCATCATTGCCTACTCCCACTGCATCAACCACGGTATAGACATGAGCCGCGGCCTTGATCAGCAGAAAGCGGCGGTTACCTGCGGGCTGTGGCCCCTCTACCGCTATGATCCGCGGCTTAAAGACGCGGGGAAGAACCCCTTCCAGCTTGACTCCAAGGAAGCGACCACAAGCCTTGAGGACTTTATGTACAAGGAAGTCCGCTTTAAGGGCCTGAAGGCGGCCAGCTCCGACCGGGCGGACGCGCTTCTTGCCAAGGCCAAGGCCCAGGTGGAAAGGGTGTGGAAAGAGTACAAGTATCTGGCGGACAGGCCGTTCTAAAGACGGACTAGCAGTTTGTTGCGCTTCAGCGCGACAAACTGCTAGTACACCGTAACATCTAAATCTTTACATACAATGAGGGAAACGGTAGTATTCTCGCGGGAGGATACTACCTATGATACGAACCAAGCGGAACATAACGCTCAGCCCGGAAGAACGGCATGAACTGGAAGTATTTACGAAAACCGGGAAACGGAGCGTCAAATTAGTAAAGCGGGCAGCCGTAATCCTTGCCCTGGATACCTCGGACGGCCGGAAACCGGACGCCGAAGCGGACATCGCACACCATATCGGCGTAAGCCGCCAGACCGTCCAGAATGTGAAAAACAGAACAGAAAAAAATGAACAGTCCCGCCAACGGGCCGTCAGCCCCCTGGCGGGGCGATGCCCTGGAACGGGGATAGAAGCCCCGGTCCGGCCTGGCTATACTTGGACAAGAGGTAGTTATGAAACCATCGGTAAGTATTGGCGTCATTGGTCTGGGCGGCAGGGGCAGGGGCCTGGTGGAAGCCTGTATCCTCCCGCGTGCGGAAGTACGGGTTGCAGCGCTCTGCGATATCCACGAGGACCGGCGGAACCAGGCCGCCGCGAAAGTTGCGGAAGCCGCGCCCGGCGGGCCGAAGCCCCTTGTTACCGGGGACTACCGGGAAGTCCTTGCCATGAAGGGTCTGGACGCGGTCCTGGTCTCGCCGGGCTGGACCCCCCACGCCGAGATCGCCTGCGCCGCCATGAGGGCCGGCCTTTACACGGCGGTGGAGGTCGGGGGCGCCTATTCCATCGACGATTGCTGGCGCCTCGTCCGCACCCAGGAGGAAACCGGGATCCAGTGCATGCTCCTGGAGAACTGCTGCTTTGGCCGCTACGAGCTTCTGGTCCTCAACATGGTCCGGCAGGGCCTGTTTGGCGAGATAGTCCACTGCCAGGGTGGCTACCGCCACGACCTTAGAGCGGAAATAGCGAACGGCTGGGAAAACCGCCATTACCGCAAGGACAACTACCTGCTGCGGAACTGCGAAAACTACCCCACCCACGAGCTGGGGCCCATCGCCGAAGTGCTGGATATCAACCGGGGGAACCGCATGGTAAAACTCAACTCCGTGGCGTCAAAGGCGGCGGGGCTCCGCGACTACATCGCCGCCCGCAAGGGGGCGGAAAGCCCGGACGCGAAACTCAGGTTTGCCCAGGGGGACGTGGTAACCACCGTCATCACCTGCGCCCGCGGGGAAACGATAGTCCTAACCCTGGACACCACGCTACCCCGGGCCTATTCGCGGGCCTTCCACGTCCAGGGGACCAAAGGGATGTTCAGTGAGGACAACAAGACAATTTTCCTGGACGGCGTTCACGATAAGTTCGACTTCAACAGCCAGGGGCTCTGGGGCAACGCGGACACCTATTTTGAAAAATACGAACACCCCCTGTGGGCGCGGTACATACAGGAGGGGGTGCAGGGCGGCCACGACGGCATGGACTGGCTGGAGTTCACGGCCTTCTTCAACGCCGTCCGCGAAGGCGCCCCCGTCCCCATCGACATATACGACATGGCATCGTGGATGAGCATTTCCGCCTTGTCCGAAGATTCCATCGCCGCAGGCGGCGCTCCGGTGGCGATACCGGACTTTACCAACGGCAAGTGGCTGACCCGGCGGGACAAGTTCTGCAATTCCTAGAATCCTGTTGCGCCGGATGCAGTATTACCGCCGTGGTACTGCATAGCGTAACCAGATAATGCCTGTGCCGCGAAAGCGGGGCTATCGGGCTATGTTTATAGGCTATATATGGTGTATCATGTTCCAGGGTACACTATATATAGCGTATTTTGGGGCTTCTTTTTCCTGGCTTTAAAAATTACAAAAAAACGAAAATTTGTTCAAAAGTTGGTTGACAGATGCTGAAACTTATGGCAGAATATCCTAGAAAAGTTTTTGACGCCTTTGGAAGGGTTCTTGGCTGGAAATCCGTGCCGGCAGGTTGTGCCGGTAATGTTTGTCGGAAAAGGAAAAGCATATATGCCAAGCAGTGTTGATAATTTGTATCTGATGGGGGGGGGGGGGGGGGGGGGG
>JAISNI010000107.1 GCA_031276295.1 Treponema sp.
GGGCTTCCTGATATACGGCCTCTAAGAAACCTATGCCCGGTTTTTTGTTTACCTCGTACATACACCCCCGGATACGAAAGCTTTCGTTTTCATACCGTAGTTTTTCTTCCTTTGTATCTTTTTGCATACTCTCATATCGGTTTAGTCCGTTCTGTCCGTGAGGGTCTGCGGTTAAATTCGGAATTCCTGCTTCCCCCTTCCATCTTCTCCCCGCACCTGGTATAATAAGAGCATGGATGGGATTATTGCGGAAAGCGGCGCAGAGCCGGATCTTCTCGTGCAGGGCGGGCCGGAGGCCGGTCTAAAACCTTATGCCGATATCCTGGAAGCCGCGCGCGGGGAACTGGCCAAGCGCGTCGTAGGCCAGCGTGAAATGATAGACGGTTTGCTTATGGTACTTATTGCCGGCGGACATATACTTATAGAAGGGACGCCGGGTCTTGCCAAGACCCTCGCGGTCAAGAGTCTTGCCGAAATTACCGGCCTCAGCTTTAAGCGTATACAGTTTACCCCCGATCTGCTCCCCGCCGATCTGACCGGCACGCTGGTATGGCAGCAGGCCGCCGGAACCTTCAGCGTCAGGCGGGGGCCGGTTTTCGCCAACGTGATCCTTGCCGACGAGATTAACCGGGCGCCCGCCAAGGTGCAATCCAGCCTGCTCGAGGCCATGGAAGAGCGCCAGGTTACCATAGGCGAGGCCAGTTATCCCCTGCCGGAACCGTTCTTTGTCCTTGCCACCCAGAATTCTATTGAGCACGAGGGAACCTATCCCCTGCCGGACGCGGAACTGGACCGTTTTCTCTTCAAATTGCTCCTGCGTTATCCCCGGCCCGATGAAGAACTGGCTATTCTTGCCCTGACTTCTCCGTTTCCGGGTTACGGTATCGAATCCAAAGTGCCGCCCCTACAGCCTGTCCTTAACCTCCAGGTTCTGCATACCCTCCGCAGAATTGCCGAACATATCCATATAGACGAGCAGATTGCCCGTTATATAGTTTCCCTGGTTACCGCGACCCGTCCTGATACGGGTAAAAACAACCGGGAAGGGCTTCACCGCTATATCTTTGCGGGAGCTTCCCCCCGTGCGTCCATAGCGCTGTACCGCTGTTCCCGTATACAGGCCCTTTTTATGGGACGTTCCTTTGTACTGCCCGAAGATGTCAAGGCCGTTGCCCTGCCGGTTTTACGGCACCGGATTGGGCTTTCCTACGAGGCCGAAGCCGACGGTATTGATACGGATACGGTCGTTTCGAGGATACTCTCCCTGGTTCCCCTGCCCTGATAAGGACCGCATGGAAAGGCATGAACTTTTACGGAAAATCAGCACCTTCCCCCTCGTATCGGCCGGCCTGGCCCAGGACATACTGGCGGGGAATTTTCTTTCGGTATTTAAAGGCCAGGGTATAGAGTTTAATGAGGTACGGCACTACGAAAGCGGCGATGACGCCCATGCTATAGACTGGAATGTCAGCGCCCGTTTTGGAACTCCCTTTGTAAAGCTCTACCGTGAAGAGCGGGAACTGAGTACCGCCATAGTGCTGGACTGTTCCGCTTCCATGCAGAGTTCGGTCCGGGCCTCCCGCGGCGAAGACATCATCCGTCCCTGCGATCAGGGCATACTGGCGGCGGCGCTGCTGGCGTTTTCCGCGGAAAAGGCGGGCCAGCGTGTATGCGGCGTATTTTTTGATCGTACCGTTACCCGGCTTTTCCCCCTGCACCGGGGGAGGGGGTATATTCTTTCGATAGTCAACGCCGCCATGAATCAGTGCGGCGTTATGCCGCCCGAAAGGCCGGCGGCCCAGAGCGGCCCGGGTAAAAAAGACCGGCGGAAGGACGCGCGGGAAACAGAAACCGTCCTGGGGAGCAATCTGGGCGCGGCCCTCTCCGGCCTGAAGCATATCCTGAGAAAACGCAGCCTCGTTGCCGTCATCTCCGACTTTCTCTGTATCAAATGGGAACAGGAATTGGCGGAGCTTGCGCGGCGGCATGACGTTGTCGCTATCCGCATCGTAAGCCCCCTGGACAACCGGATACCCGGCAGGGGGCTTCTCCGCCTGGAAGACCCTGAAACCGGCCTGCGTATACACGTTAACGCGGGTTCGGAGTCGTTCAGGCAGGCATGGCTGCGGTGGCATGAAGAACGCGCGCTCCTCTGGGAATCGATCTGCCGCCATGCCGGCGCGGCATCCGTTACGCTTTCGACCGCGGATGACGCCGCCTCCGTGCTTAAACATTTCTTCGGCGGCAGGCACATGCGGAACGAAGGCGGCCTCCGGTGAAAAAGCAGGCCGTTTTCAGACATTCCCTGATGCTTCTTTCCTGGATGTGGTTTCTGACGGCAGGTATAGCCGCCGCCCAGGAAACAGACACGGCTTTTCCCCCGGAACTGGAAGATTCCGCGGAAGACGCCGGGGAGATTATCGGTACGTTAAGTTATCTGGCGGAAGAATTATCCTTTACGGTGGATATCCGCCGGGCGTATCTTGTACCTCAAACCGTTTACGTGGGGGATATGGGACGCCTGACGCTCCACCTGGAAGCCTATTCCGGGATGTTTCCCTTTATCCGGGAAAGGCTCCCCACGCTTCCCCGCAGCGAAGCTCTGGTTATCAGCCGCCTGGAGATGAGAAAGTACGAGGATGCGAGGGAGCCGCAGAAAGGTTACTTCCAGCTTCTGATAGACTTTACGGCATACGAGCCGGGCACGCTCAGCATTCCCCCCTTTAATATCCCGGCGGAGGA
Organism: Treponema sp.; assembly: GCA_031276295.1. Taxonomy (GTDB): domain Bacteria; phylum Spirochaetota; class Spirochaetia; order Treponematales; family Breznakiellaceae; genus JAISNI01. Next base: position 2,743 of record JAISNI010000107.1, read on the forward strand.
ACCTAATTCGGGCGTTTTCTATGTTTCAGGTCTTTCCGTGGACATCGCCTCCATTCTGACGCCTTCTTCAATGGAGATTTCAGGGCCCGTCCCTCCGCTCGCCGTTCCCGGGACAAGTTTCCTGTTCTACGGGACGTTTGCCGTTGTGGTTCTTGTATGTTCCTCCGTCATCTACTTTTTATACGGCAGGTCCGGTTTTAGAAAGATCAGAGCCCATCTTGAGCGCCGGCGTCTTATCCGCGCTATGGGAAAGACCATACGGCGCATTGGGGAGGCGGTCTTGAAAAAAGATGCCGAAGGACCTGATTTAACGGAACTGAGCCTGCGTTTCTCCGCCGAAATGCGGAAAACCCTGACTTTTCTTTCCGCCCTGAACTGCGGCGCCCTGACTGCCGGGGAATTCCTTGGCATGGCGGCTATGCCTGTTGCCGATTTTTACGGCTTCCCCAAGGACGAGGGCGCCGCGGAGGAGCGGGACGGGGGAGCTTCCCGCCCCCCGCAGGCCGCGCCGGAGCCTGGAACGGAAGCCGGGGAAGATACGAAAAGCCGGCCGGGGGAGGCCGATGTGCTCTCGCCTCCGTTTTTAGGCAGGCTTTTCAGGCGCTGTGATATACTGAGGTTCAGCGGCAAAGGCATGGATACGGCGGAATTTCTGGCTATTCTTGGCGATGCCGGACTTTTTATCAATGCGCTGGACCGGGCGGAAAAGGAACGGAACAGCCGCCTTAAACATATTCTGCGCAAGGATAATGCCGTATATCCGGTTTTAAAGAACGAACGTAAACTTGAGTTTTCTACAAGAGGCCCGGTATGAGTTTTGTCTTTGAGCGTCCGGTAATCCTCCTTTTGGGGATACTTACGGCGCCTGTCCTCATCATCCTTTCGCGGTACTACCGGGACATATCCGGTATGGACGTACCCCTGGGCCCGCCGGGCGGCGTTGCCTTTAAATCCCCGGTTAATTTTGATTTTATCGTAAACACCCTCAAGGTTTTTAATGGCGCGGGCATCGCCCTGCTTTTTGTGGCGGCGGCGGGGCCCCTCTCCGTTTATACCTGGACGGTCTGGCTTGACCGGGGCGCGGACATCGTTTTTGTACTTGACATCAGCCCCAGCATGGCGGCCCTTGACATGAACGGCCGCAGCCGTTTTGACGCGGCGCGGGACCTGATCCGCGGCTTCAGCCTTGACCGGCCTATGGATGCCATAGGGCTTGCCGTTTTGGGGAGCGACGCGGCTATGCTTCTGCCCCCGACTATAGACAGAAACAGCCTTATCTCGCGGCTCGAAAAGCTCCGTATAGGGGAACTGGGGGACGGAAGCACCCTGGGTATGGGGCTGGCGTCCGCCGCCCTGCATCTTAAAAGTTCCGATGCCCCCCGCCGCGCGGTTATGCTTATCACCGACGGGGAAAACAACGCGGGGTCCGTGCACCCCCATACCGCGGCGGCGGCCCTCCGCAGTCTGGGCGCCGCGCTCTGGATAGTCGGCATTGGAAGCGGCGGTGAAGTTCCCATCAACTATATAGACCCCTTTACCAATATACGCCATACGGGTACCTTCGATTCCCGCTTTGACGCGGAGAGCCTTCGTAATCTAAGCGAAGCGGGCGGCGGGGTGTATATAAGCGCCCCGTCGCCGGAAGCCCTTTCCGCCGCGTTCTCCCGTTTTGACGATGCGGAAAAAACGTCCCGCAGATCCGCCTCGCAAAGCCGAAGCCGGTCAATGGCGGCGCCTCTGCTCTCTATCGGTTTACTCATTATCCTTATCTCCCGATTTATCCGTATGTATATTCTGGGAGCCCTGATCTAGTATGGAGGAGCTTACCGGTCTTGCAGGTTTTGACAAGCCTGATTCTTTAAGGCTTTTCTTGTTACTTATACCCGTTGCCTTGTTCAATATCCTCCATTTTATAAGGTACCATCCTCCGGGGAATATCCGAATCCGCTATATTTTTTCTTCGTTTTTTTTCATGCTCTTCTTCTGTTCCCTTGTCCTTGCCCTTGCCGCTCCCCATTGGGGTTTCACCATACGGAGCGGGTACCACCGCAGCACCGACATAATCCTGGCCTTTGATCTTTCGCGGAGCATGAATGTCCGGGATGTGAACCGGGAAGCGGGGGGCGGCGGGGAAAGCATTTCCCGTCTGGAAGCGGCTGTTTCCGCCGCCGGGGAACTTAACGCGGTCCTTGGCCGGAAAAGGCCGTCCGCCGGAACGAACGAACGGGGGGCCGAAATCCGGCTTGCCGTCGCCATAGGCAAGGGGAGGGGGATACTTGCCATCCCCCTGACCGCGGACACGGAAGCCCTGTCGAACTTCCTTGCGGGTCTTGATACCTCCGCAATGGGCGGTACGGGTACGAACCTCGAATCCCTGCTGGATGCCGCTCTCGGCGCGTTTGACGAGACCTTCCCCTCAAACCGCGCGGTCATCCTGTTTTCCGACGGGGAAACCCTGTCCGGTTCCCTGTCGTCCGCCGCGGAAAAGGCCCTGGGTAAAGACATTGCCGTGAGCTGCATAGGGTTTGGAAGCGATGCCGGCGGACCCGTTCCCCTGGGGAATGCCGATTCGGAGGCGGCCTTCCTTTTGGACGGCGCGGGCAGCCCGGTTACAAGCCGTCTTGAACGGGACGTTTTACGCGGCCTTGCCCTGAAAACCGGCGGCGTTTACTTTGAAGGCAACGCGACCGGCTCGGTTCAGGCGCTTACCGGCTATGTCATGTCCCTTGTGCCGGAACACCGCGCGGGCGGCGTTGTCCTCCGCCGCGAACCGAAACCGCAGGCGCATATATTTACTATTGCGGCGCTTTTCTTCCTGGGCGTCTCCGTTGCGGTAAGGGTTGAGAGGAGGAAAAAGACGGAGCGAAGAACAAGGGATTAATTGATTATATGAGAGTTCTCGATTAAAATGGAAGTAATGAAACTATTTGCGTTTACCCGGAAGGGCTTATGTATTTCCGCCGCTCTTACCATGCTTCTGTCCGCATCCTGCGATTTTTTCCCCATAAAAATACAGGACGCGCTGGGCAAAGGGTCGAACATGGTTTTGGCGGGGAGGATACGCGGCGGCAAACAGGTAACGGCAGGCGGCAATGAAACCGCCGCCGCGGCGGAAAGAACACGGGCCCCGGCTGTTCGGAACACGCCCGTACCGGACGGCGGCAGGGCGCGAAGGGCTAACCTCAGTTCGGGCCAGGTGAGGCTTCCCGTTTCCGCGGGCGCGGTTACGGGAACGGCGCTGCTCCGCCGCGGTAATAACTGGAGCAAAGGGCTGCCCGGATTCGGAGAGAACGTCTTCCCCGGCTTTTTTGGAGAATACCACCTGAAATTAAAACCCGGACCCGCAAACGGCGAAGCTGAAAACCTTGAAAAGGCATTCTTTGTCTGGGCCAGTAAGGAACCGCTTTTTTTCCCGGAAGAGAACTGGGAAATGCTCCCTCCCATAAGGCCCGCCGGTGAAACGGTTCTTTTCCCGGAGGATGACCGGGCGGAACCGTCCGCCGCCGGGTATCCGGTTGTGCGCCGCCTTAATGACGAGCATGATATTCTGGCCCTTATGCTACACGAGAACACCCACGACGAGATCTGGCGTGTATTCTTTCAGTTTTTCCAGGATAACGATAGCCCCCATTTAAGCGCGGCCCAGACCAACCGGCTTATCGGGGAATGGGTTAAATGGTTTCTGTACTTCCGCGCGTCCGCGCAAAACCCCGTGGAACTCAGCTTCCCGGCGGTGCTTCATTTTTAACATGAGCTCGGCTCGATAGAGAACAAAAATTGCGGTTCAACTTATGTAGTCGGCACATCATCTCTCCAGCTTTGGAATATCCGCATAGCGCCCCGAATTGTTCCAGTAGGTCAGGCCTGGGCTGCCCGCGTCCTCTATGCCTTCAACTTCCTTTTTAACATAATCTTCGTTGTAGTATTTTTTGTCGTAAGAAACATTCAGATAGAAAGCCTGAACCCAGGGTCTGACGATGATACGCTCCTTGGCTATACGGGAGGTCCGCTCCGTTCCCAGGCGGTAGATACGGTAGGGCCTGTCTTCGGCGGGGGCTTGGGCAAGAAAGTCCTGTTCAAAATGGCTGGGATAGTACATGGGGCAGATAACATCCACATAGGCGGCTAAAAGTTCAACTTCCTGGCCGGTACGTGCGCCGGTTCTGTACCAGCCGTTGGCCCCGTAGATGTCGATAGAGATGGGCGCTTTTATCCGCGGGCGGACGTGGCGGAGAAATGACAGTATCGCGCTTTCCATGTCCATGCCGGCGTCCTGCCAGCGGTAACGGGCATTGGCAAGGTTCTGCCCGTCGGTGGGGAAGCGGATATAGTCAAACTGTATCTCGTCAAAGCCCCGTTCCACCAGTTCCTGGGAGAGCGCGGCGGTATACTCCCAGACTTCTTCCGAGTAGGGATCGACCCATCGTTCGTCATAGTAGGTTCTGACTATTTCGTACCCGGAATCATCGGCGGGAAGGATTTCGACCAGGGGGTTGTCCGCGGCTTTGTTATCGCCGGCGGTTTTCTTTTGCCGTTTATCCCAGTAGCCCACCCAGTTTTTATTTGTCCGCGAGTCCCAGACGGCGTACTTTCCCCCTTCCTTGCCTGCCAGTTCAGGGTCCTTGAATACGACAATGCGGGCAACCGTGTAGATGCCGCGCCGCTTCATGTCCTTCAAAAAAGCGTCAATATCAACGGGCCGGAAAACCCTGCCCTTGGCCGTTACGGCGGCGTTTTTAGGGGTAAACCGGAGGCGGCCGTAATCGTCTTTCATGTCTATGACCACCATGTCAAGTCCCCGTTCTTCTATTATGTTAAGGTAGGGCTTGAGAGACGTGCTGTCCATCGCATGGTTTACCGGCAGGTAAAGGCCGACCCGCCCCTCCGCCCCGCGCGCCTTAAAGCCCGCCCGCACGGCTTTGACGGGTTTATCGAGCAGCCAGAGTTCGCTTAGGTTGACGACATCGGTATAGGGGTTGCGGAGGTTCTCTATCATTAAAAGGCAGGTCGGCTTAATGCGTAAGTTTTCCGGGATCGTCTGAATAAGCTCCAGGAGATCGGAGCGTTTACGGGCAAAGGCCGGTATCTGGTGGTCCAGCTCTACAATGGTTCCCTCCTGTACGAAGCGTATGGTCCCGCGCCCGACGTTGAGGGAATCGGCGGCGCCTAAGTCCTGGTTATCCGACCAGAGGCGGGTAAACCGCTTCTGATTCCAGTCGAGCTGGTACACCCGCTGCCTGAAGGTTTGGGCCGCGTAGATCGCTAGAGGCAACCCCGCGGCCTGCCTTCCCGCGTATGGCGAGGTGTTTTCAGGGATAGCCGGTATAGATTCTGTGTATCCGCGGGGAGTTTTCTGAATGAGGATGCGGGGAACCACCGCCGCAATGTCCGAAACCTCATCGGGATTGCCGGTTGTTTCAAGGGTTTCAAGGCCCTCGTTAAGTTCCGTCCATTTGGCATCCTTCCTGTCCGGTGTTATATAGTGAATTCCGTACACGCTATGGGAGAGAAAAACCGTCAGTTCCGTCGCGCCGGTAAGCGCGCCGCCGGCTGCCGGCAGGTCGGCGGCCGCTACGGCCTTGATGCCGTTTGTACGGTAGGACGGCATTCCAAGGTTCTCCCACGTCCGGCCCGCGTTCCGGGTTAAAAAAACCCTGTCCTTAACCGCGCATACCATGATAAGGGCATTCTGGGGGTGAACCTCCAGGTCCTTTATCTCCTGAACCTGGGGCAGGAAGGATTTTCTGCCGTTCTGGTAGACCTTGATGGTTTTTACCGGCAGGCCCTGATTACGGCTGTCCCAGCGCAGAAGATCGCTTGAAACATAGACGCCCGTATCCGTAAGAATGGCATGATACAGACCGTTGCGGATGATCTTGTAAACCGTTCCGCCTGCCCACAGCGGGATAAGCCTGCCCGAACTTTCCAGGCCGAACAGGCCGTTTTCAGTCCCTATAAGCATGGGCAGTCTTTGAGGCAGGGAGGGATCCGTTCTTTGGGTGTAGCTGGGCGGTAGCCGGGATTGGGCGGAAAGCGCGGAGGGGCACACGGCGGCATACAGGGAAAGTAGAACAACTATTTTAAAGCAATATCTTCTTGCTAAAATGGTAAACATAATTCTAACTTAGCGCAAAAAACCGGCTTTGCAAAGCCTGTCGGGGGGCGGGAAAGAAAAATATCCAATTCCGCGCCCCTAGCAGTTTGTTGCGCTGAAACGCAACAAACTGCTAGCCGCCGGAAAAAGCAGTCTACCTCTTACTCTCCAAGCTCTTTCCGCTCCGCCGGCTTCCCCTACTTCTTTTTAAAGCGCAGTTCGCAGACCGTGTCGCCCTTTGCTATCGTCCGCCCCAGGAAAAAATCGAAGGCGCCGAAACGGCTGGCTATGCCCCGGTCGCCCTCCATCGCAATGTCGCAGAGTTCGGCTATCTTCCCCTCATCATCGGTGAATTTTTGCCAGGCAGCTACAAGCGGACAGTAATGGAAGTCTATGGCAAGCTCCTGTTCGCCGGCGCGGACATCCATTTCAAATATCTCCGTTACGTTGGGATCGGCAAACTGCCGGGCAAATTCCTCAAGGTTTGAGGTTTGCCTGAATTTGTTATCACCGTGAAAGCAACCGCACCGGAAGATAGCCTTACGGGCAAAATCCGCCGTCAATCCCTGTTTGACCGCCTCGTCGATAAGCAGGTACATCCAGGCCGCGCGGTGTTCAAATGCCTTTCGCAGATCCTCAACGGCCTTTGATTTTTGCCGCGGATTATTCTGAATCATTGTTCCTCCCCCACCATTGTCCAAACAGGCTCTGTCTGTTATGGCGGTTGTATAGGGTTTGATTGGAAGGCCGGGTACATACCCCGGAAAATTTACCACCACAGAAAATGTTGTAACCGATTTTCGGATCGGGGTATGTACCCGGCCAGTATAATAAATTTCCTATCCAACGAAGATACCCAGGAGCTTGCTCTTGGGTATCTTCAGTATGGTGAAACCTCAATTGCTTTGTCAAGCGGGATGGAAAATGTTGTCGCCGTGCAATAGAAATGTCCCCTTTTTGTAGAATAAGGAGGGGGAAAAGCGGTGTATACCGCCCTGCTGGAGAGTACCGAACAGTTCAAAAAGATGGCGCTTACACCCTCCGGCGTCAACGCGGGCCAGTTTATATCGGAGGATTTTAAGGAGCTGATGAGCTTACTGGAGATGGGGCACACCTTTATCAAAGCCGGACATCCGCCAAGCAACGGGAAACTGGAGCGGCTTCATAGTGCGCTCAATTACGTAAGTCCGAAGGAGGTATTTGAGGGAAAGAGAGCAGAACGGCTTGAGGAACGGAGGGAAAAGCTTCATACTGCATATAGCAACCGGCGGGCCTTTTGGAAAAACCGTGAGGCTTGTTCCTCTTTATAAGCGGACCCCAAAAAGTCCAAGTTCAACTGAAGCAGTACACCTAACAATGTATGAAAAAAATTACGCGAATTCGCCTCCGTTGTTCAAAAAATATATTGACAGCCGTTCGGAAAAACGATACACTCTTGCTATGTTTTGCGTTTTTTATTACGCAAAAGGAATCTTCAAAAGGAGTATTAATACATAAAAATGAATATGCTTTATTATAACGCAACCCTAGTACAATCCCCCCCCCCCCCCCGTATGCTCTAAACTAACTTCCCGTGTAAAGACTACCACGTTCTCTCTAGCAGTTTGTTGCGCTTCA
>JAISNI010000157.1 GCA_031276295.1 Treponema sp.
CACAACCCTATTGCTTTCATTTTATCATCCTGCCAAACGGCAGACATTAAACCTGTCTATGAGCGCTTTTTCCTTAAATTAAGGCAACTTCCCAAAACCTGAAGTTTAGGGGAGGTCCCTTTACTAAAACTATAGTATAAATTTACAAATGAAGTCAATTACAGGGCAGAACAACCGCGAAAAAAAGCTTTTTTTCCGTAAAAAACGGGCCGAGTCTCCGCTTCCCGCGGGACTTCGCTGGAAGGCGCAAAATGCCAAAACGCTCCCCCTCCCCTCCCGTAACACCGAGTCCCCGGTCCCCGCAGGGTAGCGCCACCAAACCCCCGGCCTCTTCCCCCACCGATAGCCTGGCATTTTGCGGCAGTTTTTCCTTATAGATTAAGATATTACCAAACATTGTCCTTTTTTTACTGATACTGGTTTCTCAAACATCACACAGTTCCGTTCAAGACCAAACAAGACCTGTTCGTCATCAATCTGTGCCCGGGTCAATGATCCTGCGAGAGGGAGGCGGATTTGCCGAAGCCATTGTTCTCCATAAAGTACACGCAGGGTATAGGTTTTTTCCCGCTGCTCAAAAATCCCCCAGGCTTTGTCCAGGGACCAGAAATACCTTCCATCCCGAATCGGAGCAAATCCTATCTCTCCCTTGGTCATATCGAAAGAAAATCCGCTATAGGCAAGAAGCAGCGCATAAGCGGCCATGCTCCGGGCATAATTGCTACCGCATTCTATCTCGTTCCAGGGATTCCGGTTCTCCCCGTTATACCGGTCCCGGATTCCTTTGACAATATCCAGCCCTTCCTTTTCCATTCCTTCCTGGATAAGGTGAATCGCCGCCTGGTACTCATAGCCGTGCATACATTCTTCCGCATAGGGCAGGGGGATTACGGGTTTGTACTTGTCAGGGGGCCATTCGCAGATCACCGTCCCTGATTCATCGTTAAGCCCGTAAATCCGGCAAGGGTTAAAATGGCGTCGCAGGCTGGGTTTGTAGTTGTATCGGTAAATGGATTTAAGCGCCTTTTTTACCTGTCCGTTGTCAAAGATCTCGCCCAGGCCGCAGAGGTTGGCGTGCCACTGGGCGATGACCTGGTCGATTTCACAACCCTCGATAATCTGGTATTTGATTTCTCCCGCCTCATCGTTCCAGTATGCCTCCAGAGCGGAACCACCGAGCAGGGTGTCGTGGTCCTCGAAGGATTCAATCACGGATCTATCTCGCAGATCCAGTTGCTGAATATAGTATTCCCCATTGAAGAGGTTTTTGTCGGACCAGGTCTTCCCCTTAACGAAGAGTTCCCGGTAAACCACGGCATCCTTGTCTCCCAGGACCTCCGCCATCTCCGCCGCTGCTTTGAGCGCCCCGAGGTAAAATCCCTGAAGCCAGGAATTTGCTCCGAAGAGTTCCATATCCAGGGTATGGTGCTGCCTCCCCCGGATAACGCCGCTTTTATCCGCGTCCCAGCGATCCCGGTTTTTCTCCGACCAGACAAATTCCAGGTTTTTTTTCACCGCCGGCCAAAGCCGGCGCAGCCATTCGGTGTCTCCCAGTATCTTCCATTCCCGGTAGGTCTTGATAATACCCCCCATTTGGCCGTCCACACAGGCACGGAAGGAGGAACGGCCCGAACCCAGGGGAAGCTGTATCCTAAAGGACATACCCCCATCATCCCGAAGGTTATATTTGTAGTCCGCCTCCCGCATGGATCGTTCCAGGGCAGGGAAGAGAAAGGGCAGGGCATAGGCATAATTCCACACGTGGGTACAACTTCCCTCACAACTACCCTGATCAGTCATCACCCCTTCCCATCCATAAAAGGTACCGTCCTCCAGGCGCCACACGGTGGGACTTTTGAGAAGGGATATGTTGGCGGTTACCGCATCCAGGGCCGCCTCCGGCAAATTAGAGCCGAAGAGGGCATCACAAAAAGTGCGGGATTCCGCTTCCAGGCGGTCCCATCCGCGGAGTCCGTAGGCCGCAGAATCTGCGGAATCCCTAAAGAGGGTGGCATAGTAGTTCTTCCAGGTAATAAAACTACCATCGGGCTTACGGGTCCCCATATGGTCGTTCCAGTCATTGTAGTTGTTGGGCTGGTTCCAACTCAGGATAAACCGGATCCGGCGGCTCTCCCCGGCCTTTATACGAACGCGGACCGCCAGGGACGCCACATCCTCGTTTACCTTACCCGCCAGAGCTTCAGGCGGATAGGTCCGGTTTTTTAGCCTACCGAATTTGATAAAATCCCGCCAGAACACGCCGATATTGTCAAACCATGCCCCCCGGTACCAGTACTCCTGCCAGGAAACATCCCCTTCCCCCAGTACCCCAAAGGTCATGTCCCCGTACCGGGGATCATCCCTGTCCAAGCCGATTGGGCTCAGGCTTACTGCACTGATATCTCCGTCGGTATAAAAATGATTCCGTTTGCCCCCCTCCGTATAGGGATTCGCCACCGAGAGGCAAACCGTGTAGTCCAGGGCCCGGTCTTGGGTGTTGGCGATCTCCGCCTCAAAAAAGGCCGCAGGGATGCTCGAATCCCGGTCGTTGAGGGGGATAAAGGGGTTAAAGGCATGGAGGGTCACCTGTCCGGGAAAGGTTGGATCGATAAAATCCACCCTGGCAAAGGGATATGTTCCGGTAAAGGTACAGTCCTTAAAGTGAGGGACCCCACTTAAAAGGTAGCGTTCAGGACCGAAACCGTAGCCGTGAAATTTCGCCCCGGGCAGTACGTTCCCCGTATAGGGCGGCGGTAGATCCCCATGCATAACCCGGGCGTCAAGAACCGTGTTTTCATCCTCCGCCTTAACCGCAAAATGGGAAAACCCGTTGAGGCTCCCCTTGGCGGGCCGGTTGAAGATCTCCCAATCGATAAAACGGCCCGTGCCGCTTAAGCCCAGACATCCGGTACCTATGCCTCCCAGGGGGAATGATATTTGATTGCGATAGGGGCCCTTAAATGTAAATTTCGGCATGATTGCTCCTCTAACCTTTAATTCCGCCAATTGCTATCCCTCTCATCAGCCAACGCTGCCCGATGATATAAAACAACAACGGAGGAATAAGTGAGAGCATTACCGCTGCTATTACGGCCCCCTGATTTCCGGAATTAAATGAGCCGGTAATCTGGGTTATTCCCAGAGGAATAGTCATTTTTGCTCTGGAATTGATATATATAAGAGGGTTGAAAAAATCGTTCCAGGTGTTGATAAAGGTCATTACCGCTATAACAACAATAGACGGCTTTGACATAGGAACGATTATCTTTGCGAAGGTCCAAATTCTTCCCGCTCCATCTATGTACGCCGCTTCATCATAGGACTTGGGGATCGTCAACATATGTTGTCTGAGCAAAAAAATTCCCAAGGCGGAATATAATGCTGGCAGAATCAGGGCCATATGAGTATTTATAAGTCTTAATTTTGACATAAATATAAAGCGGGGAATGGTAGTTACCTGTACAGGAATCATCATGGCGGTTAGAAATAAAATAAAAATCATGTTTTTCCCTGGAAAATTCAGCCTGGAAAAAGCATAAGCGGCCATAGTACAGACAAAAGCCTGAATAATCGTAGTCATAACGGAAACATAGACACTGTTTTGGAAGAAGGCCAGGTAACGTACTTTTTCAAACAGCAATTTATAATTAGAAATATCGAAGGTCGTTGGTATTATCGCCGGCGGCAGCCTGAAAGATACCAGCGGAGACCGGAGCGATGTCGCTAACATCCAAAAAAAAGGGAGACAAAAGAAAATCGAAAAGATTGTCAGCAATAATATCACCAATAACCAGAAGGGATTAAAATGCGTCTTTTTCATGTACCACCGTCCTTTATTCACGGTCGTAGGTGACCCACATATTGGATCCCTTCATTTGAATCAATGTTACCACCATAATGATAACTAATAAAACTAGCGCGGCAACGGAAGCGTATCCGTAATTTTGAGAACCATATGCAGTCTCATAGATATATACACTGATGGTACGGGAAGCATCGCCGGGACCACTTTTTGTTAAAAGGAAAGGTTCATCAAAGATTTGAAAACAATTTATTAGATTAACAATAATAACAAAAAACAGGGTTGGAGAAATCATAGGTATAGTAATATGCCAAAACCTTTGCCACGCGTTTGCACCATCAATTAACGCCGCCTCTATAAAACCGGGGTCAATGGCCTGCAGCCCAATAAACAGATATAAAAATATAGCACCATGAAATTTCCACAAACTGAACAGCATGGTTGAGGGATAAACCCAAAACGACGAAGACAACCATGGTATTGCCGGTATTCCCAAAAGTCCCAGGTAATAGTTTATCATTCCCGTATCAGTACTTAACATATAACGCCAGGCAATTATAACCGATGCGGAAGTAACAAGGGTCGGAAAATAGAACAGGGTACGATATATGTAAATTCCGACCTTGTTTTTTATGTAATTTACCCCTAAAGCAAGAACAAGCCCGATAATAATATGCATGGGTACTATTAAGCCGACAAATTGTATCGTATTCTTTAAGGTAAGCCACAGACGAGGGTCGTTTCCCAGACGCCGCCAGTTCCTCAGGCCGATGAACTGGGCGGGGGTGAGTATGTCATACTTCAAAAAACTAAGGACCATGACCCAGATTATGGGTACAAGAACGAACAGAAGAAACAGTATCATCGCCGGAGCCAGAAAACCCAAAGCAATGATAGTTTCATTTTTATGAAGGCCTTTCTTCCCCTTCTTTTTTCTTTCGCTCACTTGTACCTCCAATTAGCATGGGCAAATATCACAAAGCAGGCGGAAACCTGCTTCTGCCTGCTTTTTCGATTTCGATCTATTTTAGCCTTTACTGGTTCGCGATCAATTCATCAATTTCCCGGGCAAGCGTGTCTAATGCGGCTTTGGGGGTTGACTCATTGGCCAGGATCTTGGACATGGCCCGATCAAAAGCCGTTTGAATATCCGCATAAAAATTAGGGGATTCGACAGCCCGCGCAACATCGGCATCGGTACGGAATACAGCAGTATTCTTCGGGAATGTACTGTTTTTTACCATGTTATCCATGGCTTGTACATTGGTCGGAATTGAGTTTGCCGTTAAAAGTATTTCCTGGGATTTAAGGCTGGAAAGCTTACTGACCAAAAGGAAAGCGGCGTCTTTGTTTTTTGATGCCTTTAGGACAGGAAAACACCCTGAACCAAAAATGGCTGCCGGTGATTTGTTGGTGGGTAGACGTACCACATCAACGGCGCTGAACCCTGAATCGGTAAAGGTCCTGACCGGCCATCGGCCGGCGTAATACAGACCAATTTGATCATTCATAAAAAGTTGTTCCGTCTCTATGGGTGGACGGGGCGCCACCTCATACTTGTAGATCAGATCCTGGAAAAACTGGAAAACCTCTACCGCTTCCGGGCTATTAATAGTGGATCTGGTCCAATTATTGTTCATAAAACTGGCGCCATTATTAAAAAGCCATGCCGATGCGGTAAAGTAAGAGTCAGGAATACTAGTACCATAAACCTTTGTACCGTCAGGGCGGGTATAGGTCATCTTCTTGGCGTATTCCAGAAATGTGTCATAATTCCAATTCGCCGGGGGCATTGGGAGGCCTGCTTCGTTCAAGATATTGAGATTGACATGGGCCACCACATTGTTCCATTCAATCCCGAGGCCGTACAGTTTGCCATCAACGATAAATGGAGCCTGTAGCCGGGGATGTTCACCGTCAAGTATAGCCTTTTGGGCAGGGTATTTGCTGAAATAGGGATCAAGAGGTTCCAGCAGATCGCGGCTGCGGAAAATTTCAAAACCCTCAATAGCGACCATGAAACAATCCGGAGCATCCCCGGCGGCGATCATGGTCTGGATCTTATTAAAGTATTCGGCCCATGAAGTATTGGGAACCCACCGTAATTCGATGGAGTTTCCGGTTTCATTGATGTATTCTTGGAATACCGCCGCCAAGGCATCCTGCCGGTACCCGCCGGCCTGCATGACAACTTTTACCGTTGTTTTGTTGGTTCCCCTGAATACTTCTCTGGTAACATCGTCATCCGCTGCCCTGGCGCCTCCGGCAGATACTAACGCCACGGTGATAAAAACCAGCAGGACTAAGAAAAAGCCGCTTTTTTTCTTCATTTTTTCCTCCGAAAAACTTAATATTTCGTGCACGTGCACGATAAAATCATCTTATCATGCTCTTTTCCGGTTGTCAAATAAAATTTATAAAAAATAGAAGTTCTCTTGATATTAGAATTAAATTGTCAATTTTTTTACAGAGCTCTTTGACAGACCGTGCATTATTGCATATGATGTTTTGATAGATCCGGTTCATTTTGATCAACGGGGAAGATCATGTCCATAACAACCAAGGAAATCGCCAAAATCTGTAACGTCTCCCGGGGTACGGTTGACCGGGCCCTTAACGGACGAGCCGGAATCAGCAGCGTTACCCGCGAACGGATCCAGGCGGTTGCCCGGGAGTACCATTACCGGCCCCATCTTATCGCCTCGTCCCTTTCCCGGGGCAAGTCCATGTCCATTGGGGTGGTCCTTTTCGATCTGAAAAACCGATATTTTTCCCAGCTCAGCAATACCATAAGCCTTGCCGCCCGGGAGAAGGGCTATTTTACCTATATTGCGGTTTCGGAAAAGGATTACGAATCGGAGATGCATATCCTTCAGAATCTGGCTTCCCGCCGGGTAGACGGCATCCTGCTCTTGCCCGCCATCCAAGGAAGGGACTACATTCGTTTTCTGAAATCCCTGGAGATTCCCATTGTAACCACCGGGAACCATCTTCCTGGCATTCATCATGTGTCCATAAACGATTTTGACGCCGCCTTTGAGAGCGTCGCCCATATCAGCCACTGCGGGTATCGTCGTATCTGCTTTATCTGTCCCCCTCTGCGGAAAAAGGGCGCCCTGAAGGGTAAACTCAACATCACTTCCCAGGATCTGCGGGCCCGGGGAGTCCGGTATTTTATCGACACCAACCGGGGGTATCAGTTTGAAATGCTCCTACAAAAGGACTATGCGGATAAGGCGGTTGCCATGGTACGGCAGGGGGGGGGAAAAATCGCCTTTTTCTGTTCCAGCGATGTATACGCGCTGGAACTCCTCAAGCGGTTTCGTGAAGAAGGTATTTCCGTTCCCCGGGACGCGGGACTCATGGGCTTTGACAATCTGGACATCCTGGCCTATATAACCCCCCGGATAACCACCGTTTCAACTTCCGTCGAGACCCAGGGGAGAAAAGCAATGGAAGTATTATTCAAACTTATCGCAGGGGAAACCGTGCCGAATGTCTGCTATGTCCCCTACGAGATCTGCCCCGGCGAGACCTTATAGCCCACCCCC
>JAISNI010000197.1 GCA_031276295.1 Treponema sp.
TTTTTGTCGCTTCCGCAGGATCTTTAGCCGTTCTAATGGGTTTTGCCATCTCCCGAACTTCATCAAGCGTACCGAAGTCCGATATTTTGAGCTCTGCCGCTTTCCTGCTGCTGCTATCCCAGGATTCTTTTTCCGGTACCCTTTTCAGCTTTCAATCTCCGGGGCCTATCTTGATATGCTCCTTGCCGCCCCAAACACATGCAGTTCCGGGCGGCAATGTGCCACTCTTGAGCAGTATACCATAATGCAGCCACAAAGCAAGCAGGGAAGATTTCTTTGTACGCAAGACCAATCTATCAAAAAACCTTGACAAGCTGGGAACTTGCCCCTATACTGGGAATTGTATATTTCAAAGGAAGGGGGTGGGGCCGCAAGGCCGAGTCCCCCGCTAACCCGTAACTGTGATTGGGAAAGCCATCGCATACGGTCACTGGGCAGGATTCAAGTCCAATGGACTGGAAAATCGCCTGGGAAGACCGATGGCAATCCGGCTGTTAACGCAGCAGGCCCATGAGCCAGGAAACTTTGGTATACAACTATTTTTCAGGCTTCGAGGATAGAGCCTAGAGAAAAAAGCCGAATCATGCGTCCGGTATTTTTTCCACAGGGGCCGCCAACCAAAAGGTTTGGCATGGTCCCAGGCTCCTTTTCTTCGGAAAGGAGTAAGCCATGTTTACGCGCACTTTTTCAGTCGGGAGGAGCCGGGCTTTGAGACCGGCGGTTTCTCTGGTTCTTGCATTGGGGTTGGTTCTGGGGATGATGGCCCTTATGGGGTGCCCCATGGATGAGGATGAGTTTGTCGATGATCACAAACTCAATGCCGGATTGGTGGGAACCTGGAGAGGTTCGGGGTCGACTGAGTACGGGGATTGGACCGACACCTATACAATCGCCGCAGGTACCGGAAGTCAGATAGGTAGCATCAATCATGCTGAGGGTTCGACTTGGACCGATGCAACTATTGAGTATGTGTACAATTTCAGTGAAACTTCCGGTTGCCTTATCGTTAAATACACCATTGATAATACTGATAAATATAACGCTGTTTATTATAAGAATCTATCAAGTGGTTCGGTGTTATTAGGGACCGCCTATGATACGACAAAAAATTGGGAAATTGAAAGCACCGATTCTTCGGTAAATACCCTTGATGAGGCCAAAACAAGATTTGCCCCGGCGAACGCTGCAACCTATGGCGGCGGTTCTGCACAAACGGGAACACCTCAGACTAAACAACCGTAGCGATATCTAATAATGCCCAGCATTTTTTTCAAGCGGGTCGGGGCGTTGCTCCCGGCCTGCATTTTGACCCTCTATTGCGCCACTCCGCTTTTTTCACAGACAGGTGAAACCGGACCTGATTCTGCCGTGGAAGAAAGTTTTTATGACGATGATATCCTCCTTATGGAAGACGACCAGGGAATCACCGTGGTGGAAACGCCGGAAACAACCTAGGAAAAAAAGCTTGTTACCAAAGAGGAAATAGACCGCATCCAGGCGCCGGATCTGGCGACCCTCCTGCAGGAAACCCTGAACCTGGGCGTAACCAGATACGGAGCCTATGGGAATCAGACGGACATCAATATGCGGGGTTTTGATTCGGAACGGGTTGCCTTTCTCATCAACGGAGTGCCGGTTAACTCTCCCATGGCAGGGGATTTTGAAATAAGCCAGATAGACCTTAATGCCATTGATCGCATCGAAGTCATCTATGGTGGCTCCGACAGCAAATACAATGTTACCGGAGCCTTGGGGGGTGTTGTCAACATCATCACCGTAAAGGATCAAAAACCAGGCTTGCGTTTAGGCGGCAGTGTGGCAAACATTTCCGCCCTGCCCGGCAAATACTACGAAAAAAACAACCAGAGGGGA
Organism: Treponema sp.; assembly: GCA_031276295.1. Taxonomy (GTDB): domain Bacteria; phylum Spirochaetota; class Spirochaetia; order Treponematales; family Breznakiellaceae; genus JAISNI01. The sequence continues at coordinate 1,873 of JAISNI010000197.1, forward strand.
GATCTCCATTGGGAAGACCTGGCGGACACTCAAAACGCAACCCTTTCCGGATCCTATGGAGCCGAAACATTTTCGGTTACCGGGAACATTTTTGCCAATCGCGCGGGAAATCATTTTGTCTATAAAGACAGGATCTTTAATAAAATCCGCAGAAAAATCGGCAATGAAGTATGGGACCTGGGGGGCTCCGCTTCTTTTATACGGAATCTTCCGGATTTATCCAAGCTCATCCTATCGGCGGATGGATATTACGGAGATAAAAACATTCCTACCAGCGGTTATGCGGAGATAAAAGGAAAACAGAAAGATTTTTCCACCAGGCAAAATATTATGCTGGATATGCCCCGGGCCTTTCGGGACGATCTCGCCACGGAAGCTTCCCTAAGCCATGCCTGGAAAACCCTGACCTATGAGCCCCCTACAGGCGCTTCTTCCCTGCATGATGAGCATATTATTACGGCGATAAACCGCTGGAGCTGGTATCCCCTCTCCTGGCTTGCCCTGAAAAGCGGGGGAGATTACCGGTATAGCGGGCTTGACTCCACGGACATGCAATGGCGTGACCAGCACGACGGCGGATTGTACCTCACTTTAGAAATAAAGCCCATTGAACAGTTTCTTATTGTTCCTTCAATAAAAGCTGCTTTCAACAGCAACGGGGCAGCCCAGGTTGTGCCGGTGCCCAAACTCGGCTTCGCCTGGTTTGTTACGGAGGATCTCACCATCAGGAATAATTACTTCCGCAGTTTCAAGAACCCCGATTTTGAGGATCTCTACTGGCCGGCTCAGACAGACGTAGCCGGCAATCCCGATCTAAAGCCTGAAGACGGCTGGGGGGCTGATCTGGGGGCTGCTTACCGGTATAAAATATTCAGTCTCGACACTACCCTTTTTGCCCAGTATACCAGCGACTCCATTCACTGGGCAGCGGGGGGCGATAAGATTTGGAGACCCTCAAATGTGAGCGCTGCTGTTTTTTTAGGCCTTGACAGCAAGATCAGTGTTGCTATTCCCCTCTCTAAAGGACCTTTCAGCAAGATCACCCCCTCGTTTACCTATCAGTATATGCTGAGTGATCTTTTAAACCACAATTATGACTTTTTTTCTATGTTGAGTCATCAATTTAGCCATGGCAATGACTTTTCTTCGGGAAAGCGCATTCCCTTTATGCCCGAGCATACGGTTGGGTTCTCCCTTGACCTGCTATGGAAAACCGGTTCCTTTTTAATCTCCGGGCACTTTGAAAGCGAGCGCTATGCGGACACCGCAAATATTACCCTGCTGGATTCCCACTTTCTCCTCAATGCTAATATCAATCAAAAAGTAGGCGATAACCTGACGGCCTTTGCGGTGTTCCGCAATCTCCTTAACGCTTCCTATCAATCATTTTACGAATACCCCATGCCGGGCATCACCATGACCCTGGGCATGCGCTTTAACATTGAGCCAAAACAGGAGAAACCCGGTGAATAAGCTCTTCATCCTTTGCA
>JAISNI010000010.1 GCA_031276295.1 Treponema sp.
AAACGAGGGAGCGAAGTTCTGGATGGGGGTGATGAATGAATGACGGAACCGGGGGGTACAGGATATGCTCATTGCGTGCATGGACGGGCTGACGGGGTTTCCGGACGCGGTACGGGCGGTAAACCCGGCACGCCGGGTGCAACGGGGTATCGTGCGCATGGTACGGAGTTCCACCCGGTTTGTCTCGTACCAGGACTTGCAGCAGGTGTGCGCGGATCTGAAAGCGGTGTATACCGCGGCCCGTGAGGAGACAGGCCGGGACGCGCTGGAGCGGTTTGGTGAAATCTGGAACACCAAATACCCGATGATTTACCAGTCCTGGGATGGGGCTTGGAATGACCGGTGTGAATTTTTCAAGTATCCACCGGAGATACGGCGGGTGATATATACGACGAATGCGATAGAGTCGGTAAATTATCAGGTGCGCCAGGTGACAAAAAACCGGTGGATTCTGGTGATGATGCCCTATACACGATCATGTATCTGGCTGTGGGGAACGCGTCCCGGAAATGGACGATGCCGATAAAGGACTGGGGAATGGCGCTGAATCAGTTTGCCAGAGAGTTGGGAAAAGAACGGGTTCCGTTCAAATAATATTTTTATTTACACAAAACTATTGACAGGCTCTATCGCCGCAATGCGTTTCCCCCTCTCCCGCTCCTTTCACCCTTCGTCTGTGTAAATCATTGCTGTTAAATATCAGACCCAGTTTGTTTTCCTGCCAGCTCGAACCGCTCTCGTCCCTTTCCCGCGTGGTTATAAACGCACCGTCCATCATGATGTACAATATCCCCTCCTTCTCCTGCGTCCACCTCGTATCCACCAGCTTCTCATCAAGATTTTCTGCCTTCCGCTGCTCTTCTTCGAATATCCTCTTGCCCCTATAGTCGGTTACCTGCCTGATAGTCTCCCGGCTTATCTCGTACCCGCGCTTCTCTCTCATCATCTTCTCGGCCGTCTCATAGGAACCCTGGCTTTGCCCCCAGAATGCCGTCTCCGCCATCATCCCTTCGCTCATCTTAAACGGCAGTCCTCCTATATTCAGGTACTCGTCCAATACCATGATCGGCTCACGGTCTATCCTCAAGCGTATGGTGCCCTGCTCGTCCTTTATCAGCACGTGGGGGCGCTGCACCGTCCGGCTGATACTCAGTTTTCCGCTGGTCGTCTGCACCTGCCGGGTCTGTTTCCCACCGTTACGCACGATAATTTCACCCCCTTCCTCCGTTACCGTTTCTTCGAGCTTTTTTTAGTCTCCAGCAGTTCCGCCTCCGGTACACCGTTGACAAGCTCGTTGTAAAGCTTGTCCATAACCTTGTTCACGTCCGCTTTTGCCGTTCCCCACATCGCTTCTATCTTATTGATGTCCAGTTCCCTGCGTTTTTCGACCTCCGTGAATATTTTCACGTTCTGTTTTACTCGTTCGGTCATTGCCTCAAGAGCTTTTTCAGTGATAGATTCATTGGTTTTCATTTGATGTCCTCCCAAACTGTCTTGATTATATCACACTTCTGCTCTTTTTGCACGGAAAAATTTGTTGCACCCCGACCTCTTGTAAACAGTTCAATTTTTCTGTATATTTATCTGTAATGGCAGAGAATATGGCAGAAACTAATATAAAACCGGTAAGCGAGGGGATAAAAAAAAATCAATCCCTCAGAAAAGCCCTCCAGATTCTGGAAGGTATGACCAAAATACATACCCCCGCCCGGCTTCAGGACATTGCTCAAAGTCTTGATATGCCCCAAAGTACCCTTTTGCGTTTCTTGAACACTTATATTGACTTTGGTTATGTAAACCAGGATCCTGCCACATCCTGTTATTATCTTACCTTAAAATTGACCGAACTTGGTTCCCGCGCCAGGGATAAATTCCCCTTCCAAAATTCTCTGCATAAATATGTAAAACAGATAGCGGGACATTTTAGCGAATCGGCGTCCCTCTGCATCGAACACGACATGCAGATGGTGTATATCGCTACCGAAGAAGGGCCGGGACGTATGCTCCAAACCTTGCAGCGCATAGGGCGTATCGCCCCTATGCATGCTACCGCGGTGGGTAAACTCCATCTGACAAACTACTCGGATGCCGATCTGGAGGAACTTGAACGGAAATACGGTTTCCTCAAGTATACCGAACACACCATCACCAGCCTGCAATACCTCAAAGAGGAACTGGAACAGATAAAGGTACAGCGTTTTGCAATGGATAACGAGGAGTGTGAGGCCGGCGTCCGCTGTATCGCAGTGCCGGTTGTCGACTTTACGGGGAAAGTGGTGGCGGGTATAAGTCTTTCCGCGCCTATTACTCGTCTCGATTCGGAAAAAACCGAAGCTATTATCCGGTATTTAAAGGATATCAGTATAAAGGCATCCAGGGAACTCGGTTGGGAAGAGAAGGCCCTATAGTTTATCGGGGTTTGCGGGACTTGGCCTTAAAGTCCCGCAAGGGCATCAGGTAAGGATAACTTTCTTTAAACAAGGATTTTTCGTTGTAGTTTAAAAGTCGAGATTTTTTAGACTCACATATTTACAAATTTTATAGAAAGATGTATAATATAAAACTATACAGGGTTTATGTGTTTATAAAAGATTCCATCAAGAGGAGCCGATGGATTAAAATTCTAAAGCGGGGTTATACTATGAAGAAATTGTTGGTCGTTGTGGAGATTGTACTTTTTTCTTTACTCTTAGCGCTTGCGGGCTGCGGTTCAACGCCGCCTGCGGAACCAGAGGAAGAACCGGCAAAGGCAAAATTGATTGCGCCTTTTGTTATTGTTTCCAGTGAAAAGTCTACCATTAAGTTGAACTGGAATAAGGTTGATGGAGCTACAGGCTATAAGATATATTACAGCACATCGGAAGCCGCCCCTTCCGATACCGTGGATCCGTCTTCGGTCATCACTATCGACTCAGGAGACATTCTGAGTGCGGATATCGAAAATATAGACCCCGGTGCGACCTATTTTATCTGGGCCAAGGCGACAGGTGACGGCATCGACAGCGATTGGGCTATGAGTCTGGCTAAAAAAATGTCCAATTACAATGCCAATTTGAGCAGCTTGGAGGTTATCGACTATACGCTGACGCCTGCATTTAGTCCCGATGTTTATAACTATTCGTTGACATCGCCCATTGCTTCCGATGTGGAAGTCATAACCGTTTCGGCAGATCCCGATGACATTAACGCCGTCATTAGCGGGGATGGATGCCAGTCGCCTTTCGCCGAAGGACAAGAGGAAAACACCATTACCGTGCGGGTAACCGCCGAGGACGGGGTGAACTACAATGAGTACACCATACATATAACCCGCGGCGAGCCGGTTGTTGAAGAGGAAGAGGAAGAGCCGGAAGAAGAAGATGGAGAGGGCGTAGGCGTTCTCAAACTGCGTGTCCAGCATGATAAGGATAACAAGATGCTTATCCTCAATTGTCGGGACGGCGAGGGGTACTATCAGTGGCATATTAACGGTATCGTCCGCAAGACAACCAGAACCGGAAGAACGCATATTGATATCTCCCATTTAAGGCCGGGAACCTATACAATCGGTGTGGTTGTGTTTAAAAAGGAACATACGATACACTACTCATCGAAAGTTACATTTACGGTAGACGAAGATTAATCTGTAGGGGAGGGAAGCCGCCTTGCCGTATGAGGCGGCTTCCCTTGAATAATAATGCAATCTCCAAAAGCCCGTTCAAGACGGGTTTTTTCTGTTTCCTTTTCTCAAGACCACAAGGGGAATCTCTACAAACCGACCGTTGGGATTCTTTTGAGAAGGTGTATCATGCTGAAAAAAATAATTCTGCACAGTTTTCTCTGCGCCGTCCTGTTGCTGGCGGTTCACGGAAAGGCGTGGCCGGAAGAATCCTGGTTTGTCAGTGCGGCGGGCAGCGATCTAAACGAAGGTTCCGAATCTTCCCCCTTTAAAACTTTGGTGCGGGCCCTGAATGCCGTTTTAGACAGCAGCGTTAAGACCATTACCGTCATAGGTGTTCTCGATATGCACAGCGAAATTCTCCAATCCGATTCGGCGGTTTTTACCATTGAAGATACGGGGACGGGGCTTGTTATATGCGGTAAACAGAATCCGGCGAAAGGTGAGGAGGCGGTTCTAAATGGGGCGGGTGCAAACAAGCGGGTTGTGTATATGGCCGGGAATTCAGGTGTACGCTTTGAACGTATCGGCATACAGGGAGCGGAGACCGGGCAGGATGGCGGAGGGCTTATAATCTGGGATTCGTCCGTTACGCTGGGGCCGGGGGTCAGGGTAAGCGGTAACCGCACAGAGGCGTCGGGGGGCGGCATTACTGTGGCGGGAAACAGTGTTTTAACCATTGAGGGCGCGGAGATCAGCGGGAATAGCGCCGGTAAGGACGGCGGCGGTATTATTGTCATGGATACCGCTTCGGTTGTTTTACATTCGGGGAAGATCGGCGGGAACAAGGCGGAACGGAACGGCGGGGCGCTGGATATCTACCGGGGCGGCCGCTTTAACCTGTACGGCGGGGAGATTACCGATAACGAGGCGGCATGGGCCGGTGGCCTGGCTGTTTCAGGCGCCTTCGCTATGAACGGTGGGATTATTGCCGGCAACCGGGCGGTCAATTCAGGCGGCGGCGTCTATGCCTACGAGGGCGGCGGCGTTTCCATGCAAGGCGGAATGATCAGCGGGAATGAAGCTGCCGATGACGGCGGCGGCCTTTTCTTGGGGGGGAACAGCCGCTTCGACCTGTACGGCGGTGAAATTACCGGTAACGAAGCGGCATGGGCCGGCGGCCTGGCTGTTTCAGGCGCGTTCGCCATGAACGGCGGGAGCATAACCGGCAACCGGGCGGCCAAGTCGGGCGGCGGCGTCTATGCCCTTGCCGGAAGCAGGGTCTCCATGAAGGGGGGCCGGATCAGCGGGAATGAGGCTGCCGATGACGGCGGCGGGCTGTGTTTCGAGCAGGACAGTAGTTTTGTAATGGAGAATGGGACTATCAGCGGGAACAAGGCAGGGCAGAACGGTGGGGCCTTGGATATTTACGCGGGCGTCCGCTTTACTATGCACGATGGAGAGATCACCGGTAACGAAGCGGGGTGGGCCGGCGGCGTGGCTGTTTCAGGAGCGTTTACCATGAACGGCGGGATTATCGCCGGCAACCGGGCGGCCAATTCAGGCGGCGGCGTTACCGTCTATCCCGGATGTTCCTTCACCCTCAGAGGAGGGAGTATCCTGAATAACACCGCCAATTCCGGCGCAGGCATCCTGGCGCTTGAGGAGAGTTCCCTTATCTTGGAGGGCGGCGCGGTCGGCAGCAACCAGGCGGTATCTGACGGCGGAGGCGTGTTCAGCCAGGGGCGTTTCGTTATGAACAGCGGAAAAATCACCGCGAATCAGGCAAAAAACGGCGGCGGCGTTGTGGTAAGCAAAGGCGAATTCAGGCTGCGGAACGGTGAAATTTCCGGCAATCAGGCCCTGCGTGTGGGCGGCGTTTCGGTTTCCGGCGTTTTTGTCATGGAAGGCGGCGTGGTCGGCGGCAATTACGGCCTCTATACGGGCGGGGTCGATACGGATTCCGGCGGCAGTTTTACCATGACCGGCGGCCTTATCGCCCGCAATTGGGCGGCGCTTGAAGCCGGCGGCCTCCGTGTGATTATGGGCGGAAGCGCCCTTATGTTAGGCGGCATGATACGCGGCAATCAGGCCCATCAGGGGGGAGGGGTACTTCTCTATTCAGGCGGCAGCTTTACCCTGAGAAACGGCGGGATTGAAGGGAATCTGGCCAACGAAGGTGGCGGTATCTTTATGAACAGGGGCAGCAGTTTTACCCAAACGGGCGGTTCCATAACCGGCAACGAGGCGTCCCTGGGCGGTGATATGTTAAGCGAAGATTGAGGTTTACGGCTTCAAACGGTATATTATGTTGAGGTTATGTTGGTATGTTAATGAAAAAATCATTGTTCTTTGCCGTATTGTTCTTTTTTGTTTCTTTACTGGAGGCTCAGGAAGTTTCGGTTTATCCGCAATTAGGGCATAGTGATTTGGTCAATACCGCGGTTTACAGCCCGGACGGAAAGTTTATCCTCTCCTCATCCTGGGATGAAACCATCAAGATATGGGACGCGGCTTCGGGCAGGGAAATTAAAACCATCCCGGTACACGGTAAAACCCCGCTCTGCGCGGTCTGGGACAAGGGTGGCCTTTTCATCGCGGCAGGCTTCTGGGACGGATCGGTAAGCATTTGGGACAGGGAAAGCGGGGCGGAACTGAAAAGTTTCAAAGGTCATGGCGGCGCCGTCAATGCCGTTTTGTTCAATGCCGATGACAGCCGGATAATCACCGCTTCTTTTGACGGGACAATTAAGGTCTGGGACAGCGTCTCCGCGGAAAATACCGGAACGATGAACGCATCCGGCACAGTTAACGCGGCGGTTTGCAGCCCCGATGGGGACAGCTTGGCTTCCGGCGGCGGGGACGGCATAATACGGGTCTGGGAGGCAGAAACCGGCGTCGAGTTTATGACCTTTGCGGGGAACGGCGGCGCGGTTACGGCTCTTGCCTGGACGGTGGGCAACCGTATTATTGCCGGTTACTTTGACGGAAGCATAGGTATCTGGGACGCAAAGACCGGAGCGCGTGTAAGGGTTATAAACGCTCATACAGGGACGGTGAACGGTCTCGCGGTGAATCCTGCCGGCAGCCGTATAATCTCAGGTTCTATGGACAGGACGCTTAAAATATGGAACATCGAAACCGGCGCGCTCGTCCGGTCCATAAAGGGGCATGGGAAGCCGGTACGCTCCGTTGCATGGAACCCGGCGGGGAGGCGTGTTCTTTCAGCATCCTTTGATAAAACCATAAGGGAATGGGATGCGGAATCGGGCGCCTTGCTGGCTTCTTATTCGGGCTCTATTGATTATGCCAATTCTGCCGGCTTCCGCTTTGATACAAAATACATAATTTCCGGCGCTGCCGATACACTGGATTCGGGGGGCGCTCTTAATATCTGGGAGGCTGAAACCGGCGCGCTCGTTAGATCCCTGAGCGGCCATACCAAGGGCGTAAGCACTGTGGCTTTCAACCCGGACGGCAGTCTGGCCCTTTCCGGTTCAGGCGATTCTTCCCTTAAAATATGGGATACGGAATCGGGCGCTATGCTCCGCACCCTGAACGGCCATACCAACCGGATCACGACGGCGCTGTTCAGCCCAGACGCCAGCCGTGTTCTTTCTGCTTCCTGGGACGGAACGCTGATGATCTGGGATACGGCAAGCGGCGCCGTATTAAAGACGCTATCCGGCAATACCGGCATTGTTTACGCCGCCGCGTGGAGCCCCAACAGTAAGCGTATACTTTCAGGCGACCGTAACGGTTTTATCCGCGAATGGAATGCCGAAACCGGTATTGAGCTGGGGTCATTTACCCCCAATGACGGTAGTATTTCCTTTATAACGTACAGCCCTGATGGTAAATACTTTGCGTATGCTTCTTACGCAAATATAATAAGCGTTTATAAGGCGGGTATGAATGAAGAAAATCGGCTTTTTAATCTTGTAGGTCATGGGGATGCCGTTAACAGCCTTGCTTACAGCCCCGATGGAAAATGGATAGCCTCGGCTTCGGGGCAGACGGATATTTCTTCAGGGGATAAAACCATCCGCGTCTGGGACGCGGCAAGCGGTAAGGAACTGCTCTGTCTTACCGGTCATACCGGAAATGTTGCATCTGCGGCCTTCAGCCCCGACGGGCGGCATATCGTCTCATCTTCCTCCGACGGTACGGTAAGGCTTTGGGCTGTAGAGGCTAATACGGACGGCGCCCTTTCAGGCAGGGAAATGCTCCGGTTTATCGCCTTTACTGACGGCGAATGGATCTGCATTACGCCCGAAGGCTACTACAATGCGTCTGCGCGTGGCGATCAGCACCTCAATGTACGGATAGGCGACGAGGTCTACGGTATGGACAATTTCAGGGGAATATTCTACCGGCCTGACGCCGTTTCTATTGCGCTTTCCGGCGATAACGAAGCGTACCTGGCCTCTATAGGGGGGAGGCGCATACAGGATGCGGGGGATTTCCTGCCGCCGAAAATTGATATCCGTGAGCCGGAACTGGAGATAACCCAAGGCTTTGCCCGTGTTCCCGTTGTGTTTACCGGAGAAACCCAGGCGGTAAAAAATATCCGTGTGATTGTACGCGGCCACCTTATAGCCCATGAAGAAATGGAGGGGCCGGAGAGCAACAGGGCACGGGGAACCGATCAGGCAGGACCGATAGAAAGAATATACCCCGTCAAGTTAAAACCGGGCTGGAATAATATAGAGATTATCGCGGGCAACGGCTTTTCCGACGATTCCCGAAGCATCGAGATATACTATGCGGGATCGGAAGCTGCCGCCGTGCCTAACTTGTGGATACTCGCAATAGGGGTTAATCAGTATGAAGACGCCGTTTTGGAGAATCTTGCCTACGCGGGGGCAGATGCCGAGGCTATAATCAGGAGCTTTAAAGCTCAGGAAGGTTCCCTCTACGGCAAGGTAAACAGCCTCCTTGTTACCGGCGCTCAGGGAAAAAGCCCGACGAGGGATGTTGTTATAGAGAGCCTCTCTTTTCTTAAACAGGCTGGCGGTCAGGACATGACGGTACTGTTTATCGCGGGGCACGGGGTGAGCGGCCGCGATAACAATTTTCTGTTTCTTCCCGCGGACGCCGCCCATACCGATGATATTACTATCTGGGAAAATGCCGTAAGCCGGCAGGAAATTGACGCCGTCCTCCGAAACATCCTGGGGCGGAAGATCGTCTTTATCGACGCATGTCATTCGGCGGGAATAGCCGGAGGTAAGGCAAAATCAGTTGATTCCAATCGTCTTTTCCGCGACATAGACGACGGCAGCACCATCGTGCTGACTTCAAGCCGGGGTAACGAATCGTCCCTGGAACGTGTTGAATTTGGGCACGGCCTTTTTACCTACAGCATTATCCAGGGGCTGGCCGGCGCCGCCGACCTGGACATAGGCGGCTTGGGCAAGGATGGGCTTATCACGCTTAACGAGCTTAATACCTATGTGCAGATCATGGTGCCCCGGCTCAGCGACAGGAAGCAGAACCCGACCATAAATACACCGGCAGGATTCTCCGATTTTGATGTTGCGGATCTGAGAAAAATGGGATATATTGAATAGGTGAGATATATTGAATAGGGAGGTAATGAAATGAAAAAGATATGTTTCGTATCGGTACTGTGCCTGGCAGTTATGGCAAATTTGTACGCTCAGAGTCCGGATGCTTTTACTTGGGATCTGCGCCTTGAAAAGAAAACATCCGGTATACCGCTGGATTTTAACCAGACTATAGAGAAACTTGAAGTTGCGGTGATACCTCCGGACACGCCGCCCGATACGGCGAATCGTAGTTTGGCCAGGGATGAGGATTTTACCATCAAGGTAAAACCCCAGGCAAACACGTACTGTTATATCATTCAGTATGGGCCGGACAGGAAAGTTACCCTGTACTACGACGCACAGATCAATGCGGGGACCGAAAAGGCTTTTGAGCCCGTACTGACAGGCAGCGCCGGAATTGATACTTTTTATATAATAATGAGTTCAAAAAGGGAAACTAAACTGGAGAATGTCATCAAGGCATACAGGCGTTCGCCCAATGTACGGCAGGTTAATTCAAACGTGTATTACGAAGCTCTGGCCATTCAGAAGGCAGACGAACCCCTGGGCGAGCCCCCGCAGAGGTTTACGATTAGCGGAGGAACCTCACGCGGTACTCCTGCGAATGTTCCCTCCGATAATCCGCCGAGCGGGACGGCCCGGTATTCAGGGCGAGGCCGTTATGTACGGACCATTTCTGTTAAACATTAGAGGTCTAAAATCGTTTATTTTGAAAACACCTTTGATATACGAATATGAATAGACGGCAGCTTCTTAAAATTCCGCCCAGCCTTATCGGTGCTGTTGTTGTTTTTATCGGCGTTTCGCTGATACTGATGAAGACCGGTCTTGCCGATACGGGGGACCGGGCGCTTTTCGATATGCTGATGCGGCTACGGATACAGAGTCATGCAGTCGAGATGAACCCCCTTATCTCGCCTGTTGATCTTAACGACGGCTCTCTCAAAGCCTTAAACGAAAAGATAGACACACGGGAAGCCTTTGCCGATCTTGTCGGAGCGCTGTCAGACTTTAACGTATCCCAGACCGTGCTGGATTTCCTCTTTCAGTTTCCCAAAAACGAAGGGGCCGACGGTCTGTTCATCAATGCGGTACGGGAATCCGGTAACACGGTACTCGCCCTTCTTGTGCTAAAAAAGGATGATGATAACTACGCCTACCCCCAACCCACGGCGGAAGAGGAGGCTATCCTTACCAGGAATCTGTGGCATATAACCGTAAAGGGGCAGAGCGCCATACCGGAAGCAAGGGCTGTTATCCTGCCTTTTCCTGAACTGGCGGATGCGGCGCGGGCGCTGGGGCATATCAACGAGGATCCCGACTCGGACGGTATATTCCGCCATGTCCAGCTTCTCTACCGTTGGAAAGACGGCTATATCCCTGCCCTGCCCCTGGCCAGCGCAGCCCTGTACTGGGAAGTAGACCCCGATACGGTTATTCTCTATCCGGGCAGGGAACTCGTCCTGCCGCTGCCCCTTTTCAGCGAAGACGCCAATCCTGAATATATACGCATCCCCGTTGATGAACAGGGCCGTATGTTCATCCCCTTTGTTAAAACCTGGGCCGAAAGTTACGACCGTATCTACATGGAACGCCTTATTTTGGCGCCGGAAGATGAAGCCGCCCGTTTCCGTGAGGGTATGACCGGCCAGATTGCCCTTGCCGCAGAGGTAACGACCACGCAGAAGGATGTAGGCCCTACCGCGTTTGAGGGGCTCTACCCCCTGTCGGGCATACACGCGGCGGTTTTAAGCGGCCTGCTTGACGGAACGCCGGACGCCTTTATCGCCAAACCCGTACCGGTCTTCAACGCTCTCGTCCTCCTTATCCTCTTTGCCGCCTTGCTCTTTGCATACCGCGCTCAAAGGGATATTTCTTTTTATGCTATTTTTTTCTCCGCCGTCCTTATCTTTACCGCTTTCAATTTTATCCGCTGGCAATTCTTTCATATTGTCCCCTGGTATACGTTAGGGAGCTGCGCGGCCTTGTTCTCGTGGCTTACGGCTTTTTCCGTAAGGCTCCTGACGAAATACCATGAACAGTCGCTGCTGGAAAACGCCCTGTCGCGCTACTTTCACCATGATCTTGTAAGCCGTATCATAAAGGAAGGTAAGGTTGAACTTGCGCCTTCCAGTAAAGAGCTGACCATCCTCTTTTCCGACATTGCCGGTTTTACGCGGTGGAGTTCGGACAAGGCGCCCAAGCGGGTACACGAATTTTTAAGCAACTTTCACGGGTGCATGGCGGATATCATCTTTGCCCACCAGGGAACGGTTGATAAATTTATCGGGGACGGTATGCTTGCCTTTTTCGGCGATCCGCTTGAGATACCCAACCATGCCGAACAGTGCATTGCCGCCGCAATGGCCATGCAGCGGAAGGCGCGGGAACTTGCGGTAAAATGGAAGCCGCTCATCGACATCGATCTCCATATACGCATAGGGATAAACACCGGCAGGGTTATCGTCGGTAATTTAGGCGATGCCTCCCGTATAGAGTATACGGTGATAGGAGCAGCGGTGAATCTGGCCCAGCGTATGGAAAGCAATGCCAGCGTAGGCGGTATCCTGGTTACCGGCGAAACCCGAAAAAGAACGGGACAGCTTTTCCCCTTTGGGGAGCGGCGTACTATTCTGGTTAAAGGTTACGATGAACAGGAGATCGAGGTTTACGATATAGCAAGCGGGGTGTTTGACGAGGGATAAGCGGCGGGGTTATCGGATATTATAGGAAGTAAAAGACTGAATTTCCGAGGTTTCTACGTTCAGGGCTTTGAATCGGAGACGCCGTAAATCCCCTGAACCGACGATGGAACAGATAATCACCGTTTCCGCCCCCAGCATCCTGCCTATGGAGACTGCCGAGTCATCCGCCACATTCCCGCTCAGTTGAAATGTCTGTTCGGCTTGGATCAGAGCCAGATTACTCCAGTCTACCATAACGAAGAACCCAGGAGCAAGCTCCTGGGTTCTTCGTTGGATAGGAAATTTATTATACCGGCCGGGTACATACCCCGATCCGAAAATCGGGTTACAACATTTTCTGTGGTGGGAAATTTCCGGAGCAAGCTCCGGGGTATGTACCCGGCCTTCCAATCAAATTCTCCCTATTCACGAGGACAGACGCGAGTTCCTCGATAACATATTCCGTCAATTCCGCCTCGCCGGCGGAGACATTGATCAGGGCGGTTTTGGTATTGGAGATGAGCTTTCCGGCTATGTCCCGCGCGGCCGGGAGATTGCCCGCTCCAGAGGTGTTTTTACCGGCCGCGCTTCGTTTCCGTCGCCGGCGTCCTTCGCCGCATCCCCGGGGATAAGGGACGCTAAGGCCGTTTCCCCGGTTTTGGCAAGGGAAATATAGCCTAAGCTAAAGGACACTTCCAGGGAAACCCTGCTTGAAAAAGCCTCAAATGTTATGGTATCACTTTCCAATAGCCGGGATTTGGCGTGGAGGGTATGTTCCCCGTTCTGTATAATGATCCGGGCAGTTTCTTTTTTCCCCAGGTTTCGTTCTAATCTGCCGTCGATAAAAATATCGATCTTTCCAGACAGCATATCTGTTATGGATTTGGTCCGGGTGATGAGGAGTACCGACTGATCCGGCTCCACATCGTTATAGGTATCGGGCGGATTCGCGCAGGCGGAAAGGATGATGCAGAAGAGTGCCGGTAAACAGGGGAATGGGACAAAGAGAGATTTATTCATACCGACATACTCCTAATTTTCATAATAGTAGACGGCATATTCCCCTTCCCGGTTACCAGAGGATTATCCTGTTCTCTCCCACCATGTAACTATTCAGCTAGCAGCCTGTTGCGCTTCCCCCTTCGGGGGATCGCCAAAAAGAACACTATCCGGTGAAATCAAAACATGAGCGTGCGATTTGTCAATGTAGATCGGGATACCCCCTTGTTGTTTCCGGCGGATTTGCGGGAATGGATAGCCGAAGACCATTGTGTCCAAAGGCCACCATGTTCATTTTGTCGTTGAGGCGGTTGAACAACTGAACCTCAGCGGTTTCAAAGTGAACGACACGGGAAGCGGAAGCGAACAGTATCCGCCTGAAATGATGGTGACACTGCTGGTGTATTGTTA
>JAISNI010000013.1 GCA_031276295.1 Treponema sp.
GGGTGCAACAACTTTTTCCGTGCAAAAAGAGCAGAAGTGTGATATAATCAAGACAGTTTGGGAGGACATCAAATGAAAACCAATGAATCTATCACTGAAAAAGCTCTTGAGGCAATGACCGAACGGGTAAAACAGAACGTGAAAATATTCACGGAGGTCGAAGAACGTAGGGAACTGGACATCAATAAGATAGAAGCGATGTGGGGAGCGGCAAAAGCGGACGTGAACAAGGTTATGGACAAGCTTTACAACGAGCTTGTCAACGATGTACCGGAGGCGGAACTGCTTGAGAAGCTGGTGGATACGAGGTGGACGCAGGAGAAGGAGGGGATATTGTACATCATGATGGACGGTACGTTTATAACCACGCGGGAAAGGGACGAGAGCGGTTCGAGTTGGCAGGAAAACAAACTGGGTCTGATATTTAACAGCAATGATTTACACAGACGAAGGGTGAAAGGAGCGGGAGAGGGGGAAACGCATTGCGATATTACGAAGCAGGAATACGTGAGCTATCTTGGTAGCGCTGAGGAGTTCAAGAAGCATCTGTATGACTGTGCGTTGCGTAACGGATATGGGCAGTTTCGGACTACGGTAATCGTGAGCGACGGTGCGACATGGATACGGAATATAGCGGAGGAATTATTTCCCGATGCGGAGCAGATACTGGACCTTTTCCACCTGAAAGAAAATATCTATAGGTTTGGGAAATACCTGTTTGGGGATGATGGTGCGGGATATACCGGATGGGCCGAGACGCTTATCGGGCTTGCGGAAGACAGCCGGACGGAGGAACTACTGGGGAGGGTTGAGCAGTACCAAGGGAAGAGAATGCCTGCGGGGATAGTCAATATTTATAGTTACGTATACAACAACCGTTTGAAGATTGATTATGCGGGCTACAGAGCCAAGGGGTATTACGTAGGCTCCGGACCGGTCGAAAGCGGGAACAAGCGGGTATTGCAACGGTGTTGCAAACAAGCCGGCATGAGGTGGAACCATGACTGCGCCCAACATATGCTCACGCTGTGTGCAAAAGCCGCCAGCGACCCCAGCTTCCTGTTGTCAGCCTGATTTACACGGAAAAAATTGTTGCACCCTGGCCCACCTCTTGCATAAAATAGCTTTTTTTTGTAATCTAAATTCAGGAATGCCCTTAATTCAACATTCTGTTATAGCACATAACTGTTACAGAAGGAAATGCGCATGAAGCAGCATGTGGTATCGGCCCTGGTGGAAAACAGGGCGGGCACACTCAGCCGGGTTTCCGGCCTCTTCAGCCGCCGGGGCTTCAACATCGACAGTTTGACTGTCGGGGAGACCGAGGATAGATCGATCTCCCGTATGACTATCGCGGTAACCGGAGAAGATTCAGTGCTTGAACAGATCATTAAACAGCTTGGAAAACTCGTCGATGTTATTGCGGTGCGGGAACTGGATCCTCTTTCCTGCATACGAAGGGAAATTATGCTGATCAAGGTTGACGCGGACGAAAAAACCCGCGCGGCCGTTCTTGAAATCGCCGGCATATTCCGTTCCCGCGTTATTGATGTATCATTATCTACCATTACTATAGAGGCTACGGGCGATATTGAAAAGCTCGACGGCCTCCTCCTCCTCCTTCGTCCTTACGGTATCCTCGAACTAGCCCGCACCGGCCTTGTCGCCCTGGAGCGGGGTTCCCTCGTCCTATCCCTTACATAGCCGGTAGTTGTAAAGCGGTTTTCTTTTGACGTTCCCAAAAGAAATAAAAGCTGAACAGTTACCGGAGTCTCATGGATGCGCATACGGGGAAAATGTATGCAGGGGAGAATTTAGGCGTTGAGGCGCCGTAAGGGACGGGCGGAGGTAAGTAATGGTAGAACAAAGGGCGCCGCGTTGCGGCAGACCTATTCACAATATTACAAGGAAGGATTACTATGACGGATAATAGCTCTATTCGCAGGATCAGGATTTTTGATACCACGCTGAGGGACGGGGAGCAGTCTCCGGGATGCAGCATGAATTTACAGGAAAAGCTGGAAGTGGCAAGGCGGCTGGAACTGCTGAGGGCGGATATTATTGAGGCGGGTTTTCCTGTTTCAAGCCCGGGGGATATGGAATCGGTAAAGGCCATAGCGGGGATTATCAGGAACAGTACGGTTGCCGGGCTGTGCCGCTGTCTTGAAAAGGATATTGACGCCGGCAGGGAAGCCCTGGCTCATGCCGTTAATCCGCGTATCCATGTGTTTCTGGCCACGTCTCCCATTCACATGGAGTACAAACTCAAGATGACTCCCGACCAAGTGGTGGAACAGGCGGCCGCTTCGGTAAAGTACGCGCGGAAATTCTGTAGTGATGTGGAATTCTCCGCGGAGGATGCTTCCCGTAGCGATCCTGATTTTCTGTGCAGAGTCTTTGCGGATGCTATCGCGGCAGGGGCCGGTACGGTGAACATTCCCGACACGGTAGGTTATGCAATGCCCGAAGAATTCGGCGCCCTTGTCCGGTATGTCAAGGAACATACGCCCGGTATAGAAAAGGCCGCCATATCGGTGCATGTCCACAACGACCTGGGGCTCGCGGTTGCCAACAGCATGGCGGCGGTTGCGGCGGGTGTGGATCAGATCGAGTGTACGGTAAACGGTATAGGGGAGCGCGCGGGTAACGCTTCCCTGGAAGAGATAGTCATGGCCCTGCGGGTACGCAAAGATTACTGGCATACGGACACGCGGATTGACGCGGGCCAGATATACACGGTAAGCCGGCTTGTAAGCCAGGTAACCGGCGTCAAGGTACAGCCCAACAAGGCCATTGTAGGCGATAATGCCTTTGCCCACGAAGCCGGCATACACCAGCACGGAGTTTTGGCAAACCGGGCAACCTACGAAATAATGACGCCTGAGTCCGTCGGCATCCCTAGGAACCGCATGGTGCTGGGCAAACATTCGGGCCGTCATGCCTTTGACGAACGCCTGAAAGAACTGGGCTTTGAGCTTGACGCAAAGACCCTGGATGAGATCTTTGCCCAATTTAAGATCCTGGCGGATAAGAAGAAGGTGGTAAGCGACCGTGATATTGAGGCGTTGGTCATGGGCGTATCCGCAAGCGTGCCGGAAACCTGGCAGCTTAACCGTTGGGTTGTGAACTGTGGCTCCAGCCTCAGGTCCACCAGCACGATACAGTTGCGGCATAGGGATAGTTCCTACCACGAGCAGGTTTCCGTGGGCGACGGGCCTATAGACGCGGCTTTCAAAGCCATAAATCGTATTATAGGCAAGGAACCGGTGCTGGAAACATACAAACTTGACGCGGTTACGGACGGGGAAGATGCCCAAGGCGAAACGATTGTAAAGATCACCTGGGAGGAGCGCCACTGGAACGGCCGCGGGGTTTCTACGGATGTGGTAGAATCTTCTATAAAAGCCTATCTTTCGGCAATCAACGCTATGGAATGGGAGTTTTCCGCCGGTATGGTAAAACCAAAAGATGCGCTGCAAGCGGAGAGCCGGTAAGGCTTCAGAGGAAACAGGGCAGCTTGGCTGCGCCGTTCGCGCTTTTATGGTTGCCGACGCAGCAAGCAGCCTATTGCGCTTGTGGATTTTTATACGATTTTGCGCTGAAGCGCAACAAACTGTTAGCTACCGGGAGTCGGTGATGGGGACCATGAATGCAATCGAGATATTCGACACGACGCTGCGGGATGGGGCCCAGGGCGAGGGGATATCCTTCTCGGTACGGGATAAACTGGCGGTAAGCGAAACGCTGGATGAACTGGGAGTCGCCTGGATAGAAGCGGGGAATCCGGGGAGCAACCCCAAGGATATGGAATTTTTTCATCTGGCACAGGGGCTTGGCTTGAAAAACGCCAAACTCTGCGCGTTCGGCTCCACGCGGAGAAAGGGTTTAAGCCCCACGGAAGACCCGCAGGTCTGGAGCCTGCTCGAAGCAGGCACCGAAACGGTTGTGATCTTTGGAAAAAGCTGGGAGCTCCACGTTACCGGTATCCTGCGGGCCGATCCGCGTGAAAACCTCGCCATGATTGCGGAAACCATCGGTTTTATCCGGGCGGAAGGCCGCTCGGTGATCTACGATGCGGAGCATTTCTTTGACGGCTGGCAGGCTAACCCGGATTATGCCCTGGAAACCCTGCGGACGGCGCGGGAAGCGGGGGCAGGCCGTATCGTGCTGTGCGATACCAACGGAGGGACTTTCCCCGAAACTATCGCCGAAGGGGTCAAGGCCGTCATCAAGGAGCTTGAGGTGCGGGGAGACGGGGGGAATGGCGCGGGAAGGCCCGCGCGCGCCGGGGCTTCGCCGCTGCCGGTAATCGGCATCCATGCGCATAACGATTCCGCCCTGGCCGTTGCCGCTTCGCTTGCGGCGGTACGCGCGGGATGCGGCCATATTCAGGGAACCCTCCTGGGCTTTGGGGAACGCTGCGGCAATACCAATCTTGCCGCGCTGATACCCAGCCTTGAGCTTAAACTGAAACGCCCCTGCCTGCCTCCGGGCCGCCTGGAACATCTTGCCGATGCCTGCCGGAAGCTGGCCGAAATTGCCAATGTAACTATACCGGTCAATACGCCGTATATCGGCGCCTGCGCCTTTTCGCATAAGGCCGGTATGCACGCGGACGGCATTCTCAAGATACGGCATTCTTTTGAGCATATAGACCCGGCCCTGGTGGGGAACGGTCGCCGCTTCCTTATGAGCGAAGTTGTCGGCCGTTCCGCCCTTGCCGAGCGGATCAGGAAGATAGAACCTTCCGTAACGCGGGATCATCCGGTTACGGCTATTCTGGCAGCCCGCCTTAAAAGCCTGGAAGCCGAAGGCTGGGCCTTTGACGGCGCGGACGGCAGCTTCGAGCTGTTGACCCGCCGGGAATTGGGCCTTTACACCCCGTTCTTCAAAATCGAAGCTTACCGCGTGGTAAGCGAACATCCCGCCGGCGCTACCATCGCATGCTCCCACGCCTGGATCAAGGTCTTTGTGGACGGCGAGTACGAAATTGCCGCCGCCGAGGGGGAGGGGCCGGTAAATGCGCTGGACGGCGCGCTCCGCAGGGCGCTTACCCGTTTCTATCCTGAGCTTGTCCAGGTCCGCCTGTCGGATTACAAGGTCAGGGTTATAGACGGCAGGGAGGCTACAGCGGCCAAAGTACGGGTTCTTATCGAAACGACGGACGGACAGACAAACTGGAGCACGGTCGGCGTATCGGCGGACATCATTGATGCCAGCCGCGCGGCATTAGTCGATTCGATAGAGTACAAGCTCATTCAGGACAGGGGAAGGAAAATAGCGGGTATATAGAGTTATGCGAAATGCGGCCCTAAAATTGGTTGGAATATATTGACATAAAAAATGAAATGGAATAGGATAATAAAATGGAAACAATGGAACTGGTTATTGACTTTTTTCAGAATTTGGAACGGCTTGGCCCTGGTGATGATGAACAATCGAAAAAAGCATTAGAAAAGGTAAATTTAGGTAATAATCCGATGAAAATATTGGATTTAGGCTGTGGAACAGGAGCGCAATCT
>JAISNI010000031.1 GCA_031276295.1 Treponema sp.
AAATATTTACGGTTTCGGAATTTTCAAAATCAAGAATCCTCCATCATCTGGGTTCCGGTAAGCCGGTCGTTGTTACCTACAACGCTGCCCAGTCATACCTCTCGGAACCCTCCCCTCCCCCTCCCAAAAAAGACATCATTCTTTTTATCGGGAATATTAAAAAACACAAGGGCCTTTCCTGCCTCCTGGAGGCTTTTCTTGGGGCAAGAAAAGAGGGCCTCATGTCAAGGCTCCTTATTGCCGGGAGTATGGAAAATTTCAGGTCCAGGGATTCAGGAGTCCTGGGGCGCGTAAGCGATCTTACAGGAGAAGGGGTAGAATTTACCGGCTTTGTTCCCAATGAAAAACTTAAAATCCTCCTTGCGGAAGCGGCGCTCCTTGTGCAGCCCTCCCTGTATGAGGGTTTCGGTTACCCGCCCCTGGAAGCCATGACGGTGGGAACACAGGTTCTGCTTTCGGATATTCCCGTGTTCCGGGAAATATACGGGGGTTTTCCGGTTACCTTCTTTAAGGCCGGAGACAGCGGTGATCTGAAAGAAAAGCTTCTCTCCCTCTTAATGAATAAAAAACCTCAAAGGCTGACCCTGCCGCCGGATCTGGCGGCAAAATACAGCTTCAAAAAAACAGCCGGAATAATCCTTGAGGAACTGGAAAAACCATGAAAACCGCCATAGTCCATTATTGGCTTGTCAACATGAGGGGCGGGGAAAAGGTGCTGGAAGCTCTTTTGGAACTTTTTCCCGACGCGGATATTTTTACCCATGTGTATGACCCTGATGCGGTGTCAGAACTGATCAGGTCTCACAAGGTATATACATCGTATATACAAAAACTCCCCCTGGCAAAAAGGCTCTATCAGAAATATATGCCCCTTATGTCCGGAGCGCTTAAAGAATTTGACCTCCGCGGTTATGATCTGGTGATTTCCAGCGAGTCCGGCCCGGCAAAAGGAGTAACGCCCGATCCCGACGCCTATCATATCTGTTTTTGCCACAGCCCCATGCGTTACCTTTGGGATATGTACCATGAATACTTTAGAAAATCAGGCGCCGTAACCCGTTTTTTTATGAAACGCCTCATTCCTTCATTGCAAGTATGGGATGTTACATCGGCAAATTTGGTTGACCGGTTTATCACCAATTCCCATTACGTGGCAAAAAGAATCGCCCGGTATTACCGCCGGGAAGCGGAGGTGGTCTACGTTCCCGTGGATATTGAGAAATTTGCATCCCTGGAGCGCCGGCCGGAGGACTTCTACCTTTTCTTCGGGCAGCTTGTGGGCTACAAGCGGGCGGACATCGCCATCGAAGCCTGCGTGCAATCGGGGCGGAAACTCGTCGTCGCAGGTTCCGGGGCTTCAAAAAAAGACATACGCCGTTATAAAAAATCCGCTCTGGTGCAATTTTTGGGCCGGGTTAGCGACGAAGAAATTCGTTCCCTTTTTTCCCGGGCCAGGGCCCTGCTCTTCCCCGGCATAGAGGATCTGGGGCTCGTGCCCATCGAGGCCAACGCTGCCGGATGCCCGGTCATCGCCTACCGCAAGGGGGGCGCCCTGGACACGGTAAAGGAAAACGTTACCGGCATCTTTTTTGACGAACAAACCCCCGCTTCCCTCGTAAAAGCCCTGGATCGCTTTGAATCTATGGAAGGCTCCTTTTCTAACCGCGAAGCCTTTACCCGGCAGGTCAGGCAGTTTTCACGTGAAGCCTTTACCGATAGAATACGCCGGATTATCGCCGAGCGGAAACGGGTATAGGCAGCCGCCTTATTACAGGAACAGGCGGAAACCCAAGGTAAAGATAAAGCCCGTGGATTCGGGGTATTTATCTGAAGATATCGTAGATTCACCCTTATATGCCTCATCGTCAACATCTTTAAAATAAGAAAATACCACGCCCGCTTCGCCGTAAATGGTAAGGGGCAGCTTTGAGAAACGGAAATCCCCGCCGGCCTTGATAATGTGCATCCACTGGTAGGCGCCGTCTTTGAGGAAGTCCTTTTCAAGAACTTTTTTGCTGCTCCTGTCTTCAGGATCAAGCTCAGACAGATAGGAACTGCCGTCCACCTGATGGGGCCCGAATTCGGCGCCGTGGCGTATCATCTGATACTGAAAATGCAGCTTTGTTTGAGTAAACGGCATCGTGTCAAATCGGAGCAGCAGCTCATCGGAATTGGGCGGCAGATAGTAGCCTATTCCAACGCCGTTATTCAAATATGAGGTTTCCATCGGCAAGTCGCCTTTTGTACCGGGGTTGTTCCAGGGGGTGTAGATACGGGTGTGGGTGTACGTGTAAGGCTCTATCTTGGTGTAACTCAGGGTGATCTGGGTAAATGAAAGCCAGGGGATTGCCGTCTTCACGCCCGCCTGATACGCAAACATGTGCCTGTCAAGCTCAAACATTCTCTTGACGCTGGATATTTCTATTTCGTCAATAAACAAGGAAAGCCAAAGGGAAGCGATACCGGGGTACTGAAACTGTAAATTGCTGAAAAGCCCCAGATTATCAAAATCGCCCAGATTATTCTGATACATAAAGTTATTATTAATCGGGAAGATATAGCCTAATTCAAACCGCTTTGGCCAAACCGCGGTGCTTCCCACGTCAAAATGAAAATAGTTCTTAAAGTTGAATTCAAGCTGTTCTATTGAAAAGACATTCTGGCTGGTCCATGCCGAATCTTTAATGCCGTTTTCATTGTAATATTCAAGAACGCCGGTTAAGGCTGAAAAACTAAACCAGGGGATAGGGGCAAACGTTGCCTCCACGGCCATAAAAGGCTGGGCGGCGGCGTTAAGCACAAGACTACTGCCGTTTGACATGCCTGCCCATTCATGACGCAGGCGTCCGAAACGCAAGGAAAGCGCATCGCCGAACAGAACGCCGTCAAGTTCCGAGATAATACTCGAACCCATCCCAAAACCGTCGGGCCAGGCTTTATGGCCGCCGGCACTGATGCCGCCTGAACCGAAGAGAACGCCGTCCCAGCCCTTTCGGAAAGTGTATGGAAAAAACGGAACCGGTTCACTATACACAGATACCTCCCGATTATAGTAACTTTCCGGTTGACTATCCTTCTTCTCCCTATCGTCCCATGTCGGGAAACCGCTATAGTATGTCCAGTGTTTTCCAAGTTCCGAACGCGGGGCGCGCAAAAGGCCGCCCGCGATGGTAAATCCCCAAGAAAAGTGTTCCCCTATATCTCCATTGGAGATGGCGCTGATCCAGGAATCCGTTCCCCAGTCCGAATCGCCTCCGGACAGGTTTATGCCCGCGCCGGAAAGCGATTCCAGCCCCACTCCTATATCGCCGGCGAATTTAATGCCGGTATTTTTGATCTGTGTATCAAAACGCCAAGAACCCCGCTGCCAGTCAAGCCCTGAGCCTGCATTTCCGTATTTTTTCCCGGCGTTTTCAAGTATCTGCCGTTCGGTATCGCCGAGCCTGCCGCCTGAACCAAGTATCTCCTGTATGGCGGAAAGAACAACCGCGCGGGAATAAGGCTTAACTTTAGGGAGGGGATTGCAGAGGCCGCGTAACTGGGCCGCTTCAAGTATATAATAGACAGAATCGTCAACCGGCACGGAAACATGGGATTGGGCAAAAAGAAAAGTTGAACAAAGAACTAATAGAAGAATAATACAGCAACGATTACGCATAAAGACCCTCGCTTGAATTTGACTTGGATATTGGTTAAAATATATACTAATTATTTTTATGGAGCAAGTATACGGTGAGTAATAGGTGGAATAATATATCTTTTTTTAAAACATTCGGCCTTTTGACATTTATCTGCGTTTCCCGGTTCGTTTCCGCCCTCCCCCCGCAAATGATCGTACAGAGCGGCGAATGGGTCTACGATGCGCTTGCCGTACTCTCCCGCGAACAGCAGCGTGTCTCTTTTGCGGATTCGGTGCTGACCATAGAGCAGATTGAACGGATCGTATCCGAACTTGACAAGGAAACGCTTTCCCCAAGCGGAAAGCTCCTCTATGAACAGATTGAAGCCTACCTTCACTCATCTCCCTGGCTTTCCCTTGAATCCGATGCCTTAACCTTGGGCATAGACGCCGTATTACAGCCGGAATTCTACTTTAAAACCAACCCGGCAGCCAACTGGATATACGATTACCACCGGCGGAACCCGTTGTTTTCATCTTCAATCAGTTTTTCCCTGGGTTCTTTTATGACCTTAGAGCTCGATCCTTATTATGGACAAAACGAATATGCGGCAACCCTGCATGACAACTACATCAATGTTCCGCTGGATCCGGTAGCCCAAACCGACCTCCATTTCCCCAAATGGGCATACCTCAGTGCGGGTCTGCCTCTTGGCCGTTTTTCAGGCATACACTTTGCAGCCGGAATAGGAAACAATTTTCTGGGCAGAACCGGTACGGGAAGCGTCATCCTTTCCGAATACATGGAAAGGGTCAATTATGCCCAACTGAGCCTCTATTCGCCGCTTCTTAAATATACTATGGAGGTAATGCAGTTACAGACCCTCAAATACCAGTATATGCACTACCTCCATGTACGGCCGTATAAGACAATATCCCTTACCTTTACCGAAGGTTTGATGGTAAACGCGCCGCTGGAGCTTCGCTACCTCAACCCCCTTATGATCTTTCATGGTTATGAAGCCTATAAAACCTATGATGATTACAACGATGATCTTGCAAATAAGGGAAATAAGGGTACTGTCGATCAATCGGGAACGTCGAGGATAGGATCCTATTTCGGTGCAAAAATAGAATTTCAGCCCTTCAAATACCTCCGGTTCTACGGCCTCTTTGCCATGGATCAACTCCAACTCGGCATAGAGCGCGCTAACTGGTCGGACGACCTTACCCCCGATGCCCTGGCATTCCAGGCCGGAACGGAAGTTTCCATTCCGGTGCGCCGGGGTTACTGGACGTTTTCCCTTGAAGGGGTCTATACCTACCCTTATATGTATGTTCTGTACGATAAAAACTGGTCTTTTTACAAAGAACTTGATGAATTTGACAAGATGACTATCCGTTACTGGACCGGTACGCCGTTCGGCCCCGATTCAATAGCCGGCGCCTTTTCCTCGGGCTATTATGCCCTCTATCCGGACGGAAAGTCTCAATGGTCGCTCAAATTCTCCTTCCTGTTCCTCGCCCAGGGGGAAAGAGCCGACCCGGCTATTTTTGATACCGATGATTACCGGCCCAGCCCTGCCGTTGCCGATGTAGTTGTCCCTCCTACCGGTATTCCAATGTATACATATACTCTCAGCCTTTTAGGAAAGTGGTCGCCTTTTGATTGGCTCCACGCGGTCGTGCAGCCGGGCTATAGGATCATAAGCAATCATCAGCATATATCAGGAAAGCTGGAGCATGGTTTTGAACTTATCTTTTCGGTCAAGGTTAATCCGCCGTTGAAATGGAAAACCCGTTATCAAGTTCCCGGTCCCGGGTATTAGACCCCATCGAATAAAACAGGCTTGAATAAAAAATACAAATTTTATAGAATGAATTACCTTATTCTAAAGGAAGGGGTATCAGATTTTCTCTGTTTTGCCTCATTTCAAGGAGGATTATAGGTGTCTTTTGGAAAAAAAAGAAATATTTTTAAGAATTATATAACAGGTAAGCTACGTTTTACCGAATTTGCCATTACCAATGCATGTATAGCGAAATGCCCTTTTTGCGAGATATGGAAACAGCAGCCCAAGGTATTTGTCGACAGGGAAAAGGCTTTAACCGCCATTGACAGGCTTGCCTCGTTCGGTGTTTCCCATCTTACAATCACGGGCGGCGAGCCACTCCTGCATCCCAATGTGATAGAATTCGTCGAAAGGGCAACCAAAAACAGGATGAACAACGCGGTATTAAACGCGGCGCCCCAGCTTTTAATGCGGAACGATATTATTAAAAGGCTTGAAGGCGCAGGTTGCGATCTCGTCAGCATTTCCTTTGATTCAGGCGATCCGGTAACGATGGCGGAATCCCGCCGGATACCCGGCATCATGGACAGGATGAAAGAGGCTATGGAATTGATAAAAAAGACCGGCCTTAAAACTATGGCATCGGTCCTTATCTGGAACGATAACTATAATCACCTTGAGGACGCCTGCATCAAGGCAAAGGATATGGGTTTTGATTTTGTTTCACTCAACTATCCTACCTTTTCAAAATCTCAGGTTTACCCCCTGGGCGGAGACGGCATAAGCCTTTCCCGCGAAAATGTCATCGACGGGCTTCAAGATGCTATCAGGCTGCGGAAGACAAAAAAATACGGTATTATCAATACGGTATCTTCGATGCAGAACATCATTCATTATCTGGAAGATCCCGGAAAGGCAAAATACCACTGTTTCGGCGGCACACATGTATTCTTTGTTGACTGGTTTTTTGATATACGTCCCTGTATGCAGCTTCCCCATGTAATCGGAAACATCCTTACTATAGAAGAAGAGAAGCTGCGGCGGCCGGGATGTAACGACTGTAATATGAGCTGGTATCGTGACTTTAGTATGTACTTTCACGGTTTACGCACCATACCGGTATGGTTTGATTCGCTTGCCGGATCAAAGGGGCTTTTATAACGGGATTGTTTAAAATCGGTATCGTTAATACTGGAGATGCCGGATAGTATGAAAATCGTAATGTTTACCGATGCGTATTGGCCCCGTGTAAATGGGGTAAGTGTCTCTGTAGAGTCGTTTTCCTACGCCCTCATACGGGCGGGAAATGAGGTAATGATAATATGTCCGTTTTACCCTGAATCTTCAGTTGTAGAGCGTATATCAGATTCTATAGACATGGAAAAAGATGATTCCCTAAAACCGCTTATTATCCGTGTACCCTCCAGCCCCCTCATTATTTCCAAGGAAGACCGGCTTGCAAAATTCTATAAATTGTTTTGGGTGTCCAAACAGATTGAATCCTTTAGCCCTGATATAATTCATATTAACACCGAATTTATCATTGCCGAATTCGGCTTTCAGTATGCCAAACAGCACAAACTGCCGATTATCTTCACCTTTCATACCCTTTGGGAAGATTATGCGGTAAATTATATACCCCTGGTGCCTACTTTTTTAATGCGGTTTGTCATACGGAGAGTTCTTAAATTCGTTTTAAAAAGATCGGATTTGATTATCGTTCCAACCCAACAAATTCATGAATTTGTCAAAAAATACAAAGTTAAAAAAGAAATCAGATTGCTGCCTACCGGCATAGATCCGCTCATATTCACGCGGGAAAAAACAGAGATTGAGCATTTTAAGAGCATGATGATAAAAAAATATCCGCAGTTGCAGAAAAGGCGTATACTCTTATTTGCAGGCCGTATTGCCAGGGAAAAGAACATCGATTTCCTTTTATCTATAGCGCCGGCAATAATCAAAAAACATCCCGAGGTGGTTTTTCTGTTTGCAGGTAACGGCCCAGATTTAATATATTTTGAGGAAGAATGCGCCTCCCTGAATATAGCCGATCACTGTATTTTTACCGGTTATTTGGCACGGGAAGATCTGGCCCTGACTTACGGCATGTCGGACATTTTTGTTTTCCCCTCACTTACGGAAACCCAAGGCCTTGTTACTATCGAAGCTATGCTATCCGGCATCCCGGTGGTGGCAATTGGAGAAATGGGTACCATTATGGTAATGAACGGTGATAACGGCGGTTTTATGGTACATAATGACCCCGATGAATTCAGTAAACGTGTGCTTGAATTACTGGAAGATGAAGCCCTGTACCGCCGGAAATCCGAGGAAGCAAAAAATTATGCCCAAAGATGGACTATTGATACTATGACTATTGAGCTTGAAGGCATTTACCGCTATGCTATTAAAACCTTTGATAAAACGGATAAAAAGCGGAAGCATGGCAGGTAATAATTATATATGACTTTATCGGATTTTGAAATTTTGTACCGGACACGGTATCATCGAACCAGTTCCGCCTTTACATCGGCGGGCCTCGTCATCTCGGATCTGCTGGCGGTGATGCTTTCATTCGGGACAGGATTTTTTCTGGTCAACATGTACGATATATCAGCCATCAATTTTAAATCGTTTGTAACCTATTGGCCGTACCTTCCGGTCTTTATTCTTATCTTTCAGATCATGCACCTCTATCCCGGTGTTTCACTGGCGCCGGCGGAGGAACTGCATCACTTCTTCATCGGTTCCTTCATGGCTCACGGCGGTATAATTCTTTCGAGGTATATTGAAGACGAGGAATTCGATGCGATTTCAATGGCCTTTATTATCAGCTTAATTTTTTCAACGTATATATTACTCCTGTGCCGGGGACGTATGCACGGCATTCTGCGGAAAACAGGTCTTGGAGACATACCCTCGGTAATCTACGGAGGCGGAAGCACCGCCCTGCTTATTGTGGACCGGTTGTTGGACAGCACCAAAACAGGTTATGTTCCGGTACTTATCCTTGATGAAAAAAATGACATCGGAGACAGATACCGCGGCGTCCCTATCATAAAGGATCTATACGCGGGCCCGGAAATTGTCAAACTTTTTAATATAAAAATGGCGATTGTTGCCATGCCGGAGCTTAATCAGAAGGATTTAGCCCGGCTTTTAAACTATTCTGTTTCCGCTTTCCGTTACAACGTACTTATCCCCGACTTCTTCGATATTAGCAATATCTGGATGTCAATCCGCGACTTTGACGGCATACTTGGTTTTGCTACGAGTCATAAACTCAAGATGTTCTGGAATCTGTACGCCAAACGGTTTATGGATCTATGTCTTGTTATCATAGGCGGTATCATTATTCTGCCCCTGCTCTTAATCATAGCTCTTCTTGTAAAATTGGATTCCCCCGGCCCCGTCCTCTTTGGTCATTCTAGGCTCGGGCAGAACGGCAGACCCTTTAAGGCCTACAAATTCAGATCTATGGCTTCCGATGCAGATGAACGCCTTAAAGAGCTGCTTGCTTCCGATCCGAAGATACGGGAAGAATGGGAAGCGAATCATAAATTAAAGGATGATCCGCGAATAACCAAAATTGGAAAAGTACTGCGCAGAATAAGTTTTGACGAATTTCCTCAGCTTATCAATATTCTAAAAGGGGAGATGAGCCTTGTCGGTCCCCGTCCGATAGTACAGGACGAAGCGGCTAAATATGGCGAAGACTTTGAACGTATATTTTCCGTAAAGCCGGGGCTAACCGGCCTTTGGCAGGTTTCCGGCCGTTCCGATACCGATTATACGGAACGGATTTCCTATGATACATACTATTTGCAAAGCTGGTCGGTCTGGCTTGATATATGGATACTCTATAAGACCTTCGGCGTAGTAATTCGTGGTAAAGGAGCGTATTAAATGAAAAAATCAAAGCTGTTTTTGCCTTTTTCTATAGAATCAGGCCAAATTTTTAGAGCTTCCCTGGCGTTATTGATTCTCTGCGCTTTGCCGGTGGCCGGCCAAAACAGGCAAATCCATTCTTTTGAGGATCTCTATCCATTTATAGACGAATCTCAGAAAAAAGAAGTTTATTCTCCCGCCGGCCTCTTCACAAGTTCCCAAAAATCAATAGTATTACAGTTCCTTCCCTCCCTGAATTTTTTAAATGAAATTACCGATCCTCTATTTAAGCGGGATCCGTCATTTTTTGTAGAATCCCTCAAGGTAATTCCTACAAAAAACCCTGTGGAACTGCTTGCCATTTACAATGCATTCAGGAATATACGCGGTTTAAAGGGAAGGCTTTATCGGTCCCATACCAGAAATGAAACCATCCCCTTATTTGAAGATGCCACCCGTGTTGAGAGTCAAAAGAAAAACAATCCTATTCCGGACCCGCCTGCCGCCCTCTCAATACCGAATTCAGAAGTCATATATATACGTCTCAAGGATGTCAACTTCGGCAATACCTTTTACCGCGCCGACATTAACCTGAAAGGTCAGGGTATACTATACAGCCTGAGCAACTTTAAAAATCTCTCGTATCTTTTTTTTACCGTAGTTAAAGAAGATCGCTTCCTTATCCAGTTTTATATAGAGCCTCTTACCGACGGAATCTTAATCTATAGCACTGCCGGCGCCGATGTATCGGCTTTCATTGCTTCCAAGGTTGATATGCCCTCGGCCGTTAAAAAGCGTGTGGATGTAATATTAGCGTGGATAATTGACGAACTGCACCTGTAGGCTTAAGTATTACGTTCCGTTAAGTTGTGCGGGATAGGCGCTTTTCCGCGTGGTGATAAGGTGATAACAGCGGCCGACGGGAGTCGAACCCGCGTCACAAGCTTGGGAAGCTTGGATAATACCGTTATATGACGGCCGCTTCTAACCTGTATTTATTATAGCCGATTTCTAGGATTTATGTCAATGGATTTATCGTAACTATTACGGGGATAAGTAACAAAATAATGTTTCGGCCAGCAGCCTGTGACACTTGTGGATTTTTTGCATCGGACCTTTGGTCCGATGGCAGTTTGTATGGTATAAATATTCACATTCGTGAATATTTATGATATTGTGCGCTGAAGCGCAACAAACTGCTAATCCATTATAAAAAAACTCTTATATCGGCCTTCAACATTACGGATTTCGTATTCTACAGCATCTACCCTTGCATGGGGAGGACCTTCGTGCAGGTATCTCAGAAACGGATTAAGCCTTGAAGAGGGGCCTTCCGCCAACACTTCTACCTTCCCGTCCTCCGTATTTCTTACCCAGCCTGATACACCACACCGTTGCGCTTCACGCAGGCAAAAATAACGGAAACCTACCCCCTGAACGCGCCCCGATATACTGGCAAAAAAAGCCGAACCATCCTTTATGGCGGCACACGACCTAATCCCCATCTCTCATTCCGCCTGTCTTACGTGATTACAGGGAATGTACGGTGTAAAATGCTACGCCGTATTGATCTGCTTCTCCATATTCTTAACTGTTTGAACAACCAGATCAAAATCCAAGGGCTTGTTAAAACAAGCGTCGGCCCATGCAGTGGCAACGGAATCCTCGCGGGATTGATCGTCCTTCCCCATCATAATAATAAAGGGCTTGCCAAAATTATGGTCTTCCTTAATTTTTCTGGCCAGATCAACTCCGTCAATTCCCGGCAGATCCTTATCAAGAAAGATAAAGCCGGGTTTCGATTCGGTCAGCTTCTGTCCCGCCTCAAACCCGTCAAAGGCCTGCATGAGTACGAATCCGGGAAAATTTCTTTCAAGCCGCTGTTTAAGAATTTCGTTTGAATCCCTGTCGGCGTCAACCAAGAGGAAAGCGTTCCAGTCCGCTTCGTCCACAAGGAGTTGTAAAATTTCCCCGGAAGTACGCATACCCCGATCATCCAGAAATGCGGAAAGATCATCCGCGTAGACCCTGTACTGTCCGCCAGGAGTGGTAAAGGCTTTTAAATAACCATTTCTGATCCAATTAATAATCGTCTGGTTTACCACCCCGCAGATGTTCGCAACTTCCAGAGCGGAAAAAATCCTTATTCTTCTCCCATTCTTCGACATTTTTCCCTTCCTTCTTCAAACTCTCTTGTGTCCCGCCCATTAAACACCAGCCTCAAAAAGCCCCGTCAACGGCAGTCTGCCAAGAGCCCCGATAATCCCTCTTCGTCTACCAAGAAACTTCAACACTACCCGGTACTGATAACGGAACCTTTCCGTATGGAAAAGCGCCCTTCCGGGCAAATGCCGCCGTGTAATGAGGGTCTATTCATAAAATCGGTTTCATTATGAATAAACTCAATTTAAATGTTTCGGCACCGACGCAGTCTGCGTTCTCCCTAATCGGCGTCTAAACAGTAATAATTACACTTGTAAATGAAACCTTGATAATCATCAATGTTTCATTTCTTACAATATACAAATTATTTTCAAATATTTCCACTAAATTCGGTGTTTGTACCGGAAAAGGACAGGAAGGGGAATATAAGGTTGAATTCTTACAATAGGCATCATTCACTACTCTGCCCCCAAATTTTCAAGGTAATTCTCCAAAACTATTGAAGAAAACCCCTCACGCTTCAGGATAAATTTGAAAGTGTGAAGGTCATCTTCAAATTCAAGATGATTCTTTTTAATATATGACACAAGCAAGGCAAATTCATTTTCCACGGTAAACACAGACTTACAGGCAACCTGAACCGAAACCCTGTCTATTCCCCGATTACGGAGAGAAGCCAGAAGCCTACGGGGGCTGCTCCCCCTTGACAGGCGGGAACGCAGCCATAACTCAGCGTAACGCTGATCGTTCACTATATCCAAACCGGAAAGGTGATCTATTACCGCCCGCGCACAGGCATCACTAAAGCCCCGCTTAAGCAATTTAAGAAAAACACCCCGCGAGGTCTGCTCCGCACGGCCTACCAAACGCAAGGCTTGTCTTTCAGCCCGAAAGCAGGAAGCCGCAAAACGGCAACAATCCTCCTCACTTGGACCTAAATCCCGCCCTAAAGACCAAAAAACAGGATCACGATATTCTTCCGGCAGGTAACATGAGTTAAAAGAAAACATTGCACCGTCTGAAAGCCCTATCCGGCATATATCAGAACCGGATTTTAAATCACTTTGAATCTTAAAAGATTCTATAACCGCCATAAAAACCCCGCCGGACAGGGTTTAAATAAAAAAACCCGAATTCTAACGTTTGGAAAATTGAAACCGTCTTCTTGCACCGGCCTGA
Organism: Treponema sp.; assembly: GCA_031276295.1. Classification (GTDB taxonomy): domain Bacteria; phylum Spirochaetota; class Spirochaetia; order Treponematales; family Breznakiellaceae; genus JAISNI01. The sequence continues at coordinate 12,646 of JAISNI010000031.1, forward strand.
CCGTACTTCTTACGTTCCACCATACGAGGATCACGCGTTAAGTAACCATTGCTGCGCAGGCTGGCATAATTCTGCTGATCAATCTGGCAAAGCGCACGCGCAAGACCATGCCGACAGGCAACAGCCTGACCGTGCGGTCCGCCTCCATATACATTGATAAGAATATCAAACTTGTTTTCATTAGCGGTAACCATAAGAGGCTGCCTGACCATCATAATATATTCATTCTGCGGGAAATACCGCCCCAGTTCCTTACTGTTGACGACTACTTTACCGCTCCCGTCCCGAATATATACCCGCGCCACCGCCGTTTTCCTTCTGCCGGTTCCAATACCAAGATTCTTTACCATACACTCCTCTAATTATAACTCAATAAGCTGGGGGTCCTGCGCCGCGTGGGGATGGCTTGCCCCTGTATAGACCTTCACATTTTTGAGCAATTTCCGCCCTAAAGGCCCTTTGGGAAGCATTCCCTTAACCGCATTCTGAAGGGGAAACTCAGGATGTTTAACGATAACCTTTTCGTAATTAATAGACTTAAGCCCGCCCGGATAACCTGTATGATGGTAGTAGGTCTTTTGTTTGGCTTTTTGACCGGTAATCATTATTTTGTCAACATTAATTACAATAACATAATCGCCGACTTCCTGGTGAGGCGCATACGCGGCCTTCTCTTTACCCCTTACAATACTGGCGGCCCGCGCCGCAACCCTGCCGAGGATCTTCCCTTCGGCATCAATTACAAACCATTTCCGCTCAACTTGAGCCGGTTTTACAAATTCAGTCTTCATATTAATACCGTTACCGCCTTTAATCATGATCATATATTGCCATAGAAAAACATCTGTGTCAAGTACCCGCGTTGCCTCATCGAAAATGTAACCCAAAAGTACTCATGCCTCATTTTGAAAATGTAACCCAAATCAAGGCAGACTATCTGATAGCACCAGCTAGTGGAGGTCACTATGGGGTTATCCATGAAAGAGAAACAAGCTGTTACCGGACAGATCCGTTCCCGCTACCAAAATGCACAACGGAAAGAAAAATCAGCCATCCTGAACGAATGTATCCAACTCACCGGCTATAACCGGAAGTACGCCCTGCGTATCCTCAATACGCCTCAGGCCCTCCCTCTTCGTGGTCAACGGCGACGGTCAAACTCAAATTGAAATGAGGCATTTCGTGCTCTTTTGGGGCGGGAAGCAAAAAAATCGGAAGCAAATACAACTACCGGAAACCGTATCTTTTACCGTGCGCCGCTTCGATCCTCCCCCGCTCTGGTTAGAAATAGAAGAACGCCAAAGCGGCAAAAAAGGCGAAAAACACGCTGTTGGCGATCTTGATGGCCGGCATCTTGTCCCGTACAAATTCCGAAAGGGCCATGGCCTGTTTACCCTTGTGACAGAGGATAACCAGCAGGGCGGGGGGCAGCGCGGCGGCAAGGGTATAGCAGAGGAACGCGGAAAAGGTAAGGGCAAAGCCGCCCGTGCCGGTTCTGAGCAGGTAGAGGATCGTGGCCAGGTATATCTGCCCGGTACAGAGGAATTCCCCGGCGGAGACCAGCGCCCCCAGGGCGAAGATGGCGGCCATGAGGTAGCGGGGACTCCCCTCCACCGTTTTTTTGATGACGGAATGGTTGAAGCGCCGCAACACACGGGGAAGCTGTACCCGGATAGCCCCGTAATTCTCCCGGCGGGCGTTGATAAAATCCATGATATTGAGCAGGCAGAGCAGCAGGGACAAAACAATCACCGCCGTCCGGACCAGTCCCTGGGCGGCGCTAAAAAGCGCCAAATCCAGGGAACGGGCAAGGGTAAAGAATGCCAGCCCCAGAACAAGGTAGGTAAGGAGCTTGCTTGCCACATAGGAAAGCCCCAGGGGAAGGACGTGGGCGTTCTTTGCCGCCAGGAGGGAGAGGAGCAGGAGAAGCATGGAAACGGAACAGGGGTTCAGACCCCCCAAGAGACCGGCCAGAAAAACCGCCGGCAGTTCCAGCCGTCCGAGGGCGCGGACCTCCCCTCCGTCGTGGGGAAAGACAAAATTCAGGGCTTTACCCGCGGACAGAACCCCCGGTATACCGCTTTGGATATTCGAGTAACCGGAAAGGTAGCCCTCGGTATAGAAAACAACGGGGACAATCTGCTCGTTATCGGGAACCTGGTAAGCCGCAAAGAACTGCCGGGCAGCGGCAAGGCCCTCGTCTTCAGCTACGTTGTAGTATATCACCCTGACGGGGGAGTCCCCCTGGGCCAGGCTGACGGATTGGGGGAGGCGGCCCAGATATGCCTTGGCTTTTTCGCAGTTTTCACAGGCGGCGGTAACAAAAGTTATCAGCACGGATTCCCCGGGGTTTACCGGCGGGTACTTGGGAACGGGAGCGCTGGAGGCCGCCCCGTTCCTGGCGTCCGCCCCGGCCCCGGACGGTACGGAGACGGCTATCTCGTTACGGGCCGACTCCGTCTGGCGGATAAAAAGCTCCCGCAGCCCTTCCCGTATCGCCTCTTCCCCGGCAAGGTACTCGTCCCCGATGATCAGGAGGGGAAGAGGAAGACCGGAAGTGTCGATCCCCAACTGGGAAGCGTAGTAAGCGAACTGCCGGGCCGCCCCGGCCCGGAACGTATTGAAGCCGCTGTAGAAAATTTCAGGCCGTCCGGGTACATCGGCGGTAATCTTGTTGAAAAATTCGATGAAATCAGCCTCGTCGCGGCAAAGCTCGCAGGGGTTCTCGAAGGCGTAATACATCAGGAGGCGGACGTTACGCTCCTCGGCGGCGGCGGAAAAAAGAGAAAACTGCAACAGAAACAACGCCCCACGGAAAAACATACCGAGACGAAAGGTCAGGCGAAAACCCCATTGGCTGCGCTCGTTCATTTTACTCCACCTTTTTAAGCCTGAGCCGCCGGGCCCCGGCGTATTCCCCCAGATAAGCGGGGCAGCTTTTTTCCATATCTTCAAGGGAAAGATCGGGCTGTTCCCTGAGCAGCAGATCGAGCTCCGCCGCAAGCCGGGAAGCCACGGCGCTCCGGTGGATAAAACAGGGCTCAGGATCGCGGAAAAACTCCATGCTCTTCCCGATAATCAGTTTTTCAGGAAAACGAAGATCCTGCAAGGGGCCGTCGAAGATAGGCGCTCCCTGCCCGTCAAGGATCTGGACATCAGGAAAAGACGCTTTCAACATGATCCAAAAGCCTTCCTCATAAGCTCTCCGGGTAATTTCCCCCGGCGGCTTGCGCCCTCGGACCAGTGCCGATCCCACATATCCACGATGACAAACACCGTTTCGGCTGCCGGGTACCGAACCTCTTCCTCCCGGATTTCCCCGTACCGAACCCGTCCCGAAAAGCGATGCGCCGGCTTCGGAGAGTAAAATTCCCCATCTCCTGCTCCCTATTCTTTAAGGGAACCTATCATGATGCCCCGGATAAAGTACTTCTGGATAAAGGGATAGAAGACCATCATGGGCGCGGCGCCGACAACCAGCACGGAATACCTGAGCTGCTGGAGCAGATTCTGGAGTTCCGCTATCCGTTCAGGGTCCATGGCGGCCAGCATTTCCGGGGGCATCTGTTCGATAAACAAAATATCCCTCAGTACCATTTGGAAGTTGAACGTGTTGGGGTTGGACAGGTACAGCATACCGCTAAAGTAACCGTTCCAACTGGCTACCACATTAAAGAGAATCATAACCGCCACTATCGGGGTTGCCAGGGGAAGGGCAATGGTGAAGAAAAATTTTACATCCCCGCAGCCGTCGATGTGCGCCGCGTCCAGGATTCCCGCGGGCAGGCTGTTCTGAAAATAGGATTTAACAATGATCATGTTGTAACAGGAAAACCCGGCGCCTATGACCAAAGCCCAGCGGCTTCCCAGAAGGTGAAGATTCCGCATAAGCATATAACTGGGAATGATACCCCCGGAAAAATACATGGTGATCACAAAAAAGGGCAGCATAATGTTGCGGTCCGGCATATCCCGCCGGGACATGGGATAGGCCGCCAAAAACAGGAGAGATACGGACACTGCGGTACTCCCCGCCGCATAAAAGATCGAATTGAAAAAACCCGACCACAGCAGGGGGTATCCAAGAACCGCCTTGTAGGAAGCCAGGGAAAACTCCACCGGCCAGAGGAAAACCTTCCCCTGAACAATAGCGGCGGTAGAACTAAACGAACAGGCGACAACGTAGATCAAAGGATAGGCAACCGAAATCCCCGCGATGACAAGCCAGAGAAAACACACCAGATGAAACACCTTATCCGGCAGGGAAAGCCGTTTTACCGCTCGCAGCATCAGAACATTCCCTCCCCGGTAAGTACATTGGCGATCTTGTTCACCGTAAGGGTAAGGACCACGCCAACCACATTCTGGAACAATCCGATGGCGGTTCCAAAGGAATAGTCGGGACGGGCGGACGCGAGGCCCACCTTGTATACATAGGTGGCAATAACTTCCGATGTTTCCGTGTT
>JAISNI010000035.1 GCA_031276295.1 Treponema sp.
TATATCATCGTTCCGGGAGAAAAGAGCCTATGTATGACGTATGTATTGCGGATGACGAAATCCTGATCCGGAAAAGCATAAGCGCCCGGCTGCGGGCTTCCGGGATTCCTGTCAGGGTAGCAGGCTGCGCCGGCAATGCGGCAAACGCCATCAGCCTGTACTGGGCTTCCAGGCCGGACATCTTCTTTGTGGATATCAACATGCCCGGCATGGACGGCCTTTCCATGGTCAGGCAAATACGGGAGGAAGATCCGGACTGCGTTACCCGGTTCATCATCATCACCGGATACGATGATTTTGCCCATTTACAGGAAGCCATCCGGTGCGGGGTAACGGATTATCTTAAAAAACCCATTTCTACTGAAGAATTCAACCGGGTCATTAGCGCCGTCACCGGTAGCATCAAACGGAAGGAAGGGCACAGTCAGGTGCGGCCTCCGGGCCTGGTGTTTTACGACGAATACCTCACCGATCCTCCCCAGATCCTGGAGGGGGGCGCCCTTATCGCCGCCTACAGCCCCAGGGCAAACCTGTTTGCAGCTTCCCCGTCTTCCTATACACCGGCAGGGGAAGCGGGGGCGGAGGGAGAGCGCCCGGCAGATGGGGAGAGTCCGGCGGACAGGAAAAGTCCGGTGGAAAAGCGGATCCGGGAATTATCCGGGGAACAGGCCGGTAAAGACCGCATCTCCCTGGCCTTTCAGGGGGTAGACACTGTCCGGTTGTACTATATCCCTGACCGGGCCCTGTCCAAATGGCAGATCCGTTCGGGCTTGAACCCCCTGGCCGCCGGGGAGGGCATGTCCTTCGTGTACGCCTATCCTGAATCGGAAAGGCTCGATCTGCTCACGGAGCGGATGGAACAGTCCCTGGACCGGCATTTTACCAGGGCCGGTGTGGAGGAGTGTATACCCCAAAAGATCCTCCCCCCGGTTGATACGGGCGTCCTGGATTATGCCCTGGAACATGCCCAGGGGGACTCCGCCAGGGCGGCGTTGAAGACCTACTTCAATGAAATCCTGAAAAAAGACTCTCCCCCGGTATTGAGTCCCCTGTACCGGCAGATCATTTTACTCCTCATCAATAAGTATGCGGCCCATCAGATACCCATACCGGATTCCCTTAAACTTGAACTATCCCTCTTTGCCCTCTGCCGGTATAACACGGTAGAATCCCTTTTGACCCGCCTCTGCGGCATGACGGTATCCCTGGCCCGGAAAATAGCCGGCAGCGGGGGCGGCGGGGGTGAGATCGTCCATAGGGTATGCGAATTCCTGGAGGAAAAATATCAGGAAAATATCAACCTGAATTCCATAGCGGATCTGTTTTTTATTACCCCGCCCTACCTGAGCAGGCGCTTTAAGGAAAAGACGGGGATAACCTTTGGAGAATACCTTGAGGATATCCGGATGGACAAGGCCCAGGAGTACCTGATCAACTCGGAAGCCCCGATAGCCGATATTGCGGAACGGGTCGGCTATCAGGACCAGGCATACTTTGCCAGGGTATTTAAACAGAAATACCACATCTCCCCAAGGGAATACCGGCTCCGGCACAAACTATAGGGCCTTCTCCGGGCCTTCGATGAAACCTGCCTCCGTGAGGGCTATGTAGGACAGCAGCCCATGTGCGTTTATTTAACCAGTTGGCAAAACAGCTCTGACCGGATAAAGTGGAGGTATGGGAGAGGAAAACTCTACATTCCGCTGCACCCTGTCCCTAAGTAAATGCACATGGATGGGATCCGCAAGCGAGGGAAGCCATTTGCTTTTTTACAAGGAATTTGAAAACGCAACCGGCCTGCCCCGACCTTGTCGAACCGCGGTCCTGTCAAAGACCGGAAGCCGGAGCCCCCTGCCGCAACGTACCCCGTACAACTTCCATTTCGTTCTTCTCGGAAAAGTCCAACTCTGTTTCGTTCAGCACGGCGGTATCGGGGGCGCTAATCCGCAGGAGGCCGTGCAGCGGATCGCGGAAAGAGAGTGCCCGGCTTCCGTCATAGCTCACTTCGCAGGACTTCATCGCGGCAGTAAATTTTCTAAAAGTTCCCCATTCACCGGCGCTGCCGCAGCGGACAATGACGCCGTGGTTAAGCCCGGTGCTTATCACTTCCTTACCAGTATTGGCGCCGTAGCTGACCGTCCGGTACCCGTTGCTGAACCAGGTAGCGCAGTATGCGTTATCAACCCTGATAAAAAGCCATTGAGCGCCGGTTTCGTATTCATCGTAATCATAAAAGACGGTGTAAGCATGAATATAGTGCACCGGTTCTTCCGGGTCGATGTTGAATATCATAGCCGTTAAGTCCCGGTACTGTTCAATATAAGGCATAGTCCCGTTACCCGCCCAATAGCTTGGCCGGTTACCACCGCTGAATGCCTGTTCTCCGGGATGATTGATGTAGTACTGAACGCCGGTGTTTCCCAGCGCGACATTCATAAGATGCTGTTGATGGCCGTGGGTAAAGGGCCTGAACCGGCGCACGCTGGCGGTAAAAAAATCCGCGGTTCTGTAGGCATAGGTTTTAACCCGCCGTATCCCCTGATCAAGGACGGTAAGCATCCAGCCGTCCGCGCCTGTCTGAATATCCTTGTCATACCGGGGAGGTTCATAGGAAGAGAGGGCAAACAAGACCGAGGCCCTGGTATGGTGATTGATAAACCCGGAACCGTAGGCAATCCATTCGATAAGGCAGGTTTCCAGTTGCTCCCGGTATTTGAGCGTAGCCTCATACGCGCGGCCGTAGCTGCTGCTCATAATACCCTTAAAACTATTATACGTCATTATTTTAAAGGTATAATCCAGGGCGTCTTGTGCCATTTTTTTTATGCTTTCATCCGGAGCTGTCTCATAGAGGGTAAAAAAACCGATAAGGTCTACGGGAATGTAGGTGGCGGAATTCCATTCCGCGTACCCGTATTTAAAGAAAAGCGTGAACCAGTTGACAAGCCGTTCCTTCCCCTTCTCCGATTGCTCCCTTCCGTATTTGCCGCCGGCGGAAAATACCGCTTCCCCAAACAGGGCGCCTGTAAGATACTGGGCGCAGTGAAACAGGAACGCGTGGTTTTCGCTAAAGTACCACATGACATCGTTCCCCGGTTCATCTATCCAATAACGGAATTTCAGGATTACCCGGCGGATTTCTTCGTGTAAAAGATAGGGGACCAATGCGCGGTAACGGGTGATTAACCAACACAGCGGGACCAGGATAAAATCGGCGCAGTCTTCCATTGCGTCAACTTTGGCAAGATCCGCTCTGATATATGTTTCCGCCTCCGCGGTGAGCATACCGGTAGAGCCGCAAATCGCCAGGGCGCCGGTTATTGTTCTCTCTCCATAACCAGCGATAAAATCCAGCGCGCGGCTTTTACGGGCCTTGATATCCGGTCCGGCTTCAAGCGCCTGTACAGGCGCAGGCTTTAACCCCAGAAGCAGTTCCCGGTATATACTATGCCCTCCCGCTTCCGTCCCTATCCGCAGCTTATAGATTCCGGCGGAATTAGATGCCGAACCGATACACACATGATCCGTCCCCTTCCGCGCGATCATCTGCTTCCCTGCCCCCGGAAACGGGAGCCTCCCACCCTGATCGTCAAGAAAAAGAAGCCTGTCCCCGGTTGCGAGATTCAGGTCGTAGTACAGCAGAATATCCCCTTCGGTAATGCAATCCCGGGGGAAATAACAACTGAGAAGAAACGCCTCGGCTTCGGCTATTTCGCCAGCCCCCCGCTCCACAAACAGGACGCCCTCTACCTGAAGGCTGCCCGCATACCTCAGTTCAAAATAGAAAAATACATCCCGTTCAGCCAGTTCATCGGCATAGACTTTAAGTTCGTTCAAACCCTTGTTAAGGGGAAAGCTAACCCTGGTCTTTCCCGCAATGTTACGGGTAAAGGGGGCAAAACAGAGGGCTTCCTCCCCGTTGACCCAGAGCTTAATCCCTCCGCAGGTGTAGACATCAAACGGATAGCTGCCCGTTTCAGGCGCATCTATCCACGAAACGCCCCTTACCCAAAGGTGATGGGGAGTGTGGATAAAGGTGGTAAAATCAACCCGGCTGCATTCAAAGGGAAAGTGGATACGGTCAAAAGGCCCCTGGGGAAGGGGGATTGTGGATAAATCATGGCTTGCAAGGAAATGCTTACGGACAGGATATACAATCTGAACGTAGGCTTCGTGCGTGTTTACCGGCGCGTCAAAACATTCGGGCGGAGAATCAAAGGGGAAGGATTGCACTTCCCCCAGACGCCAGCGGGTAAGAGATTGGCCGGAATTGACAAGATAACGGAATTGTTCCATATAAATTACGATATAAATTAAGAATTAAGGTTCGACGTATTTTGCACGGCGTTCGTCAATGACGATTTGGGCACCCGATGCAAGCCAGTTCGCTATCCCCGCGTCCCAGACACGGTCAAAGTCCGCAGGCCGGGCGGTTATAACATTGGCGTAAAAGACATAGGCCTGGTCGGTCAATGTCTGCATGTAGGGCCCGGAGGCGGTGAGCGGACTTGACGGAATAACTACCGGCACGGGAACCGCGTCGGTCATGGCGATTCTGTAGGCGTCCAGGATGTATTTGGAGTCCAGATCGGGATTCCCCATAGCCAGGTACCGGATGGTTTTTTCCGTGTCCCCCAGTTCCACCCCGTTCAGGTGGAAGGCGTAATCCATATTCAAATTTGAATTCTGAATCCACAGCGGCGGTATCTCTTCCGTCATTTTTATCTTGGGAATTCCGTCAACCAGGGTATGCACAATCCCCTCGGGGCCAAATTGCAGGAACATATAATTTTCATACCGGCTGAGCCAGTTTGCGTAACGCATTGCCGCTTCCGGGGCCTTTGACGATTTCGGAATGAAGAAGTAGATACCCTCGGGATCATAGGTGGATTTGACGGTCTTGCCCGCGGCGTTTTTGAAGGGATCGATGGCAACGATTTCCCCCGCCGGTATATTTTTCCTTAAATCAATATTAAAAACAGTACCGACATCCCAGTTTGCGCCGAAGGAACCGGCGTTGCCACTTTTGATCACGTTATATACGGAATCATTGTCAGGATAGAGAGGAAAATCCCGATCTATAAGGCCGGCATTGTACATCCTGTTCAGGAAACGATACCCTTCTTTCTGGCCGGGGAGTAAAAATTCAAATTCACCGATGGTATTGATCCACCGTTCCTTGGTACTCAGATTGGGATCCGTAAAGGAACCGACGAGGATGCCGGCATGTTGCTGCGCTATCTTGTTCATGGTAAAGGGAATAACCCGATCCTTCCCCACATTGCCGGGATCTTTTTCCTTAAAGGCTACGAGGGCATTGAAGAATTCCTCCCTGGTGGTGGGCAGGGGAAGGCCCAGCTTGTCCAGCCAGTCCTTGCGTATAAAGGTATTATGCCGGGCCAGGATGGATCGGCGTCCGGGGACGGCATAGATCGCCCCGGTACTTCTGTCCTGTTTGCGGGCGATAAAATCCCTGCCGGGGAAGGTGGGATCCGGCCCCAGATAGGTCTTGAGGTCGTTGAGATGACTGTTTATGTAAGGGGCCATGTTAAACAGGCCGCCCTGTCCCTGGTAGTAGGACAAGAGTTCGTTGCTGTAGGTCAGACAGATATCGGGGGGATTACCCGCCGCCATCAAGTTATTCAGACCCGGCACCTCTTCACTCCGGGGTACGGCCAAGAAAGTAACGGAGATGTTTTCATCCTTTAGCAGTTTTTCCCTGATCCAGTTGGTCCAGTTGTTATTGGTAGGATTGGACCTGCCGCCGGCAGTTCCCCGATCAAAGATTTCCACGGTAATGGACTCGGATTTTCCCGATACAGGACCGGTTTCCTGCCGGCCGCCCCCTGCAAAGGCCAATACGGCGCTGAACAGGACTAATAAGGTTATTACAAACCGCTTCATAAAATTCCTCCTGGGAATATAAATTAGTTGATGGTAGGTTGCTTTCCGTAAAAAAGCCATTGCATATAGAAAGAAAAATATTGCGTAGATCACTATTTTTGACTAAACTGAAGCAGCAATGTGGAAAAACGACATACTCAAAACCGACCTGGTATATATATGGCATACGTGCAGCGATGAACCGGATAAAGATTTTGATCTGCATTGCCATAACGAATATGAAATTCTTTATTTCTGGCAAGGTGATATGGAATTCCGGGTGGGCAGGGGCTGTATCTCCCGGTTGGAACCGATGTCTCTGCTCCTCATTCCGCCTTATACAGTCCACGGGCGCCGGGTTGTATCGGAGCAACTCTGCCGTCGGGTGTCCATTCATTTTCTCCCGGAAATATTAGACAAGGCGGAGCAGGAACTGTTTTCCACGCTGTTCTATCTGGAGCAGAACTATTACCCTCCGATCCTTTCCCCGCTTAATTCCGGTATTTCGAGTATCGACTTTTTGGTTCATTCCATTCTGGAATGCCGGGTCATGCAGCGGGAACTTCAGTCCGTAGCCCTGCGAAGCCGGATTGTTTCCCTCCTGGTACAGATCCGGCATCTCCATTCCCAGAATACATTCAAGTCCGTACCGGCGAATCCGTGGATTCTGAACGTGTTGGCCTATCTCAACAGCCACCTACGGCAGCCTATCTCCCTGGAAAAGGTTTCCCGGAAGTTTAACGTTAGTAAAAATCACCTGAATGTGGTTTTTAAGAACGAAACGGGAACTACCGTCAACCATTATATACGGATGAAACGGCTGACTCTGGCCCGCCTGGAGCTTGCTGCCGGGGTGAACACCGAGGAGGCGGCATTGAGGGCCGGGTTCAAGGAATATTCCACATTTTTCCGGGCATACAAGTCCTTTTTCGGCTATCCCCCCTCGGTTTCGACGGGGGAAGAGGTAATGCAATAGATATGCGAAGAATCCCCGGTTCTCTGTCCTTTCCGCTATGCGGAATACGCAAGCAATACTCCCGCGTTTATCCCGTACTATAAGGGAAAGAGCTGACGTTTTTTGCCGTTTGTAATCAAAATCGAATTCACGTTACTTTACCCCTTCAGGCTGCCGCTGGTGATCCCCTCAATGAGGTAGCGCTGGAAAACGACAAAAATGACAAAAAGCGGTACCAGAGAGAGGCACGACATGGCAAAAAGGGAACCCCATGAGCTTTGCCCCGTAGCATCCACAAACATCCGCAAGGACAGAGACACAGTGAATTTTGCCGGATCGGAAAGGTAGATCATCTGAGAAAAGAAATCGTTCCATGTCCAGATAAAGGTAAATATCGCCACCGTTACCAGGGCAGGAATCGAAAGGGGTATGATGAACAAGGTGTATATTTGAAAAGTATTGCAACCGTCAATCCGGGGAGCTTCCAGCAACTCGTTGCTCATGGCCCGCATAAACTGTACCAGAAGAAAAATAAAAAAACCTTCGGTAGCAAAAAATTTAGGTATAATAAGGGGAAGAAAGGTATTCACCCAGCCCACGGTATTATACACGATATACTCTGGGGGATCAGTTTCACATGAAAGGGCAGCATCAGGGTAAGCATCATGATGGAAAACAAAAAACTGTTCAACTTGAATTTCAGCTTTGAAAAGGCGAAGGCGGCCATGGAGCAGGAAAGTACGTTGCCCGCAATGCAGAGGCTTGCGATAAACAGGGAATTAACCAGGAACTTCCCGAAACTGTAGCCCGACACCCCTTTCCATCCGTTAATATAATTACCAAAGGTGGGGCTTTGAGGCAGGAAATTGAGGCCGGTAAAGATCTCGGCATTGGTCTTAAAAGAGGCGCTCAACATCCAAAGCAGGGGATAAATCATAAACAGGCCGAAAAGAATAACAAAAAAATGAAAAACAAGACCGCCTTTTTTCACCCGGTTCATTGTAGCGCTTCCTCTATTCATCGTAGTACACCCATTTGTCTGCCGCCGCAAACATAATTCTGGTTATCATTGCAATGATAATCAGCAAGACCCAAGCCATAGCCGAAGCATATCCCATTGAGAACTGCCGGAAGGCCTTAATATAGAGATACAGAGTATAGAACAACGTTGAATCCAGAGGACTGCCGGTTCCGTTGCTTAAGATATAGGATGGGGTAAACGCCTGGAATGCGCTGATGATGGTCATAACAATGTTGAAGAAAACCATAGGCGTCAACAGGGGCAGCGTGATGTTGAAAAAGCTTCTGACCTTACCCGCGCCGTCAATTTCCGCTGCCTCGTAGTAATCCTGGGAAATCTGTTTGAGTCCCCCCAGAAAGATGACCATAGAAGACCCGAACTGCCAGATATGCAGCAGGATCAGCGTGTAGAGGGCGGTATCAGGCGACGCAATCCAGTTTTTGCCTATAACGTTGAAGACGGCAAGGATACGGTTAATGACGCCTTCGGCATTGAAGATCTGCCGCCACAGAAGGGCTACGGCAACGCTTCCGCCGAAGAGGGAGGGCAGGTAGTAAATGGCCCGGTAATAGCGTATCCCCCGGCGGTTTTTTCTGAGAACCGTAGCCAGGAGCAGGGCAAAGGCAAGCTGGAAAGGAACACCGAGAAATACATAGGTAAAAGTTACCTGGAGGCTCTTAATAATCCTTGGGTCTTTGAACATTCCCGTATAGTTTGCCAATCCTATCCATACCGGAGGGGTTGCCATATCGTAGCGGGTAAAAGAAAAATAGAGAGACATCGCCATAGGGATAATGGTAAAACCAATAAGCCCCAGTATCCACGGGCAAAGAAACGCGTATGCTTCCCAGGGCTTGTTAATCCCGTTGTTTTTCTTTTTCATCTATCACCACCTTCAACCATCCTTCTATATGTACTGTATGGTAGGTAACAAGGGGGAAAATCGTCCCCCCTATAGTGAATGACAGAACGCCAGGAGCCTCAGGGACTTTGCTCTCTAATCCGCGCGGCATCCCCGCAGGCCCCTTGAAAAAGGCGTTCTATTTGTTGGCATTTGTACGGATTGCTACCGCCCGATCGTAAAATTCTTTTGCCGCCACCGCAGGGGTTTTAGCGCCAAAAGCAACCTCTTGGGCAGCTTTCAGATATTCCTGGGCAATCTCCGACGCGCCGATGGGCGGATTGGGCGAAGAGGTGGTAATCTTGGACAATGTGTTTACAAAATTAACCGCCGCAAGCTGGTATTGATCCAAAACTGGCATAACCGCCTTTTGTACCTGATCGGCATTTCCTGGAACCCCCTGATCCAACTTGAAAAGCACCAGACTTTTAGGATCGTTTACCCAGAAGTTTATTAATTTTACCGCCGCAAGTTTCCGGGCAGGAACAGATTTCGCGTTAGCTGCAAAATGAGCGCCTTCGGGGAATTCCCCAGGCCGCATATTCCCTGCCGAACCGGATTGACGTACTATCCCCAGTTCTTTATTAGGGAATGTTGAGTTATACAGCCAAAATTGATTAACTGGTATGTAACGCAAAAATACCTTATCTCTGCCAAAAAGGCTGTCCTCCAGAACATTACTGAAATATTCTATTGAAGTCGCCGCATCGGGGATAATGCCGAGATCCCGGAATTCTTTGAACATGGCAAACCAATCTTCTATGTCCTTCTGGGTAAAACCGATTGAGCCATCGGCATTGTACTGTTCCCTACCCCGCTCACGGACAAAGTAACGGAAAGCATTAAAGTCGGCGTCAATAGTAAGATCGTTTATCATCCAAGTCGTTTTTTTACCTTGCCTGTCAAGAGCGGCCCGTATCTGAATCCCGATACGTTTTAGGTCCTCCCAACTCCATTCAAACCCCGGAGGCGTTACCCCAAGTTCCTTAAAGGCACCCAAGTTGATAAAACAGGCATTGAAGGTAACACCCATGGCCATCATGTAAATTTTTCCTTCATATTTACCAGCATCAATGACGCTTTGGGCCCAACCCTTGGTCGATAGGGTTCCATCTGCAATATACGGATCCAGAACTTCACACACACCCCGGGGAATATAATCCGCAGCAAACCTCGGATGCATACATAGAAAATCAGGAGCATTCCCCCCGGCAACCTGAACGGAAAGTTTATCCCAATAGTCGTTAAAGCTGGTTGGTTCGCGAACAACGGTAATATCCGGATTCACCTTCTGAAATTCATCAATAATTTGATTGTAGAGTTCATGCCGTTTGGTATCTCCCCACCAGGCTGCACGTATCTCGGTTTTGCCCGGAGCAGCCGCTCCGCCGGAAGGTTGTCCTTGCCCTCCTCCTGCAAAGAGGGGCAAAACAGCAACAACAAGAACCAAGGCAACCACATACATTCTTTTCACATTACACCTCCGTAACACCTAAAATAATATTTGCTGCCCTTTCGGGCATCTCTCAAAAGCCGGTTAAACCGGCTTATTCCACCGTATTGTCCAGTTGCATTCCCAGATCGATATAGAGCTGTTTCCGGGCCGCCTTGTCTCCACTCGCTTCCTGCCAGGCATATTTTGCTACATCTACCGCGACTTTCCGGGGTACCACAATAACCCCGTCCCCGTCGGCAACTACCACATCCCCAGGATAAACAGCAACGCCGCCTATGGCCACCGGAATATCCTTTTCCACATACCGGATTCGGGCTTGGTCCATGGGTTGAGAGATATGTTTAGACCACACATGAATCCCCTGGATTACACATTCATCGGTATCCCTGATACCGCCTCCGTTGGTCATAAAGCCCACACATCCTCGTTTTTTACAGGCCAGGGTATTATTGGAACCCAGAAGCCCTACGTCCAGACCGGCAATATCCAGACATATAAAATCTCCGCTCTGAATATCCTTTCCCCAGGGATCATAGCAAATTTCGGAGTAATACATTTTTACCCATTTGGTGTATTCCTCCGGCGAAAGAGCCGGAACCGGACCTTCGTAAGGAATGTACCGCGCGGTCCTGGCTATACCGATAATACTTGTCTCGGGGCGGAAAAGCGGCCGGATATGATAATCCACCGTACCGTAATGATGATACCCCATCCAGTCCATGCCGTCCCGGACATCGGTAACCCTCAGCCTTTTAAACTTCTCAATCAATTCAAGATTTTCCTGAACACTCATACATGTTACCTCCCTCAATATATTGCATCAGATTTATACAGCCTATAATGCTGATGCGCCGTATCCGGGTGCGACCATTTCTTGTATAATAGTCAACTTTACCACGGATACGGAATTTACACAAGAAAAATATATAATATTCAAAAATCTTGTAATTGCATATATTACAAATAATTACAAGAATATTAATTTAATTTCCGCTCTTTTCCATACAAAAAAACACAGAAAATTATAACATCTTTCATATCTTAGCACGGCACGATAAATCAGTCAAGAAAATATTATAACATTTAAATTTTTCTTAATTGTTTATATTGTAATAAATTACATGATTATTCAATATTTTCATCCAAAAAATTTTTTATTTTTTCATTGTTTTTATAATTATGTTATAACTTTCAACCTCTAGCTTCTTTCTCGATTATTTGCCATACTTGGCTTACGGAGATTGATGAAATGGTCGAATCAGCACACTCTGACAAGTCAAAAAATTCCCGTGTTTCGGATCAAGCCTATACCGTCATCAAACGGGCAATTCTGGAAGGCCGGCTCAAACCTGGGGAAAAATTGAAGAAACGGGAAATGGCATCCCTTTGCGGGGTTAGTATCATCCCGGTGATCGACGCCCTGAGCCGCCTTGAAAGTGAAGGGCTGGTGGAATCAAACCCCTATACCGGTTCACGGGTTGTGTGCATCAACGATCAGTGGATGACGGATCTCTTTATTTTAAGGGAAGCTGTGGAGGTTCAGATTGTCAGAATCCTCTGTTATACCATCGGCCTCCCAGAAGCGGAAGCCCTGCGGAGTATGGCGCAGAAGATCGATCAGGCCGCGGGGTGTCCAGACAAATATCCGGAATATGACGAACTCCACTACGAATTCCATTTTCGTATGGCTAGGGAAACGGGCAGCAAGGGGCTTGTGAATGAAATGGAACATCTACAACTCTTTACCCTGCTGTCCAAGTCCGAACAGAACTATACGAGTTTGGACAGTTCCCTCATAAGCCAGCAATATTCCCATGAAGATATCATTACCGCCATATTAAAGCGGAGCCCCGATGAAGCGCAGGCTATTATGCGGAATCATATTTACCGGTCTCGGGTTATTGAAAAACCCTATTGGGTTTAAGAAATATTTTATGTGTTTGCAGCTTGCGGGGCTTTGCCTTCATGCCGCTATAAGGAGTATACAATGTTGGTGCAGAAATATACGATAAAGAACTTGTTTTTTATACGGCTTAATCCGGGGGATGATGTGTTGGCCGGTATTGAAAAAGCGGTAAAGGACAGCAATATCGCAAATGCCGTTATCCTTTCCGGGGTCGGTTCCGTAACCAGCCATTCCTATCATGTCGTAGGGTCTCCGGCGCTCCCCCCAAAGAACGAATATATTAAGGGTGAGCGTCCGGCGGATATCGTCAATATCAATGGTTTTGTCATTAATGGACGGATTCATGCACATATCGTCTTTAGCGATCTCAATAACTCATACGGAGGGCATCTGGAATCGGGGGTGAGGATCTTAACTTTCGGGGCGGTAACCCTTGCCGATGTGGACGCCGACTTTGAACATTGGGATCATGTCGGTAGGATAGAGGATGTATTACCATAACGCGGTACTTCCCGACTTGAATAGGGGAAGGTGGTGAGCGCGGTAAGTTTATCCGTCATACATAACTTTATTCAGGTTGCTGCCCAGGCTGCATCTGATGCGCTTGAGATTGAGACCTCGGTTGTAGATCTCAATCTGGTTCGTATTGCCGGAACAGTCAGCAAAAAAGTTCCCCAGGTTATAAGCAACGGAGCTATCAAAACAGTCCTGGAGACCGGCCAATACTATCTGACCCATGACACCAAAAGCGATCTTCACTGCCTTACCTGTACTATGCGGGAGAGGTGTGGGGAAACCGCCTTTGTACACTGTCCCATATTCTACAAGGGCCAGGTTATCGGCGTCATGGGTCTGATGTGTATGGATGATGAGCAACGGCGGCATCTGACAGCTAAATCGAGGGCAATTCTTGCTTTTGTTCAGCATATAGGCGATACCATTTCCCTTAAATTGGAAGAATACGAAAACCAGCAAAGGGAAAAGGAACTCTACCGGCAAATGGAATTCCATTCGGCCGTGCTGGATCATATCTTAAATTCCATTTCCGATGGATACCTCATCATGGATAATCACAACAATATTACTCAGGCCAATCAGCCGGCAAAGGCAATTCTGGGAATCTCTTCACCTGATACCCGGTCTGAACGCTTAGCCCGCTTTTTGCAGGATATTGATCGCCCTTCGGACAGTAAGGGTTCATGTTATGACGAAATCTTAATCGATCAAAAATATTACGGCGTAAGGGTCGATCCCATTTTCAGTAACAATACCGTCCCTGGAAAGATTATCAGGTTCAAAGTCTTGAGTAAAACGGGAACCGGGGCCATGCCCAAAACGAATCCGCCGATTGCGCTCCATGCAATATTAGGAGAATCCCCGGGTATTATTCGATTAAAAGACCTGATAACGAAGTCCGCAGAAAACAATTTGCCGGTACTCCTTACCGGGGAGAGCGGTACCGGCAAGGAACTGATTGCCCGCGCCATCCATACTATGAGTCGGCGGCGGGAACATCCTTTTATGGCGCTCAACTGTGCGGCAATTCCAGAGAATTTGCTGGAGAGCGAGCTATTCGGTTTTGAACAGGGGTCTTTTACCGGGGCAATAAAGGGCGGCAAGCCGGGGAAATTTGAACTTGCCAACAAGGGGACGCTGTTTCTGGACGAGATAGGGGATATGCCGCTTGCTCTACAGGCAAAACTGCTTCGGGTATTGCAGGATTTTGTAATTGAACGGATAGGATCAACCAAACCGCGCCAAGTGGATTTACGGATTATTGCCGCAACAAATCAGAATCTTGACATTATGATGAAGGAGGGAACCTTCCGTGTCGATCTGTTTTACCGCCTTAATGTTATTCCTATCGCAATCCCGTCCCTTCGGGAACGGGGAGATGATGTTGTTCTTCTGGCCGAACATTTTCTTAAAAAATACAGCGGCGAGCCGGACAAAGCCCCGCCGAAACAGTTGGCGCAAGAAGTTTTCGACCTGTTTCGCGTGTATCCCTGGCCCGGTAATATCCGTGAGCTTGAAAATTTAATCCAATATCTGGTCTTTATTTGTACCGATACTATTATAGAAGCCGCATCCCTTCCGGCTCAAATTTTATTGCATAACAAGTACGGAGTTGCAAATCCTGCGGAGGAATCTTCAATTTCCGAACTGAAATATCTTGAAATGGATGTAATTTTAAAAACAGTTGCAAAATTCGGCAATACTACAGAGGGAAAACTGAAAGCCGCCCGCGCTCTTGGCATCGGGAAAACTACTCTTTATCGAAAATTGGCCGAATTGAAAAAGAATTAGCTCCTGTTGAGGCCAGGGAGCCTGTTGCACTTCGGTGAATTTTTCATATTCATGCAAAATTTACCGATTATGATGAGTAATCTATGCACCGTTAACGTCGCTCCACCTCATATTTTCAATTCTATACGTTTCAGCGGCTTCCTATTGTTTATGCCAATTCCAAACTACAAAGACATCCGGCACTGCTTCGTTCGCCGCACCTTATCCTA
The DNA here is from genome assembly GCA_031276295.1 of Treponema sp. Taxonomy (GTDB): domain Bacteria; phylum Spirochaetota; class Spirochaetia; order Treponematales; family Breznakiellaceae; genus JAISNI01. Next base: position 14,639 of record JAISNI010000035.1, read on the forward strand.
AGTAAACGCAAATGGACATTGGTCTGCCGGCTTATTCTAAGTAGCGTTAATTCGCGGCAAATTTTTTGCCTGGGTATGTGTCTCCGCGCATACCTCTCCCCCGGCTGGTAGGTGAGGCGGTTGTTCTATCCTAAACAACTTCCACGTAACGGGTTATGCTATCAGGTTATAACTGCGCTAAGAGTTTGTACCGCTTCGATTTGGGAACCCGGCCTGCTCTTGGCTATAAACTCTTTTATACTCCATATCTTCACTTTCCCTTTAAACAGTTTTTCTTTTATCCTCTTAAATACCTGTTCCATCCATTCTTTTACCTCTTCAACATACTCTATCACTTCAGAGAAGAACCTATCCCGCCAAAATGAGCCGAATAGGCCGTGCTTCTTGTTCCACCGGCGGGTGAAGAGCGGCTGTACCCAGTGCATAATGGCGGAAATGGTACAGCCTGTCCCGACATAGATGTACAGATCAACCCAGTTTTCGGTAAACACGCAGCTTATTAGGGTAAAGTTGAACTTTTCCTGGGCCTTTTTGAGGATAGCCCTGTACATGGCTTGTGCATCGAGGTCGAG
>JAISNI010000050.1 GCA_031276295.1 Treponema sp.
TCGCTTTCTCCTGTCTTTCCGGGTGCTGTGTTTTTCCTCTACGTTCGTACCCTGATTATAAAGAAAATCTGAACGGAAGTGTTAGTACGCTTTTGGTAATCTTTGGCACAATTTTGACAAATATTTTTGTTTTTACAATGTTGTACTATAATCATGCAATAATGTATCAGCGGATTAAATATGGATTGTACTTAAAAAAACCGGGGCAGCGGTTTGGAAAAAGCAGGAATACCGAGAAATTCAAAAACGGCAAAATTTGCATATTGGCGCTGAATACCCTGTTCGGAAAAGGCGTACAGTCTACCTATGTAAATCCCATGCACATCCATACCATATCCAGCGATTTTGCCTGGCGCACAGAGGCCGCAACCAAGTCTCCTGATCTGAATTATTTACTAAATAGTATGGTCCGGCGTTACTTCGTTTTAGTACAGGAACTTACTGAATATATTAATTTCAGGCGGTTGGAACTGGAAAAATCCCTGTTGGATTCCGGTCTGTATATTCATGAAATTGCGGAACAATGCGGTTTCTTGGATTACAACTATTTCACCCGTCTTTTTAAGCGGCAGTTTGATATGTCTCCGAGAGAATTTCGCAACCAAAAATCCCCTTTTGCCTGAAAATTGCACGTTTCTCGTATATAAGAGCCGCTTCGCCGGATTTACCCTTGATTTACCGGCGTACCATTTCAAGATGTACGCCGAAGTCTTAAACATAGGGGAATATGATGGCAGAACGGATTGGGGAAGAAAGTATTTATCTGCGTATCAGCGAACTGAAAAAGGGTAATATCCAGTTTACCGACGCTACCAACGCGCAACGGCTGTTCAGGGAACACGGTAAAGATATTCGCTACAACGCCGCCTGGAAAAAATGGCTTGTCTGGAACGGTTCCCATTGGGAGACGGACGAGGGGGCCTTAATCCATGAACGGGGCCTTCAGACGGTACGGAATATCTATGACGAGGTATTGAAAACCGATGACTGGCGGGAGCGCATGGAGATTGAGAACTACGCAAAGTTGAGTGAAAGCATGAGGCGGCGGAAAGCCTTTGTGGAAGCGGCAAGCGTGATTAAAGTGCTGAACATTACCAGTGATGATCTTGACCCTAACCCCTGGCTTCTTAACGTAAGGAACGGGACTATTGACGTTATGACCGGAGAATTCCGGGAACACCGGCAAGAGGACATGATTACGAAAATCGCCCATGTGGACTATAACGGGCAAACGGACTGCCCGTTGTGGAAGCAGTTTATCCGGGAGATTATGGATTACAAGGCCGATGTGATTACCTTTGTGCAGACCGTGGCGGGGTGGGCATTGACCGGGGACATTTCGGAACAAACGATGTTTATTTTGTTCGGGAGCGGGGCCAACGGCAAGAGTACGTTTCTGAATACGATAATGTACCTACTGGGGGACTATGCCATAGCCACGCCTACGGAAACCTTTATGCGGAAAAACGGGGACCAGTACACCAACGACATAGCCCGGCTGCGAGGGACCCGGTTTGTTACCACCACGGAAGCGGAACAGGGGCGGAGGTTAAGCGAACCGCTAATAAAAAAGATAACCGGGAATGACCAGATGACGGCCCGGTTCCTCTATGGGGAGTTCTTTAATTTTACACCGACTTTCAAAATATTCATGGCGACTAACCACAAGCCGGTTATAAAAGGGACCGATCACGGGATCTGGCGGCGTATCAAATTGATACCCTTCACTACCCGGATACCGGAGGAGAAGCAGGACAAACACCTTGAAATGAAACTGCGGGAGGAGGCAAGCGGGATACTGAACTGGCTTTTGGAAGGGACCATGCGCTGGCGGCGGGAGGGGTTGAGAACGCCTGCGGTGATCCTCTCGGCCACGGACGAGTACCGGGGTGAAATGGACGTGATAGGGAACTTTCTGAAAGAACGCTGCGTACAAAAGCCGGAGGTTTCCATACGGATTAGGGAACTGTTCAAGGCGTATCAGGAATGGTGTGATGAGAATAACGAACACGCCTGTAGTGAACGGTTTTTTTCTCTGCGGTTGAAAGAGATGGGGTATGAACGGACACGGACGGCGGATGCCCGGTACTGGTGCGGCTTGGGGCTTTTATCTAATGTATAAGATTTTATTAGGCCTAAAGAACTCGCTTGCGCGAGGGATGTTTTACTGTTATCGGTTAAACACGCTCACCGGTTCGCGTACCTTCATTAGGCGGGGGCTGGCATTGCGGGTGTAACAGTATCTTTTGCTGCCCCCCGTGCGCCCCTTTTTTGTTGGTTGTAAAAACATGGATGGATGTATTCCGGCCTTTTTGTGTGGTAATGAATAGCCGCTCATAGGCCGGATTGTCTTCTAATGCTAGGTACAAATAATTTTTGTCAACAAAATACGGCTTTTGACAGGAAGTACATTCGGAGCTTATTAAAACTGGCTTTTTTACCCCTGCACGCTCCCTCCGTATCACAAAAAATGACGGTGGAAACCGTCAGTAATGACAGATAAATAGAGGATTTGAGGGGATTATGTGTCATTGCCATAGAGTGATATTGATTGGTAAAGATTAATATCGGGAATTGTCAGTCATTGGTCATCCTGGAAAATTAGTATCGGTCCCGGCGGCCTGATGTATTTTTTGGCTAGCGAAAACATTTATCGGGCCTACGCCTTGTCAAATTTATTTCACGACACGCTTTCGCGTGCAGGTTCCGGGCGGGGGTGGCGGCCAATAAAATTATGACTAACAGTTTAATTTCCTGCCGCCTCCCTGGAGGGAACGGGAAACGGTCCTTCTTCGGGAAAATGCCCGCCTGCCCCGAAGGGGATGGCGGGTTTTACGGAACCCCGGCAATGGTAAGGGGGGCCGCCTCCTTGTGCGGGATAATGCGGCGATTGGCGGGATTGGGAGAAAAAGCCTCACGGCATATCAGGCCGCTGGGCACACGGCCTTTGGCCGGGTGTCGGGCGTTTATGGGCGGTAAACGCAACAGCTACGGAGTTCGGGACAAGGCAGCGCCTAGGGGAGGGAATTATCACTAACGAAGCCGTGGGGCTGATTACGCAATGCGTGATGGGAAACCGAAAATCCGGGCGGGCAGAGTACGCCCCGTTGCGGCAATGCGGCGGCGGGGGCGGCAGGACGCCGCCCTGAACAGAAAAAAACGCAAACATGGACGTTTGCGTTTTTTTCTACCTTACGGCCCCCGGCTACGGCCGGGGGCTGCCCCTCCGCCTTTGAGCCGTGGAAGGACGGGTTTGCGACCGGAAGGAGCGCAGCGACTGGAGAGAGCAAACCCGTCCTACGTAGTTGGAAGCGGTATTGCCTGATATTTCCCCGCCGTTCATAGTCAACGCTGTATTGTTGCCGATTATATATATCCCCCTGACGTTATTGACCGGAACGCCGGTTCCCTCCAGGACAAGATCGCCCTCCATGGTTACATCCGCGCTATTCACCAGGCGCA
>JAISNI010000053.1 GCA_031276295.1 Treponema sp.
GGCCGCAGCACCCACAATCAGCTGGGGCAGAATACCCTGATTAATATTGATATCGGATGTCACTACGGAGCCTATGCTTCCGCTTATGATCGACCTGTCTTCTTGGGGAAAATGCCGGATACTATGAAAAAAGAGATCCGTTTTATGCTGGAACTGCATGAAAAGCTGATCTGCGACTGGGTAAAACCCGGAATTTGTGTGGGCGATGTTTATGAGCGATACTATAACTATTTTATCGATCACGGATATGGCCCGCCCCCGGCAAGCGCTTCCCACGGTATCGGTGTATTTGAGGGGGAACCGCCGGCTTTCCGCAGAAATATTCTCACGGTCCTGAAACCGGGAATGGCTATCGCGGGGGATCATTTTTTCCGTTCAGCACAATACGGCTTCCGGTTTGAAGATTGCTATAAAATCACCCAAACAGGAACTGAATTGTTTACTAAAAGCCATTGGGAATGTATTGAGTTATAATCCCGGAAAAGGAACGGTAAAATTTTGGGACGCCGATGGATTTTTTTCTTTCTCTTTAATGTACTCTATTGGGCCGCCGAATCCTGTATCGTACCTTATCTTGGGCCCTACTATGAGTCGAGGAACCTCGGCGGGGTTCAGATCGGTTTGTTGGGCGGCGCTATGGCGGTGGCAACGATAATCTCCTCATTTGTCCTTAATTTTCTTGCGGATTCAAGCGGTAGGCCAAAACTGGTACTACTCTGTTGTTCCGCCGGACTTATCGGCATGGCTGCACTGATCCGGGTAAGCGGTATATTTTCCGCTATTTTTGTTTCGGCCTTTTTCTTCTATTTCCTGAAGGCCCCCCTAGCTTCAATATCGGATAAGCTGATTCTGGACAGTATCCATAAAACTCCTGAACTGTATTCCTGGTTCCGGCTGGGGGGCTCTCTGGGATACGCCATTGGCTCCCTTGCTATCGGTATGATTATCGCCTGGCACGGGATATTGGCGGTATTTCCCGTTTTTATGGCGGTAATGCTGATCTGTCTGACAACTATTCTTCCCATGCCCATTGTGACGAGAAAGGAGGGAGCCTGCCAAAGACCGAAACAGCATGATTATGTAGCAGTGCTCCGGCACAAGCGGTTTCCATTTATCTACGGCACTCTGGCTCTCTGGGGCTTGGCCGAAGCGGCGCTAAGTTTCTATACTCTCCATCTGCAGAAACAAGGGTTTGATTCCCGGCGCATTGGCCTGTTGCTTTCAATTACTATGTTTGGTGAGGTGGTTGGTTTTTTACTTACCGTCAAGCTTCTTAAAAAGAAAGTGCCGGAAAAAACTATCATTTTAAGTTTTATCTGCCAACTTATACGGAGTAGTAGCTTGGCTCTGATGTTTCCCTTTCCGATCCTTATTCTATGTCAGTTTATCGGTGGTTTCAGTCTTCCCATGATATGGGCGTCCACGACCTATCTGGCACATGAAGCCTTTCCGGTCCGGATGGGGAATGTGGCTCAGGGATTCAAGGTTATTGCCTATTATGGCTTGGCGCAGCTTATCGGGGCGCCTTTCTGTGGCGTTTTATATCAATATATTTCTTCAAGTAGTGTCTTTTGGATGGTTACTTCTGTATGTATCTTTTATATAACAGGGTACGGTTTGTCCCAAGCTTTCCGCAGGTAACGCAAGGGTGACAGTTTGCGAGCGGCAGCAATGGGACGCTCCGCTCCAGCGCCTGTATCGGCGACTTCTCGTCCTCGCCACGCACAGTACTATCGCCTTGTCCGTCGGATTCATATACAGTCCAACCACATCGGTCAGTTTGTCCTCGAAATGCCGGTCTGTGCTAAACCGAAACTCCTTTTCCAGGTGCGGTTTTATCCCCCGTTCCCTCAGAATAGTGTTGACTGTGCTTTTGCCCAGTAAAACCCCTTCGGCAACCTCGGCCACCGATTTTCTGTTTGCTCTGCGCAACACGGTTTGTAGCCGTATGGCGTATTTATACATGATAGTACCGGCTGTCAATACTTTTTCCACGAGCGCTTTGTCTTCCGGCGCTAATTTGGACGCTAAACTCTTCATACACTGTTATATCATGCACTCGCCTCTTGTCTACTATACCGCCGCCTGTCTCGGACGGAACACTAGCAGTTTGTTGCACTTCAGCGCAAAATGGTATAAAAATTCACGAAAGTGAATTTTTATACCTTGTAAACTGCATAAGCAGCCCCGATAATCGGGATTTTTTGCATGAATATGCAAAAAATCCACAAGTGCAACAGGCTGCTAGCGCATATATACTGTAGGTAGTCGCGTAAGTGCCTGATGATTTAGAACCCTCTCCGTAATTGCTGTTATAGGCGGACACTTTGTAATTGTATGTAGTATTTGGCAATAAACCGGTGTGCGTATAGAAAGTAGAGGTTGTTGACGCAACGAGAAAATACCGGTTAGGAGACCCCCCATGCTCGTTGCTGCCGACCGCTGACCATACATTATAGCCGTCTGCACCGCTAGCCCCATTCCAGCTTATTTCTATTTCGCTTGACGACAGCGCTGACGCGGATACCGTCGTCGGCGACGCCGGCGCATTTGGACTGAGGCGTGTCAATGCGGTATATGAACAGCCACAATTTAACATTACAAAAAACCATAAGGGCAGGGGGCGCCAGGCGCCTTTGCGGTTGCCCCGCATTTAGTGGTAAATGTTAAATTGCCGGAGGGAACCATGCGGAGCCTTGACGCGCTCTTCCCGCTCTGCTAACATAAGCTACCCATGAATTACTCCAGCGTTGCAAAACTTGCCGTCATTGCCTGTCCCGGGGGGGAAGTGTTTGCCGACGAAGTAATAATGCACCTCAAGAGAAGCTACCGTCGGAATTTTGAACGCACCGTGTCCAATCTTGCCAAAAAGTACGGTAAAGATATTGCTTCTGTAATAGAACAAATCAATTTTATCAACGAGACCGTCTCGCCTTCCCTGTCCCTATCCTGCGGGGATAGGAGCCGCCGGACCCCCCGTTTTAAGGTTCCCGCCCGTTTTGTTATCTTCCCAAACGGAGAGATAAAGGCGGAGATACTTGAATCCATACGCGGTAAGGATATCTACATTATACAGGATGTGGAGAATCATTATCCGGTAAATTTTAACGGCGGCGACTGCAAGAAACAGCTTTCGGTAAACGATCACCTGATGACGATTTTTGTTACCGTGGATGCGGTCAAACAGGCGGGAGCTTCCTCGATTACCGTGGTGCTTCCTATTTATCCCTATTCCCGGCAGCACAAGATCAAGGGCAGGGAAGGGCTTACGGCAAGCAGGGTAGGGAAGCAGATGGAATTCCTCGGCGTCAACCGTATCATCACCCTCGATATTCATTCGCGGGAGACAGGCAGTTGCTTTAACTTTATGGGTATCGAGAACCTTCACGCCAGTTATCAGATAATACGGACGCTTTCCAGGCTTTCGGGTGTGCTTGACGGTCCTTTTGTCGTGGTTTCCCCCGATACCGGCGCGGTTGACCGGAACAAGTTCTACGCCAATTCCCTTAAAAAGCCCCTTGCACTGCTCTACAAGGAACGCGATTATTCGCGGGTCAGCAAGGATGCGCTTGACAACAATATTTCCGAGATGCGGCTTCTGGGCAATGTAAGTGGTAAAACGGTATTTATGGCCGATGATATGCTTGGTACGGGCGGTACGTTGCTTAAGGCCATGAAATTCCTCAAGGAACAGGGGGCAAGCCGCGTCATCTGCGCCATCAGTCTTCCGCTTTTTACCGGCGATTCCATTACCTATTTTGACGAAGCCTACCGCGAGGGCTTTTTCTACCGTATTATAGGCACCAACGCAATTTACCATGAAGAAGTTATGCGCCGCGAATGGTATATCAGCGTGAACATCACCAAGCTCTTTGCCCAAACCATCTTACGCCTGCACGAGGGTTTATCGGTCAGTTCCCTTTTGGATAACCGTAACATCATCGAAAAGCTCCTCAGCGTCAATAACCCGGAGCCTGATCAGTGAACGCGGCGGGTATGGTTGTCCCCATTCTTTACCTAACAATTAATTCCCGTAGCAACAATGATCTCCACCGTGGATAGATACGTACTTACCGCCGATATCGGTACCTCGTCGCTCAAGGCCGCGCTCATCGGCCTTGACGGGCGGCTTTTTGCCTTTGCCCGTGAAGCCTATCCCCGTGCGGGAACAGGAAAAGGCGCGGATACGGTGGAGGCGGGCCCCGAAGTTCTTCCTGCCCCTGCCTGGGAAGCGGCCTTTGCCCGTTCCCTTGCTTCCCTTGGCCGTGCGGCGGGCAAGATAGCCCCCTGTGCGGTCTGCATTTCTGGTAACGGGCCTACCCTTGTGCCCGTTACCGGCCGGGGGGAAAGCCTCCCGCCCCTGTACTGGTACGATCCGAGGGTGTATACGCCGGAACATACGGGCCTGTCTTCGTATTTTCTCCCCCGTCCCGCATGGTTTAAGCGGAACCGGCCCGCGGAGTACGAGCGGGTCCGGTTTTTCCTCTCCTCCCATGAATGGCTTTCCTGGCGTTTGGGCGCGGAACCCTTTACGGCGCTTCCCCACGCGGCCTACGCGCCGATCTACTGGGACGATGCCCAGCTTGCCGCCTTTGACCTTGACGCGGAGAAATTCCCCCGGTTTGTACCGATGGGCGCCGTTGCGGGCCGGGTTTCAGGGGAGGCCGCGCTGCGTCTGGGCTTATCCGCGGGCACGCCCATAGCGGCCGGCGCAGGCGACTTTATTGCCGCGCTTATAGGTACGGGTACGCTGGAGCCGGGCCTGGCCTGCGACCGTGCGGGCAGTTCCGAGGGCATAAACGTATGCGCCGTATCCCCCGCGGAAGGCAGGGGATTACGCGTGCTTCCCCATGCGCTTACGGGTTTCTGGAATACGGGACTGGTGATACCCGCGTCGGGGATGCTCTTCGATTGGTACCGCGGCCTGACAGGACGGGAGGAAGACTACGCCCCGCTTTTGGAGCGGCTCCTTGCAGCCCCTGCTGGGGAACGGCGGGGCCCGGGCTGTTTCCCTGTTTTCATGCCGGGAATAACGGGCGCCGGGACCGCGGGCGGTTTAAGCGCGTCCGCCTTTGTTTCTCCGCGGGCCTTACCCGATAAGGATGAACTGGGCCGGGCGGTACTGGAAACCATAGGCTTTCAGGTGCGTAGGGGCCTGCACGAACTGGGCCGTTACGGTTTTCCGGTCGGAGAACTGCGCTGTTCGGGCGGCCAGTGTAAAAACACCCTGTGGAACCGGCGCAAGGCCGGCCTCTGCGCGTGCAGCCTGCTTGTTCCTGAAATAGCCGATGCCGAACTTGCCGGGGACACGGTTCTTGCCGCCCTTGCCCTTGGGGAAGCCGCGGATATTAGGGAAGGTGCCGGACGGATAGTCCGCATAAAGGACCGGTACGATCCGGATCCTCAGACCGCGGCATTCTATACGGAGCGTTACGAGCGGTACCGGGATTTCACAGAAAAATTCAGGATTTTTTTGGAAGACTTTTAAGCAGGACTATTCGGAATACGGACTTTTTAGTATAGTATAAAAGTGAGGGGTGCTGTAGGGAACGGTTACTTAATATGGTGTATCTACGGGGCAACCCGGAACCGTTTCCGCCATTTGCCCCCTTTTGGGGAAGTAGTTCAACGGTAGAACGACAGGATGTACTTTTATCGCCTTCTTACTTCCGAAAGGAATGTTGCAGATAAGAGTTACTTAGGGACCTTGCAGGTTTGCGGTTCGATTCCGCACTTCCCCTTAAAATGAACGACAAACATGAAGACCTATCATCTTGACAAAAAAATATCGGCCCTCATCTTTGATATGGATTTAACCCTCTATTCTCACGAGGAATACGGCCGTTCGCAGATAGACCGTCTTATAGAAAAACTTTCGGAACGGCAGGGCCTGTCTTTTGCAGAGATGAGGGATGAAATAGAGGCGTACCGGAAGGATTGGGCCGCTTCCCACCATGACCGGCAGCTCAGTTTGAGCGCGGTTCTGGCGGCCTGGGGGGTAAGCATGGAAGAGAACATACGATGGCGGGAAGAAACCTACCAGCCTGAAAGATACCTGCACCCGGACCCGCGGCTCCGTAATGCCCTGGAGGGTCTTTCCGCTTCTTATGCCCTCGCGGTTGTTACCAACAATGTCGTGTCTATTGCCCGGAGGACCCTTGCCGTACTCGGCGTGGGGCATTGCTTCCGCGGTATAGTCGGCCTTGATACCTGCGGCGCCGCAAAGCCGCACCGCGAGCCTTTTCTTGAGGCCGCACGGATGCTCGGAGCGCCGCCCGAAGCGTGCGTATCCATAGGCGACCGCTACGACATGGACCTGCGAACGGCCCTGGAACTCGGCATGGGCGGCATTCTTGTGGACGGCGTGGAGGATGTGTACCGCCTCTGGGAAGAACGCGGAAGCGCGGCTTTTTTCATTCGTGCTGAGGGGTTTAATACCTAAACTCCGAATGCAATACCTTATGAGAACAACAACCTCCCCTTTCAGGGCGAGGTTGTTGATTCTCGGCGGAGCTTTTCCGGGGCAGCGAGTCCTATCAGGGCGCGGGCGGTGAGCTTTCCCGGGTCAAAGACAGGCGCCAGAAAATCACCGGGGTTTACGGCCAGAGGGAGTTCGGTACAGCCGAGAATAACCGCTTCCGCGCCGCGGTCAAGCAGCTTAAAGGTTTCGTAGAGCAGGATGCTCCGCGCTTTGGCCTGTACCGGATCGGAATGAGCCTTTATCCCGAATTCCGTTGAATAAATAGCCTCGTGTATCCGTTCCTGTCCCCGGACCTCCGGTTCCATGAGGGAGAATCCATCCTCCGCCTTAAAATACTCGTGGTAAACCCCGCTCTTATAGGTTCCCTTGGTGGCCAGGTATCCGATAGTGCGAAGATTGGGCATATTGTGCTTTACATAACGCGCGCAGGTTTCAAGCATATTGATTATTTCGAGATTGGGAAGTTTTTCCCGGACCAGAGCGGTAAAGGGCTCAAAGATACGTTTTGAATGGGCGGTATTACAGGCTACGCTCGTGTATTTTACCCCGATAGCGTCAAGATATTTCGCGCATTCAAACATACCGACGGCCGGATTTTCCGTTTCCCCGTCCAAAAGGTAATCCGTCCTGTCGGGGATAAGCGCGGGACAGGAGATCAAAACCGCCCCGACATGATCCTGATCCCGTGTTGTAACGGTATTACCCAGAATATTCCTAAAAAAATCAAGGCCCGCATAGGGCCCCACTCCGCCTATGACTCCGATCAACGGGCCGCGTTTTTCTTCCAAAACAAGCCTCCTTACTTTGACTTTAGCACAAAGGTTCCGTTCCAGTCTTCAGGCACAGGGCTGGCCTGGAAACGCCGGCAGCGTTCCCGCATTATCCTGGAGGGACCGTCCGAGGAACGGTATTTCAGAACCATATTAAAATACCTGATGGCCTCCGCAAAATCACGGTTAAAATAGTGTTCCAGGCCTGTTTCATAATAAGAAAACAGCTTCCGTAAAGGCTTTTCTATTGAGTCCTGTTCGGCGTAGAGTTCGTATATCATTATTCCCTCATGCCGGCCTTTAACGGAAATTTTATCCAGCCTGCGGAATTCAAACAGGTCGCTGCATTGATCCCATGTATTTTGGCTGACAATTATTCTGGTACCGTATACCTTGTTGACCCCCTCAAGGCGGCTGGCGAGATTTACTGAATCCCCCAGAACCGTATAGTTCAGCCGTTCCTTATAGCCCGTGTTCCCGACGACGACTTCCCCGGTATGGATGCCGATGCGTGTGTAAAACGGCTCCTGTCCGCTATTGATCCATTTGCGGAAAATCGAATGAAGTATCGCTTGCATAGTAACGGCGCTTTTGCAGGCCATTTCCGCGTGGTTGCTGCTCTGTACGGGAGCGCCCCAAAAGGCCATAATCGAATCGCCGATATACTTGTCTATGGTTCCCTTGTTCTCCAAAATGACGTTTGAAGCATTCTCAAAATAGACGCTGAGCCGCTGTACGAGGTCCTCGGGATCCGTTTTTTCCGAGATGGATGTAAAATTGGCAATATCGCTGAAAAACACGGAAAGTTCCCGTTTTTCGCCCCCTATTTTCGCCTCAATATTCTCGTTGATTAACAGGGCCACCAGATCGGAAGGAACATAGCGCTTAAAATTTTTAAGACCCGTGCGCATCCCCTCAAAGGCATCATACATATTGACGATTTCCACCAGGGTGGTCGAAATGACAACGTTTGAGTCAAGCTGAAAATCCCGTATCTTTGCCATTTCCTCGGAAAGCACCTGCATGGGTTTTGCGATTGAATTGGAAAACAGGGCGCTGATGACAATGATAATGGCAAGAACAATAACCGAGACAACGGTAACATAGGCAAGGTTCTTTTTTACGTTCCCGATTATATCGTCTTCGGGTATGATTATTCCAATCGAAAGATCCAGGCCGTTTCCGATGGTTGCGGGGGTAAGCACGGAACGGTATAAGCTGCCCCCGTATGTAACGGTCTGGAGGCCTTCGCCCCCCTTCACAGTTTCCTGTAATATGTAACGCACGTCCTCATCGGGAAACATATCCAGGGTGCGTATGTCAAAGGTACTGACCCCGTTTGCGTCCACGGTTTCCGTAAACAGTTTGTCCAGATCAGCCTCGGTTTTTGGCTGAAAAGCCACCAGGTTATGCCTGCCGTCCACAAGGGCGATTCTTGTTCCCGGCGTAGCCTGTATGGTCGCCAGGAAGCGGGAAATTTCATCAACCGTTATATCCAGGGAGTTTACGCCGGAAAGAACGCCGCTGTTATCGTACAGGGGGACGACGCTGGTAAAACCCGGCAGATGATCGGTAGCGAAAAGATACACCGATGTCCAGGAGGGCTTGCGTTGCTCGCGGGCGGTCTCGTACCACCCGCGTTTTCTGGGGTCGTAGCCTTCAGCCGCGTCCACAACGGAATTGTTGTAATTTCCGTAATACACCGCATTCGCGTGGTTCCAGGTAGTGGTAATGGTTTTTCCGTCATTGCGGACCATGCGTCTCGAAAAAGAACCGTCCTCCATCCGGTGGAGCATCATCAGATTGCCGTGGATATCCGAATAATAGGCCATTTTTACCCGGAGATTGGTACGCAGGATTTCCTCGTAAAAAGAAAAAAGTTTTTCTTCGTTTTCTTTATTCTCCAGGGGATCCGTAAAAAAGGTGTTGATCAAATAGGAAGTTCTGCTGTTCATCTCCGCTATCGGATCAAAATAATTTATCAGCCTGTTGACGATGGACCCCTGTATTTCACGGATCAGGGCCTCCGATAATTCCCGTGCATTTTTTGACGAGCTTATCCACATGGAAGTCAAGATGATAACGGCGGAAAAAACCAGGGAGATCACATTGATAAAAACAATGACCTGTTTAACCCGAAATGTTTTTATCTTTTGATGAATCCAATTCTCTGCCATAAACACTCCCGATTGTTATACTTGAGTCTGCCGCCGTCTGATCCCGGATGTCCCCCATCTTTGCCGTCAGGAAATTTTCAGCATTGATTTTCTTAATAATCTCGTTGATCTTTACGGAATCGACGCTGAACGAAGACAGAAGCAGGCATAAGCGCAACTTGACGTTGTGTTCCGTAATGGAGCCGTAACTTTGCGAAAAAATAAGGCCCGGCGGAGAATTTTCCGTTTGTATGACGCAGCCGCCGATAACATCTATCTTGACCCCCTCCGGGGGAGACCCCTCATGGATCAACAGTTTTTTATCCAGCCGGCGGGCTATTTCCTGTAGTAATGCAATTTCAACCCCCGTCAGGTCTCCGTCCTCGTTACGGTAAAGAATAGGACGGCGCTCGGAGCCCTTCCTGAGAATAACGGAAAGGGTGTCGGCGCCGTAGCTTTTCCGCTTTTAGGCAATCAGGGTTGTGGCGCCTATGTTTCCGTAAACCAGCAAAAGGGTACGGAAGGGATCAATGACGGGATCTATGGCCATAAAAATGACCAGCACCGCCTCGACGGGCAGGTTTAAGGGAGAGAGGGCTATACTGATGACGGAAAGGGTTACGATACCGGACGCTCCGGCCGTGGCTGTTCCGGCCAGTATAACGCCGAAAAAAATCATGGCGTACTGGGCGGGGGCCAATTCCGCGCCGTATATCTGCACCACAAAAAACACCGCAACGGCAAAATAAAAGATATTGCCGAAACGTCCGAGGGTTATACCCAGCGGCAGGGTAAGGTTTACCGTCGTCCGGTCGAAATTCATTTTATCATCCAGGCAGGTGATGGCGCTCGGCAGGGTTGACATTGAATTCCGGGTGGCAAAGGCCAGCATAACAGGCTCAAACAACAGCGTAAGCATTTTGAGGGGATTGGCAATACCTGAACGAAGCCAGATTATCACCGTCGTTATGATGAACAGTACCGTCGTGCCCGCGCAGTACAGGATGATGAATTTCGACATGGCCATAAAAATAAGAACCCCCACCTGGGCTATCTGGCCGGCCATGAGGCAGATGAGGCCAAAGGGCAAAAGGTACAGGGACGCGCTGACCAGTTTCTGAAAGGTTTCAAAAATCGCGCTTAAGAATTTTATCAGCATGTCCGCGGACTGATCCTTGACAAAGCCTATGGCTATCCCGAAGACAATAGAAAAAAACACCACCGCCATCGTGCTTCCGAAGGCAAGGGCGGAGAATATGTTGGACGGAATAAGGCTCGTTAGAAAAACTTCAAGCCCGAACGCGGCCGCCGGCGCCGCATCCTCCACGCCGGAGAGGGTAACTTCAAGGACATCCGAAACTTCCCCGCCGGTATGGGAAGATATGAGGCTGGTCAGCAGGGCGTGGGTATCTCCGCCAAGACCCGCTCCGGGCTGCCCCGCCATCCCGACAGCCATGCCGACCAGGGCGGTTACGGCGATACCCGCCAGAAACACGAGGCACATCTTTCTGATTAAGCCCCGGCTTGTTTTGGTCCGCAACAATTTGCCAATGCTTGAGGAAATGGCGGTAATAATGATGGGAATAACCGTCATTTGGAGATAAAAAAGATACACCTGGCCGGGCATGGAAATGATTTGGGCAAAGCTCTGAACCCCAAAAACAGCCGAAAGGGGCGTGTTGTATAAACCGATCACAACGCCTATGGCTACGGAGAGTAAAATTACCAGCGGATGTTTTAATAGTTTGACCGTCATTTTCCACCGTTCCCGGCGTAATGCCGTTTCACCAGTTTTGCCGGCGTAAGCTCGCTGCCGTTCCGCAGAATATAATCTTTCAGAAATACATTGAGCCATTCCTGTAAATGGGGCGCGTCGTAAGAGACCGCCATAGCTATAGGGTCCTGTTTATCGCTTATAAAAACCGGTTTCATCATAATGCCCGAATCCTTTCTGGTTTCATTTATGATGAGAATTTCCCCCTCATCACGGTATACCGCGAGCACTTCTCCCGCGAAAAGAGCGTCTATACATTCCGGCCATGTATCGTAGGTTTTTTTGACCGCCAGGGGGAAATTACTTTCCGCGTAGCCCACATAGGAGGAATTTTTTATGATGGCCAAGGCGCCCTTGAACTGCTTTATGTAGCGGGGCAGATCGTCCTCGGAGCTGACCTTTGCCAGTTCCAGCCGGTTTATGAGCAGGGCCTGCCTGAAGGTTATGTAAGGGTCGGTAAACCGTACCAGCGCGTTGCGGCGCAGGGTACGGCTCAACTTACTTAAAGCCACGTCAACCTCTTTGCTGACCACTTTCAGCACCACCCCGTCAAAACTTGCCGCATCGCGGTTAAAAACCGCCTGTACCCCAAGGAAATTGGCTATTTCATACCCTATCTCAACATCAAGCCCGATTAATTCTCCCGTCGCTTCGTCTTTATAGAAAAAGGGTTTTTGATCCGCGGCGGTCATGCCAAAAACGATATACCCTCGTTCAAGGATAGCCCGTATTTCCTGCGGATAATCCTCGATGCCAGTTATGACCGACGGAACCGCCGCTTCATTTGTTTTTGCAAGCACCCGGACAAGCTCTAACGGAGTCCGCACGGCGCTCTGTTCAGGAACCGGTGTTCCGGTCCGTACTTCACAGGAAATGAGAACGGACGCGCAGAGCGCCAGGCGCCATAAGTATTTCATTTTATACAAATCTTTTGCTCCCTGAGACCAGACCTGTCGTATAGAATTGCAAGCAGTATACCCTAAACTCAAATAAATTGTAAAGAGGTGGTATCACGGAGGCAGCAATTCCGAATTCAACCATCAGGGACATTGCCGGAGACGGTAAGGAACAAATCATGCCAGATTTCATGGGGGTAACGCGCGGTCTCGTACCGTAATGCCCAGAAAAAGTCGTCCTTCCTCCCCAAAAAAGATCGGCCCCTCCGGTAGTCCTCGTCCGCCAATCCCTGGATCCCGTGAAACAGAAATGCCAGCAAATTCAGCATGCAAAATACCTCGTTCGCATGGTTTTCCCCGTGCCCGAAATTATGTTTCAGATTGTATCCGTGGTGCTTCAACTCATTGTTGTGTTCATGCTCTATCTTCCATTGCGCCCGGTCGCACTCCGCTATACCCCGGACATTCTCCGCGTTTATGCTATAGTTCGTTATCCAACTGTTCTTATACGTTATCTTTCCTTCTTCCTCGTTGTATATCTCAAAATAAAGATAATTCACCGGGAGCTTCTCTCCTTCAGCCCGGTTCTCTATCCCCTTTACCCACTTATGCCGGTACACCAGATGATTCCGGTGGTTCCATTCCCGCCTCCACCAGGGACACGCATATCGAATGGGGCGTATAAATCATCCCCCAATATGGTGATGTTAAGCGGCCCATAGCGCCCTGTATGCCGATTTATCCACCGTTTCGCCACATTCCGTTCACAATCCTGTTTCTCCTTCCCGTCTTCGTTCCGGATAAACTCCGGAACCAGCGGCAATACCACCACCGGTTTGCCCGGTTTCACTATCGTCGCCGCCACCATGTCGTGATACTACAGCGTTTCCGTCTCCCCCTCCCGATTCTTCTTCTCTATCCTCAGGCAGTGTTCGCACTGTATCTCCCGGGAGGAGAAATATCAGGTTCCGTCCAGCGCCACCGGTATCGTCCCGTTTACTACCCGGTATTCATCCAGTATCCCCATTTCCCCCGCTATCCCAAGCGCCGTATCGAATGCCCCCATCAATCTCTCAGGTTCTATCCCGTCCAGGATATTCCTGATTTGATCCACTCCCGGTATCTTTTCAACCCCGAACAGCGTCCTCGGATTGTTCCGTTTCCGTTCCTTTTCCATCGCTTCCTGAAAGTTCAGCATCGACGGATGTTGAAAGTAAAATACCGCAAACGCGCTCAGCAGAAAATCCTGTATCCTGTATTTGCGCCCGTTGCTTGCTTTCCGCTTATCGACCAGCCCTGCTGCCGCTTCCTTAAGGCCGTCTAACAGCCTGCTTATTATCCCCTGTCCCATTCATAAACTATATCATTTTTTTGAATTCGGAATTGCTGGAGAGGGATGCAATTCCCAGTTTGGAAATTTTTCAGGTAAAATAATCTGAAAATAACGATTTGATTCGGTTTTATTCTGATAATTGTCTACCTGAGAATTGCTATTGCCTAATAAGAAATTTAGTGCCTGGCACCCTTATGTTTCCCCTGTCCGTGCAAGTTCATCAAGCAATGCCGTCAGCAGGACGGTTGCGGTTTGAAAATCAGAGCAGAGGTACACCAGGTCGTAACCGGTGTCAACGCCATTAACCACATAGGTGTATTTCCATTGTACGTTTTGTTAGCGGGAACGGATCTGCCTGGTAACTGTTTTTTTCTCGTTCATGGTTAACCCCATAATGACCTCCGATAGCTGGTACTATCAGATAGTCTGCCTTGATTTGGGTTACTTTTTCAAAATGAGGCATAGGGAAACCTTGAAAGTCATGCAAGAAAGTATTACAATAAAGCCTGACAACAGGGGAAATTGAATTTGACCCTGAAAAAGCGACAATCAATTTGCACGTGCATAAAATAACTTTTGAGGATGCCGCCCTTGTCTTTGTTGACCCGCTACGTATTGAGCGCAGGGATGACAGCGAGGGCAACACATCCGGGGAAGAACGCTGGCAAACTCTGGGCATGGTGGATAAGGTGCTGTTTGTTGTCATCTATACGGAACGCGGAGATAAAACACGTTTAATGTCAGCGAGAGCCGCAAACAAAGCGGAGAAAAGGAGCTATTATGGCCATGACAACGATAACCGTAAAGGCTGGACAAAAGCCGACTAAAGAGCAAATCAAACGAATCCGGGCGGCGGCAGAAGCCCCCATAACCTATACACCGGATTGCCCGGAATCCACCCCGGAGGCCCTGGCCGAATTTGCGGCTAAAGCGCGGGAACAACGACAGTCCCTTAGGCGTACAAAGCCTGCTGTTAGTATCCGCATGACGCCGGACGTTCTGGCAAAGTACAAGGCCCTGGGCCGGGGCTACACCGGTATCATGGCCGATGTGCTGAACTATGTGGCGGATAATCCGGAGATACTTTCAAAAGCCCGTAGTTGAGACATTACTCCGCCGACCGGTTACTCAATAAACGGTCCGGGGTATTTTGTCAAGTCCTGAAATAGGTGTGTGATAGTTAAGCTAAAACGGCACTCCCTGCTTGATGCCGGAGAGCATACCCCTAAGTTTTGCCGTGCCTATACCCCGTTTTACACTGCTTATATAAATTATTATAGAAACAGAGAGGTTGCGGGCCTATCCACCACCTTCCCGCACCTTCTCAATTCCAACTGCTGTTTAAGAACCTCTTCCAGGGGCAGGGGAGCCGTCCGGGTTGGAGCGCAGGGCTTACCCGCGCCGTCATGGATGGAGAGGCCCCCGTTGCCTATGGCCCGGGAAGCCGGGGCTATAGGGAAGAGGCCGGTTTCCAGATAACGGGTAATAACCGGACTGAGGTTCCGCTCCGCAACGTTTACGGCGTCCGCGTAGATTTCCGGGAAGGAACGGTAATCCGGCGGCCTTCCCGCCAGCGGGTACTGCCAGGCCGTTTTTTTTAGATTAAGGTAGTCGGCGGGCGGCAAATTTTCGGGGTATATATACGGAATTGATGATGCGGAGGGCGCTTCCCGCGTGTGCAGGGCCGTCCGTGCCGGATTGGTGTTCCGGTAAAAGGAAACGCAGTCCTGAAAGGTATTATCCATACGGGTAAATATCTTTTTATCATCCCCGGCCCTTTCGGGAAAGGCGGCTTTAAGGGATAGTACCAGCAGTTCTTTAAGACCCAGGGGCGGATTTTCACAGATCCGAACCAGAACGGGCTCCTCGTCCCAGGAGGAGACGGCCCTGTTCCGTAAGTGTAAGAGCATGAGCACGTCAATGATCCGCTCGAAAAACGCGTGAAGCTGCGCGGAGGAAAAAACGGTTTGAGTCTTTCCCTGCCAGGCCGATTTGTACACGATGTAGGGATGGGCTTCCCGGTCGAGGATCGCATGGGTCATAAAGCCGAGCGCGTAGACGCCCAGCGCGTTAATTCCCTTTTCCCTGCGGCCCAGGCGTATATCCTCCCTGTCGGGCGGCGGATCCGGCAGCCCCAGCTTGAGCAGCACCGAGGTAAAATCACCGTAACCCCTTCTGTGCAGCAGGCTTCCGTATTCCAGACCCACGGGCCTGCGTGTTTGGTTGTGATAGAAAATATCCGGCCCCTGACACCCCAGGGCAAACGCGGTACGGTAGGCGTTCAGCGTTTTCTCCATAGCCTTATCCGCTACAATACCGAAACGCCCGCTTATTTGCCGGTAAATTCCCCTGATCACGTCTTCGCCAAATAACGTATGTAAAATTTGAGACGGCATTACCAATAATATATCGCAAAAAATAAGCTAATAAAATTCGGCAATGTATTATAATATATTATAATGAAGAAAATTAACCGGGGACGGCGCGGACAACCTGGAAAGAAGCACGAATTTCAGACCGAAAATTCGTGAGGGCCGTGCTTAAAAAAATCCATGCGTTTATCCTGAATTTCCTTGCAAGGTATCTTGACAAAAAATGCCGTTTGAAGTAACATATATTTTATTCCGTCCTGTTCTTCTGAACTATAGATAATTTAACCGGGCAATAGCGCAGTTGGTTAGCGTACAAGTCTGGGGGACTTGGGGTCCCCGGTTCAAATCCGGGTTGCCCGATTAAGGTATCTATGCAGATAAAGCATTGAAGGGGTTGAGGCGCACGGATGCGCCGAAAGGTGCGGAGGCGGGCTGGAGGGGGCGAACACGGAGGTGAGTCCCCGGAAGCCAAATCCGGGTTGCCCGATTAAGGTATCGATGTTATATGAATGTTTTGATATTTACGAAATAGTGGAAATTTTTTCATATTTTTTAAAATTACAGATTGCATAATAATCGCATAACAAGTAAAATAATCCCTATCAAGTTAGTCCCTTTTGTAAGGAGGAAATAATGAAGCAGATTATTAAAGTAATGATTCTTGCGGCGCTCTTCACGGCGTTGGGTCTGCCGGTATTTGCCGGCGCTAAGGCGGACACGGGAGATGTCATCAAAATTGGCGTGTTTGAACCGATGACCGGGGCAAACGCGGCGGGAGGCGCTATGGAGGTTGAGGGTATCCGCTTAGCGAATGAACTCAATCCCACGGTAACCGTCGGCGGAAAGACCTATAAGGTTGAACTCGTCGTGGCGGATAACAAATCCGATAAGGTGGAAGCGGCCACCGCGGTTCAGAGTCTCATAGACCGGGATAAGGTACGCCTGATACTCGGTTCCTGGGGGTCTTCCCTCTCTATGGCGGGGGGCGAAGTGGCCAAGGAAGCCCGGATTCCGGTGATCGGCCTTTCCTGCACCAATCCCCTGGTTACCGCGGGGAACGATTACTACTTCAGGGTCTGTTTTATCGATCCCTTCCAGGGAACGGTAATGGCCAATTACGCTTACAATGATCTTAAAGCCAAGACCGCCGTTATTGTCCAGGAGGTTTCCAACGATTATTCCGTGGGCCTGGCAAAATTCTTCTCGGATAACTTCAAAAAGTTGACGGGCAATAACGACAGCATTCTGACCACGGTGAACTACAACACCGGGGATCAGGATTTCAGCGCCCAGCTTACGACGATTAGGTCTCTCAATCCCGACGTGATATTCGCACCGGGAAA
Organism: Treponema sp.; assembly: GCA_031276295.1. Lineage (GTDB taxonomy): Bacteria > Spirochaetota > Spirochaetia > Treponematales > Breznakiellaceae > JAISNI01. Next base: position 17,126 of record JAISNI010000053.1, read on the forward strand.
TTACACCGAGTCCGCCCTGGTGATGAAGCAGGCCCGTGAATTGGGCATTAACGTGCCGATTATCGGCGGCGATACCTGGGAGACCCCGGAATTCATCGACGTAGGCCGGGAGCGGGTAGAAGGGGCGGTGTTCTCCACCTTCTTCGCTTCGGAAGTGGCGGCAACCCCGGCGGCGGATACCTTCATCAAGGAGTACCGTTCCCGGTACAACAAGGAACCCGCGGCGGTAACCGCTCTGGGTTATGACGGCTATCTCGTCGCCCTTGACGCGATCAAACGGGCCGGCTCGATTGATCCCCTCAAGATACGGGACGCGGTCGCGGCAACATCAGGTTTTATCGGGGCAACCGGGACGACAACCCTGGATGCCAACGGGGACGCCACCAAGAGCGCCTTTATCAAGGCAGTTGAGGGCGGAAAATTCGTCTACAAGACTATCGTTAATCCTTAAAACCCGTATAAAAAAGGGCGCGGAGGCGGTGTGGAATTATGACGGTTGATCTTTTTTTACAGCATCTTTCAAACGCCCTTTCGCTGGGGAGTCTCTACGCCCTCATCGCTATCGGGTATACTATGGTATACGGGATTCTCCGGCTTATCAACTTTGCCCACGGCGATGTGTTTATGTTGGGGGGGTATGTCGCTTTCTACGGCATTACCCTCCTCTTTATGCCCTGGTGGGCGGGCTTTATCACGGCCTTTGGTCTTACGGGTATCCTTGGTATCGGCCTTGAGCGGATAGCCTACAAACCCCTCAGGGAAAGTCCTAAAATTTCCATTATGATCAGCGCCATCGGGGCATCCTTCCTCATGGAGAATCTTGCCACCGTGATCTTCGGGGGGAGGCCCAAGGGCTTTCCGGTACCGGAGATGTTCAACCGGGTGGTTAAGATCGGTGCCGTCTCGGTGATGAGTATAAGTCTCTTTATTCCGGCCCTGACCGCCGTACTCCTCGGTGCGCTGCTCGTTATTATCTATAAATCGAAAACCGGTATGGCCATGCGGGCGGTGTCCACCGACCTTGCGGCGGCGCGGCTCATGGCTATCGACGTGAACCGGATCGTCTCCTTTACTTTCGGTACGGGTTCGGTGCTGGCCGCGGTCGGGGGGGTCATGTGGGCCCTGAAATACCCCCAGCTTAACCCCACTATGGGGATGATTCCGGGCCTCAAGTGCTTTATCGCGGCGGTTATCGGGGGGATAGGCAACATCGGCGGTGCGGTACTGGGGGGCCTCCTCCTGGGGTTCATCGAGATAATGATAATCGCTTTTCTGCCCACCCTTACCGGTTACCGGGATGCCTTTGCCTTTGTGCTCCTCATCATTGTGCTCCTGGTGAAACCTTCGGGGCTTCTGGGAAAGAATCAGATAGAAAAAGTATGACCATTCGGTTGAATAGTTACAAAGCGGAGAATATCTGCCTGCCGGCGGAAATTGCGAGGTTTGGGGAAGGTACGGCGTGATTTTTGAGAAAAAGAAGAAACGGATTTTAAATATTGCAGGCGGCGTCCTTATTATCGCGTTTATTATTCTGGCTAACGGGGTGTTCGGGTCATTCAGCCTGCGGATATTCAACCTCTGCGGCATTTACATTATTCTTGCCCTGTCCCTCAATCTGATAAACGGCTTTACCGGGCTTTTCTCGCTGGGACACGCCGGGTTTATGGCTATCGGGGCCTATGTAAGTGCGCTCCTTACCATGAGTCCTGCCCAGAAGGAACTGAACTTCTTTATGGCCCCCATCATCCCCGTGCTTGCCCGTGTGGAGATACCTTTCATACCCGCCCTGATCCTCGCGGGTTCCGCGGCGGCCCTCGCGGGCTTTCTCATCGGTACGCCGGTACTGCGGTTGAGGGACGATTACCTTGCCATAGCGACCTTGGGTTTCTCCGAGATTATCCGGGTGGTGATCACCAACCTCCAGCCGGTAACAAACGGTGCTTTGGGCCTTAAAGGGCTACCGAAATTTTCAACAACCCTCATGATCTGGGGTTTGGCGGTGCTTACCATCGTTTTCATGGCCGCCCTGATCCGTTCTTCTTTCGGACGCTCCTGCCGGGCGGTTAGGGATAACGAGATCGCGGCCCAGGCTATGGGTATACCCGTTGCCCATATTAAAATAATCAGCTTCACTATCTCCAGCTTCATCGCCGGAGTTGGCGGCGCGCTCCTCGGGCACCTTATGACGACCATCGATCCCAAGATGTTTACCTTTAGCCTGACCTACAATATCCTCCTCATCGTGGTGCTGGGGGGCATCGGGAGTATCACCGGATCGGTTATCGCCGCCGTTGTGGTAACCATAGCGATGGAAGCCCTCCGCTTTCTGGACGGTTCCCTGAACTTTATCTTCTTCCGCACTCAGGGGTTGCCCGGTCTGCGGATGGTGGTGTTCAGCGTTCTCCTCCTTATCGTGGTGATCTACCGCCAGCAGGGGCTCATGGGGAAACAGGAATTTTCCTGGGATCTGATGTTTAATTCCACGTTCCCCCGGCTTAAGAATATTCTTCCCTTACGGAAAAAGCGGGGGAGGTCCTGATGTTCATAACCAAAGAGGTTACGATGCAGTTTGGGGGTCTCACCGCCGTTGCGGATTTTTCGATTAATGTGGAAAACGAGGAGATCGTGGGCCTTATCGGGCCGAACGGCGCGGGAAAAACGACCGTTTTCAACATGATCACCGGGGTATATACCCCAACCAGGGGGGACATACTCCTGAACGGTAAGAGTATCACCGGTAAACCGCCTCACATCATCGCCAAAGCGGGAATAGCCCGTACCTTTCAGAATATCAGGCTCTTCCATGAGATGACCGTGCTGGAAAATATACTGGCGGCCTGCACGCTTAGGGAACGGCCCGGGCTTTTTGAGTCTGTGCTACACCTGCCCGGATATCTTAAAAAGGAACGGAAGGTGCTCGATTTTTCCCGTGAACTCCTTGAGTCGGTAGGGCTTCTGGAAAATGCCAATGACAGCGCCGTATCCCTTCCCTACGGGAAGCAGCGCCGCCTGGAACTGGTACGCGCCCTGGCGACGGAGCCCCGGCTGCTCCTTCTGGACGAGCCCGCGGCGGGGATGAACCCCCAGGAATCTCAGGAATTGATGGACTTTATCGTGGGTATCCGCGACAAATTCAAAATTTCAGTGCTGTTGATTGAACATCACATGCAGGTAGTTATGGGGATCTGTACCCGGCTCTACGTGCTTGATTATGGGATAACCATTGCCGAGGGAAGCCCTGCAGAGATTCAGAAGAATCAGAAGGTTATCGACGCGTATCTGGGGGTAGGGTGATGCTGAGGCTTGAAGCCCTTTCGGTATATTACGGCGGCATCCACGCCCTGCGGGGTATTGATATTGAAGTGGCCGATGGAAAGATCGTTACCCTCATCGGGGCGAACGGCGCGGGGAAGAGTACCATGCTCAATACCATCGTGGGGCTGGTTAAATCCGCTTCGGGAAAGATCATCTGGAACGGGGAGGAGATAGGCGGTAAGGATGCCAGGGATATTGTTTCTATGGGCCTGGTACTTATTCCCGAGGGGCGGCATGTGTTCCCCAACCTAACGGTGGATGAAAACCTCCGGCTTGGCGCGTATATCCAGAGGGATCAAAAGAAGGTGCGGCAGAGCAGGGAACGCTGCTTCGACCTTTTCCCCCGGCTGAGGGAGAGGATGCGCCAGATTGCGGGTACCCTGAGCGGCGGCGAACAGCAGATGCTCGCCGTTGCCCGCGGCCTTATGACCGAACCTAAGCTGCTCATGCTGGATGAGCCTTCCCTGGGGCTGGCCCCACTGATTTCCAAGATGATCTTTAGTATCATAGGCGAGATAAACCGGAACGGTACCACTATCCTCCTTATTGAACAGAACGCCCACGCCGCCCTTGAGATCGCCGATTACGCCTATGTGCTTGAGACGGGGATTATCACCATGCAGGATACCGGGGCCGCGCTCCTCAAGAACGAAGAGGTGAGAAAGGCGTATCTTGGCGAATAACGCTTCAGCGCAACAAACTGCTATGCGGATTTCAGTTGCCCGCGGCGGGCGGTAAGCGTATACGTCCTAAGACGCCTTGTTTTCCACTTGGGACAGGTCCAGCGGAATATAAATGTTGAATACCGTGCCTTTTCCTGTTTCGCTTTGCAGCTTTATGGAACCGCCTATTCCTCTGACGCGTTCCTTTACCAGATTAAGCCCTATGCCCCTGCCCGCGTGAACATCCGCATTGTCGGCGGTGCTGAAGCCCGGTAAGAAAAGTACCTGTATCAACTGGTTCTTGTCCCCATCCTCCGGGTTCTTCAACATATTCCGGCTCGCGGCCGTTCTGCGGATCTTCTCAAAATCGAGGCCCTTGCCGTCGTCGGATAGCTTTAGGTGTATCCTGTTGTCGGCTTTTTTAATGGAAAGGCGGATCAAGCCTTCCGGGTCTTTGCCGCGGGATTGCCGTTCATCGGGGCTTTCTATGCCGTGGTATACCGCGTTACGGACCAGTTGGGTAAGCACCTCTTTCATAATCCTGCGGGGGCCGTATTCCAGAACTATCCCGTCAATGTCCTCCACGATGAATTTGACTTTTTTATGCAGCGCCAGGGCCGCTTTTTCACAGGCTTTGGTCAGGGTCTCTATCAGGACATAGCGGTCCTGCCTCCGGCCGCTGCCAAACCCGGCCCTGAAGGCCTGTATCTTGCCGATGGTTTCCCTGAACTTGTCCTTTTCCTTCATGATTTTTTCAAGCTCCAGGGTGAAATGCAGGACATCCTCAAAAGAGACCTCTTCCTTGTCATGGATATTCTTTATTTCCGTTTCCAGTTCATGGACTTTACCGCTGAAGTTATCAAGCCCCAAAATAAGGGCGTTTGATTTAATGGCGTGGACCGATTGGTAAATCTCCACCATCGCTTCCCGTGCGGAAAGTTTTTTATCTTTAAGAATACTGTTGATCCGATCAAACTCGTATTCTATATCTTCAATAAAATCACCGAAAACGTTAGGATCCACCTGAACAATCTGGAAAAGGGTACTCATTTCTTCGTGCCGTTTGGATTCTTCGGCCTTCAACTGCTGCTGAAGCTCTTTTTCTGCGGTAAAATCTTCAAGGGCGCCCATGATAAAGAACTCGTGCCCCCGGTCAACCGCCCTGAAATTGCTCCGCAGGGTTTTCTGATCGCCGGTTCTGTCGTTTATGTAGGAGAATTCGGAGATAGGGTTGATCTCTTCAAGCATTTTCGCATCAAAAGAATGGTTCAATATCATGGTGAAGTAATCTTCGAGCGTACTCCGTTCCTTTGCTTTAAGTGAGGAGGACAAAAGATCGGTAAACTTTTTTCCCTCAAGTTCATCGTCCGCAAGGATGCCCTCCAGCGCCTTGGAATAGGCGGGCTGGATGATGTAGTCCTTATTCATCAGAAAGATACCCTCGTTAAGGTTATCCTTCATGGCGGTTATCTCTTCAACCCGGTCTTCCAGGGAGGAAAGCATGGAACTCAGCGAGCGGGCCAGTTTTCTGCTTTCCATCGCGCCGGTAACGCTCAGCTTACGGAAGAGTTCTTCCCTCGTCTTATCGTTTTTTTCATATTTACCGGAAGAAATGACCGTTGATATGTCGATAAGCTGTTCCAGCGGGTGGACGATGCTGCGGGCAAGGAAGGTGAGGATGATGAATGCCAGCAGGAAGACGATGCCCGAAGTAACTACGATGGTTTGCAGCAGGCTGTATGACGAAGCCAGCATTTCACTTTCGTCAAACACCACCGCCAGCTTCCAGCCCACCAGGTCTATGGTATGCGTAACGGCGTATTCCTTACGGCCCGATTGATCAAGGCCGGTAAAGACGCCGTCCGCGGAGGATGCCATTTGTTTGACGGCGGGGGGATATTCGTCGGGATCCAGGACAACATACTGGGGATTACGGCCGTTGGTCAGAATCCGCCCGAGCTTGTCGAACATGATAAGATAGCCGGTTTTCATTATCCGCCGTTCGTTAAGATCCGCCGTCAGGCTTTCAAGGCTGTAATCAATCCCCACTAGTCCCAGGGGCTTGTTATCCATGTCGTAGGTTTTAACCATGATACTGCTTACCATACCGCCGCCGGTGGTCAGGTACGGAGCGGTTACGGTTACCTCCGCCTTGTCTTCCATGCTTTCGGTATACCAGGAACGGACGCGGGGATCGTAGTGGGGATTCTTGATATGGCCTTCCGGCGCCTGGGCGTACTGGCCGTCATCGTTTGCCATAAACACCAGGCCGAAATTATCGTTGGAATGGTGAATGCGGATATACTCATCGTAAATACGTTGTTCATAGGGGGGATGATCGGCATAACGGAGGGTCGTAGTTTCGGCGGTATCAAGATAGCTTGTCAGCTTGCCCCGGGAATTCCGTACCAGCTCAAGTTTTGCGAGGTATTCAACGCTCATAATTCCCGGTTCGAGGAAGGTTCTGATCCGTTCCTCAACCCGTTCCAAATGGTTTGCCGCCATGGCGCGGAACGTTTCGTTTGCCGATTTCCTGGTGAAAGAAAAGACGGTCAAGGCAATACTGATATACGCCAAACTCAGGCAGACGGAAAAAGTTAAAATCAGACGCAGACGGATGGACATTCGATATTCCCCTTATTGGAACGCGCCGGTATGATCTTTCCGGTTCGCAGGAATGTTAAGACGAGGCCGTTCCTTTAGATATTAGTTGGATAGATCGCATTGATAGCATCGATCACTATTCGTACCCATAAAGAACTTACTTTTCTGATTCCATGGCTACCGCAAGGCTAAAAACCTCGGCCTGAAATATGGTAAAGGGTATACATATTATCCGGGTCTGGCCCGTCGGCCAGTTTATCTCGTGATGCCACCCCTGCACGATGGTCGGCAGGGATATAATCAGCTTAAAAGTTTGTTCCAGGTTTTTTTTCACGTTCCCCGCGATGATATTGACGATTTCCCCTATCGCGTCCACGACCTCGTCGTCCAAATCGTCATGTTGGGTTCCGGTTAGTATACCGGTCAGTCTTGCGGCAAGCGCCGTTTTCATGGATATAACCACGGCCCCCCGGGCTTCTCCGGTTAATCCTATTATCGCCGAAACGTCCCAATCCGCCGCCGTTTTCGTATCCATGAAATAGGGGCGGTCCGCCGTTAATTCAGCGCCCAGAAATTCCTTAAAAACATTCTTGCTTACCTCGATAAAGGGTTGGATATACTGTTCCATCAAATTTCACCTCTTGTTCTTCAAACTGGAATAGCCGGATACACATCCTGTCCGGTTTGCCGGCGTTCTATTCTTTCGGAAGCATCGGGAATAGTATACAGGATATTGATATAAGGGAAATAGTATGATACCCCTTTAGTGAAAAACAGTAAATACCGCTCCGCGGAGACGGCGCCGGAAATTCACCCAGGTATTGTATTTTCGTATTTTATATATTTTTTATTATTTTTTAAGGATGAAAGATGAAAGATTTAGCCTACTATAACGGAGAGGTATGCCCGCTTGATGAAATGAGGATACCCATGAATGACCGCGTATGCTGGTTTGGGGACGGGGTTTACGACGCAAGCTGCGCGGGTAATTATACCATTTTTGCCCTGGACGAACATATCGACCGCTTCTTTAACAGCGCGGCCCTTATCGGGATTGAGCCCCGTATCGGCAGGGAAGAGCTTGCCGCCCTGCTTTGTTCCCTGGTTCATAAACTTGACTGTCCGACCCAGTTTGTCTACTGGCAAATGACGCGGGGCACGGCGGATCGGGCGCACGCCTTTCCTGAAAATGTAGAGCCCAACCTCTGGGTCATGCTGCGGCCCTTTACCATGCCGGATCTTTCCCAGAAAGTGAAACTTATTACGGTAGAGGATGAGCGTTACTTCTTCTGCAATATCAAGACGCTCAACCTGCTTCCCAACGTGCTTGCCGGCGAGAAGGCAAAGCGGGCCGGCGCTTACGAGGCGGTTTTCCACCGCCGGGGGCGGGTAACCGAATGCGCCCACAGCAACGTGCATATCCTTAAAAACGGCGTTTTCCAAACCGCACCCCTCGATAATCTGATACTGCCCGGTATAGCCCGGGCCCACCTTATCGCCCATTGCGGAAAGCTCGGCGTTCCGGTAGCGGAAAAAGCCTTTACCCTGACGGAGATGCTGGAAGCCGATGAAGTTATGGTATCCAGTTCTTCGACCTTCTGCGCGTCGGCGGATTGTATAGACGGGACAGGCGTCGGGGGGAAGGCCCCGGAGCTTCTTGCCGGCCTACAGGCTTCTCTTATTGCGGAATTTCAGGAAGCGACGGGGCAGGTCTGAGGCGCCGGCTATGGCGTAAAATCCGCCGCGAAGTTCCATCGCTGGCCGGTGCGCGGGTTCTTGGGCGGCTGGGATCAAGCCTTTTGTCGATAATTGCGGGGGAGGGGGCATCTGAACACACCTTATATGCTTTCCCTTTTTTGTCCAAGTTCAACTGAAGCAGAACATTTTTTCTCGTCTGCCATAAAAACTTCCTTCGCGGTTTTTCCCGCTGTCTAAAATATAAAATAGTGCGTCCGCATCATGCGGGTAACACGTTTTCTTATTTCCCCGCCTTTTGCGGGGGCTCGCTGGCAGCGCCGATAACTACCGCACCTGCGTTCCCCCCGGCGGCGCCCTTACGCTGCCTGTCTAAAACTGCCGGACGGCGCGGACGCGATGTTTGTTGTGTTGCCTGTCACCGCCCTGGGCTCCGTCCTGAAAATTAACGGTATTTGCATTATCACTGGTACCGTAGTAATAACTTGAACTACTCCAGTACCAGTTACTACTAAAGCCCCCCAATCCTTTGCGGTGCAGGTTGCCGTACATATAGCTCAATTCATCCCTGCTGGGAAGAAACCAGTCGTCAAAACCGTTTACCACCAGGTCGTTACATTCCCATGCGGCGGAACCGAATCCGCCGCCGATCTGGGTAAAATGATTGACAATCGCTTTGGTGTTGTCCAAGCCCTTACCCACAGCAACATTGTCATTATTAACAAAGGCTGCTCGTCCCACGGGAGTCCATATTGCCGTAATTTCCGTGCCGGCCGGGGCCGCTTCCAGGTACTTCCATTCGCCGGCCTGGGGGTTGACGTAGAAAATCACGCCGCCCGCAGGCCCGGTGTCGCCTACCTGGTATTCCCGTGTAACCGGCGGAGGCGCGGTCTTTACCAGCGTAACCGGATAGAAAACAAGGCCGCCTGCGGGGCCGGTTTCGCCGGCATGGTACTCGCGGTTCACCGGCGGAGGCACGGTATCCGCCTGGGCAAGGCCGTTTGCATAGAAGACAAGCCCGTTTGACGGTCCAACTTCACCGATCTGATATTCCCGTGTAACCGGCGGAGGCACGGTATCCGCTTGGGCAACGCCGTTTGCATAGAAGATAAGCCCGCCCGCGGGGCCCTTGTCGCCGATTTTGTAGGCGGGGGCCGCGACGGGGGCCGCCGGAGTTGCCGGTGCGGGCGGCGTTACCGGCACGGGTGCGGGAGCCGCAGCGGGTGCGGAAGCCGGCGCAGGAGCGGGGACAGGAATCGCCGTCTGGCCGGAGGGGGCTTGCGCGGCTTGTGCCGCGGGTTTCGCCGCCGCCGTGGTCCCGGCATAATCCGAGCCGCCGTAGCCCGTGGCCCGGCTTTTCGCCAGGGCCGCAATGGTTGGGCCGTCCGGGATATTCCGGTTGAACTGTCCCTCAATCCGGGCGCTCTCCACACTCAATGCCCTGACCCTCAGGCGGTACAGATACCCGATCCGGGAAACCGCGCCGGACACGATGATTTGCGCCCCGGCCAGGCGTCCCAATGCCTGCGCGGTGCTATCGTCCACCTCGCCTGACATCTGGAAATCCAGTTCCGCCCGGATGGTGTTAAGCTGCTGTCGGTCCACCACGGAAAAAACCCGGTCGTTCACCGTGTTGGCGATAAGCTCGTCAATCACATATTCCGACAATGCTGGATATTCCGACTGGATGTTGAGGATCACCAGCTTGCTCTCCTTGGAAAGCTGCTTGTTGAAGTAATCCGACGTTTCCCGGATAGCGGCGTCCAGTTCGTCCGGCGTGATTGCCGGCTCCTGAGCCGCAACCGGAGCTGGAGCTACAACCGGAGCGGGAACCGCAGACGGTTCCGGAGCCGGCCCGCTGCCGCACGCCAAAAAGAGCAAGCCGAGCCAAAAAAAACCGATTTTCTTTACCGTATTCAAAATATTCCTCCTGTAACAGAATGAGTGTCAAAAAGCCTGTGGCATTTTGACGCCGTTTAACCCCTTTCAGGGAATAAGCGCATTAACCAACTCTTATGGAATAAGAGCGGAAGCAAGCGGAACCTCCGGCCCCTTCTTCCGTTTGGTAAAAAAAGATTTATCAAGCTGCCTGGGATTGGTAACCGGTTCCCCGCCGGGCGGTCTTGTACCAGATACGGTAGCCCTTGTTCTCGCGGTCGTTGGGGTTCCCGGAAACATAGACCAGCTTGACGCCCCGTTCATGCCGCCCGGTCAGGTAGGTTTCCAGCGTTACTTCCGGGGCGGGGGTGGGATGGGTGTTGTGGAGGGACAGGCATAGATTCACCATGTCCACGTTGGCCAAGGGCGGCGCCAGGCAGTAGCAACCCTTGAAGAAACGCACCGTGCCGGTCATGGCGTCAAAGGCTTCCCGGCACTGCCCGGTAATAACCGCCGTGCGCTCGCTGCTGTCGGCCTTTGATGGCAGCGCCTCCGCCTGAGTAGCGGATGACTCATGCTGAACAGCGGACGGCATACCCGCCGGAGAGAACGGAGCGGTGTTTTTGTAAAAAAGGGGTGGATTTAGGCGGTTAGGGGATTGACACGCCGTCTTTTTATTAGAGTATAATCGGGAGCCGGGAGCCGGGAGCCGGGAGCCGGGAGCCGGGAGCCGGGAGCCGGGAGCCGGGAGCCGGGAGCCGGGAGCCGGGAGCCGGGAGCCGGGCAATTCCGCTTGCGGAATTGCCTTGGAGTTTGCGACGCAAACTCCCCATGCAGGGAGTGGTTGGGCTTTGGATGGATGCCGACTTGAGCATGGGAATAGTATAGTCAATATGAGAAAATCTGTGCAAGCCCTTTTTGGGAAACCGTAAAAAAAGCTTAAAATGTCTGTTTGTGTATAATGGGATTTCGACGGGGAGAAAAAACGCCGGATATGGAGAACAGAGACTCTCAAGCCTGTCCCCTGTAATCAGTCTTTCATATCCCCGTCCCCCATAAAATCCGTCCCTTTTCAATTTTTTTTTCACCCAGACTAAAGCAATTCAGCACCTTGCCCCCAATAATACGGTATGCGTAAACCTCGTGAGCAAAAAGAAAACGGTGTGCATCACGTTACCGTTCAAACGAACCGGGGAGAAAAATCCTTCCTCGACCTCAATGCACAAGCCATGTACAGGGATATCCTCAAAAAGGCCCAGAAAAAGTTCAACTTTACCCTGATAAGCTGCGTTTTTACCGAAAACTGGGTCGATCTGTACATCTATGTCGGGACAGGCTGTACTATTTCCGCTATTATGCACTGGATACAGCCGCTCTTCACCCGCCGGTGGAACAAGAAACACGGTCTATTCGGCTCGTTTTGGCGGGACAGGTTCTTCTCTGAAGTGATAGAGTACATTGAAGAAGTGAAGGAATGGATGGAACAGGTATTTAAGAGGATAAAAGAAAAACTGTTTAAGGGGAAAGTGAAGATATGGAGTATAAAAGAGTTTATAGCCAAGAGCAGGCCGGGTTTCCAAATCGAAGCGGTACAAACTCTTAGCGCATTTACAACCTGATAGCATAACCTGTTACGTGGAAGTTGTTTAGGATAGAACAGCCGCCTCACCTACCAGCCGGGGGACAGGTATGCGCGGAGACATATACCTAGGCGCCTGTTGCACTTCGTGGATTTTTTGCATATTCATGCAAAAAATCCCGATTATTGAGCTCCTTTGGCAGTTTGCAAGGATAAAAATTCACGAAAGTGAATTTTTATACGATTTTGCGCTGAAGCGTAACAAACTGCTAGGCAAAAATCTGCCTCGAATTCACGTTATATAATTTCCTATCCATCCGCGTGTCCTTGAGGGCAAGGTAGTTCATACGCCGAAATGCCTCATTTCAAAATGTAACCATACGGAACTCTAATTCCTGTATAGACTTAGAGTTACAATATACCTATTTAGACTTCCGGATGGCTTTTGAGCATCTTTGTAACTCCTTATTCTGTCTGGAATTAGCTCATTGTGTAATTTCCTGTAATACAACAACTTATGCCATTTGGGTTACATTTTCAAAATGAGGCATGGGTACTTTTGGGTTACTTTTTCGATGAGGCAACGCGTACGCTTGTAAGTTACGGCTTACTGGGGTATGATAAGGGACAGGATATGGAAAACTATTATAGCATCCTCGGTGTTTCCGAAGGAGCTTCGGTCGGAGATATAAAAAAAGCATTTCGGGAGCGGGCCAAGCACATTCACCCCGATATAGCGGGAAGCGGGGCGGCGGAAGAAATGCGCAAGCTCCTTAACGCGTATGAGGTTCTAATTGACCGGGAAAGGCGCAGTGAATACGACCGTTCGTACCGGCGCTCCAAGCGGAAGCGCGATTTTGACTACGGTACGTTTCTGCGGGAAAATGCGGGTGATGATGCGGGCTGTGCCAAGCTGGTCTTTTTTGATCTGCTCCACCAGAAAGAGGACGAGGCGGTTTCCGTATGGCGCAAAAACGGGGCCCTGGAATTCAGGATGGAAAAATACCTTGACCGTGAAGACTGGATGGACTGTGTGTTTATCCTGGCGGAAGAGTTGGAAAAGCGGGGCGCCTGTTACGAAGCCGTGATGCTCCTCGCGCAGCTTGTACGGGAGGAACGGCGGCGGCCCTATTTCCGCCATTTTATGAACGATGTCGAACTTTTCCTCAAGGAGATAGTCCGCCTGAGGCTCAAGGCCGGCGTGGATAGCGAGACGTATCTTGAATGTCTGGAAACCCTGCTGGATCTGGGATTTTCTTCTCAGGACGAAGCCCGGTGGATGCGTTCCATGGCGGAAACTTTGATCCGAATGGGGGACACGGGCAGCGCGGAGAGGATCTTCCGCGAAGCCTTGCGGCGCGATCCCGGTCTGCCCAATACGGTTCAGTTACGGCGGAAGCTCAATATAAAACGATGAGGGGGCGGGAATGGCGGTCGTTTTCGTCCGTTCCGCCTGATGACCCGTTAAGCAACAATGATACGCTTGAAAAACGAAAAGCAGATTGACGGTATACGCACGTCATGCAGGATGCTCAGCGCGATGTACCGTGAGCTTATTCCTCTGGTCAAAGCCGGTGTGGAAACCATCGAAATAGACAGATGGACGCGGGACTGGATCAAGAAAGCCGGGGGAAAGCCCGCCTTTCTGGGTTACGGCAATAAATCCAACCCTTTTCCCGCGGCTATCTGCATTTCCATTAACGAGGAAGTGATCCACGGTATTCCCGCCAAAAGAAAAATCGCGGGCGGGGACCTTGTTTCCCTGGATTGCGGTATAAACCTGGGCGGTTTTATCAGCGATCAGGCCCTGACCCTGGAGATCGGGAAGGTGAGCGCCGAGGCCCGCAGGCTCAACAGGGCGACGCGGGAATGTCTTAACCGGGGCATCGCGGCGGCCAGGGCCGGGGACAGGCTGTTAATGATAGCGCGGGCCGTATCCGGGTACGCCCAGGAAGAAGGGTTCGGAGTGGTGCGCGATTTTTGCGGCCACGGCGTCGGCTTCGATATCCATGAGGACCCCTCCGTACCGAATTATCCGCACGGGCCTAATCCCCGGATGGGGCGGGGACTGGTGATAGCCATAGAACCCATGATCAACTTGGGAACGGGCGATGTGGAGATTCTTGAGGACGGCTGGACCGTGGTTACCGCCGACGGTAGACTTTCCAGCCACTGGGAGCATACGGTTGCGGTCTTTCCTGATCACACAGAGATGCTGACCGAAGCGCTGGAAATATAGCCCCCGCCGTTTCTACCGGATATTATGGTTAATTTTATAGAAACGAGCGGCATGTTACCGCGGCCCCCTGCCGGAACGGACACCCCCCGTATCATGGACGAGACCGAACATTTTGCCGTTGTATACAAACCTCCCTTCCTGCATTCGGCCCCGCTGAAAAAGGATTCCGTTCCGACCGGGGCCGGCGGGGAAGAGCGGGGTTACGGCAGTCTTCTCGGTTGGTACGCGCGCACCTTCCCCGGCATAAGGCGGGTCCGCGGGAGAAACGAGTGGGAAGGGGGAATCCTCCACCGGCTTGATTTTGAAACATGGGGGCTTGTCCTCTTTGCGAAAACGCAGTTTGCGATGGACGCGCTGCTTGTCCAGCAGGATCAGGGGTCTTTTGTTAAGGAATACGGAGCCCTGTCCCTCGTGGAAAGGAGGGACAGGCTTCCGGGCTTTCCCACCGGAATTTTTTTTGAGGATGCCTGTCCCTGCCTATCGACGGGCGGCTCCCTCCCCCCCGCGCCTTTCAGCGTGGAAAGTGCGTTCCGGCCCTACGGCCCCGGAAGAAAGGCGGTCCGTCCCTCCGTGGACCGGCGCCCGCCCTTTCAGGAAGGGCCCGTCTGCGGGGCACGAGGGCCTTTGCAAACAGGTGCGGGAAGGCGTCTCTATCAAACGGAAATACTGGAATGGGAAGCGGAAGGGAAGCGGATACGCTTTAGGCTGCGCCTCAAAAGGGGATTCCGCCACCAGATACGCTGCCATCTTGCCTGGCTCGGGTTTCCCCTCCTGAACGACGCCCTGTACGGCGGCCCCCTCGAAAGCCGGGCGGGGGACGCGCGGCCTCTTGCGCTTAAAGCCGATATGCTTGCCTTTTACGATCCGGCAAGCAGCGAGCGGAGGGTCTACCGCCTGGAATCATGAAACGGACGGGGGCCGCTGTCCGTTTCCCTTTTAAAATTCCGCGATTTTGGCAGCCTCAAATTCCTTTTCGATTTCCGCCGAAGGTCTGGGGGTCAGAAGGCTTACCGCCAGGATCACTAGACAGGAAAGGATAAAGGCGGGAAGCAGCTCGTATACCTCGAAGATTCCGCCCAGTTTGCTGACCGCGTTCTTCCAGACCAGTACCGTAATCCCGCCGGTAAGCATACCCGCTATTGCCGCGGAGAAGGTGGTCCGCTTCCAGAAGAGGCTGAAGAGGATCAGCGGGCCGAAGGAAGCGCCGAAACCGGCCCACGCGTAGGAAACAACCCTGAAAATAGACTGGTTCCCCGAAAGGGCTATCCCTATCCCGAAGATCGTTACCAGGAGCATGGCAAGGCGCGCTATCCACATGACCAGCACGTCGCTGGCGTCTTTTTTGATGATGTCTTTAAAAATATCGTTGGCCAGGGAGGAAGACACGATGAGCATGTAGGAGTCGCTCGAACTCATGGACGCGGCAAGGATGCCGGAGATAACCACGCCGGCGATAAGGGGCGGGAAGAAACGGATGCCCAGGTGGATGAAGATGTTTTCCGCTTCCGTAGCGGTGGTGAGGAGACCGGGCAGGGTTGCCCTGCCGATAATGCCGATCAGAACCGCTGCCGCCTGGGCAATAAAACACCAGATCACGGCGATGTTGCGGGAGGTATTGAGCATGGAGGTCTTTTTGACGGCCATAAAACGTACCAATACCTGGGGCATACCGAAATAGCCCAGCCCCCAGGCCATAGCGGAAATGACGGAGATGAGGCCGTAATCCCTGCCGGGGCCGAACTGGGGCGTGATCCTGTCCGTCAGTTGTTGAACGCCGTCTATCATGTAGGGGGTCGCTATGCCGAAGAAGTCGGTAAAGCGGGGGAAGGCGGCAAGATTCCGGGCAATGCCGTTTATCCCTCCGGCAGTGAAGAAACCGAAGATCAGCACCAAAAGCAGGGCGCCTATCATCAGAAACCCTTGGATAAGATCGGTCATGCCCACGGCCATAAACCCCCCAAGGAGGGTATAGAGCATCACGAGGAGCGCCCCCAGGATAACCATAGCCACCATATCCGCGTTAAAGATATAGCTGAAGAGCTTCCCGAAGGTGATAAACTGGGCGCCTACATAGATGGAAAAGAATACGAGGCTGATGACGGCCGCAAGCCCCAGGAGAATCCGCTTTTCATCGTGGAAACGCTTGCTGAAGAATTCCGGCAGGGTAATCGCGTTATTGGCTATCTGGGAATAGGAACGCAACCGCTTGGCCACCAGCACCCAGTTGATCCAAGTGCCGAAAAAGAGCCCCAAGGCGGTCCAGAATGCCTCCCCATAGCCGGTAAAATAGGCCACCCCCGGAAGGCCCATGAGCAGCCACCCGCTCATGTCCGAAGCCTCGGCGCTTAAAGCCGCAACCCAGGGGCCTAGGCCCCGTTTCGCAAGGAAGTATTCCTCCGGGTCGGTATTGCTCCTGCGGGCATACCAAAGCCCGACGATAATCATTGCGACAAGATATATCCCTATTCCTACGAGAGTTTCCACGTTGTTACCCGACATTAAACCACTCCTTGACCGTAAGATGCCCTTCCACCGTCCTTATAGTATGAATATCAGGAAAAAAGGTCAAGGTAAAGATGAAAAAGTAATCCGCGGATATTCTTTTTTTGCAATTCCGCCTTGTTTACCCGGCGGTTTCTCTTCAATTTTTCAGAAGACCGGCGAATTCGTTCTCGTAACGTTTAAGCTGGGGGTTTTCGGGGGCTATGGCCAGGGCCTGTTTGAGGTAATAGACGGCGCGGCGTTCGTCCCGCTGGCGGTGGTATATGTCAAACATTGCGATGAGGGCGTCGAGGTTGCGGGGGTCTTCAAAGAGGCTGGAACGGAGATCGTTCATGACGGCATCTTCCCCGGTACGGATACGGCTGAGCAGGTAATAGTAGCGGCTTTTAAGGCCGCCGCCGGCCATGCCTTTAAGACGGCTTTCTATCATTCGGCCCGCCTCCTCCTGGCGTCCGGTGTCGATAAGGGCGGAGATATAGGCTATGGTTCCCTCCTCATCGGCAGGCTCCTTCTCGTGAAGTTCTCGCGCGTAGGACAGGGCGGCGGCATTGTTCCCAAGGCCGCGTTCCACCTTATAGGCGCTGAGAAGATCGGGAGGGCTGCGGCGGACGGCCAGGATGCGCTTGAGGTAGGCGTCGGCTTCCCGCCAATTTTCCCGGCGTATGCTGTCCTGGAGGGCCAGATTCAGCACGACGGGCGAAGGATCGGCCTTGTTCAGCAGGCGGGCAAGGAGTTCCCTGCCTTCGCTCTGATCCTCTGCCCGCGGGGATTCCATCAGGAGGTTGGCCGCGTAAACCGATTCCGTATCGCCGGCATTGGAACCGCGCAGGAGGGAACGGAGGTAATTGAGGGCCGCGTCCCGGTTATGGAAGCCTTCTGCCTGTACCCTGGCGCGGAGGAAGAGGTAGACGGGGTTGGACGGGTTAATCGAAGCGTAGAGATCCAGGGGTGCCTGGGCCTGGGTAAATTGGCCCTGTTCCACCAGCACCCCGGCGCGCATAAGGATGAATTCGGCGTCCCTGGTTTCCCGCTGGAGCACCTCCGCAATGGCGGGTTCCGCGTGGGACCAGTCGCCCGCTTCATAGTAGGCACGGGCAAGCTGCCGTTTAAGAGCCATGTCATCGGGATAGCGGATAACCAGATCGGAAAAGATCTGTACGGCCTCCCGGTTTAAGCCCTTTGCCATTTTTATCCGCGCAAGACCCGCCGCCGCGGGGTAACAATCAGGGGATAGTTCGCCGGCTTTGGTATACGCGGTTTCGGCTTTGTCAAGTTCGCCGATGCGTTCATTGATAAGACCTGAAAAATAGGGCGCAAGAACCGAATACAGGTTCAATTCCCCTGCCTTCTCTATATCGGGCAGTACGGAGATGAGGCGTTCGCCTTTGGTCTCGTTAAGGACGGCCAGGAAGGGCAGGGTATACTCAAGAAAATCCGCCGAATTGGCCTGCGGCTTGGTGTAATTCCCCTTTTCCGCCTCGCGCAGTATACGGGAATACACGTTGGTCTGGGGAGGATCCGCCTGGGGGAGCTGCGCCCGGACACTGGGGTAGAGTTTCTGCATAAGGTTGACGATTACGGCGGTCATCGCGCGCCCGAAATCACCGTTTTCCAGTTCCTTGCTGCGTATCATGTCCAGGGCCTGGACCAGCGAGGACGGGGAACCTTTTTCGGTTAAGGCGCGGATCTCATCGGCAATGCCCCCTCCTGCGGGCCTTGCCGGAACCGCCGGTTCTTTGGGCTCCTGAACCCCGCCCGGTCCCGCCGAAATGGGGGTTTCCACAACCGGAGGCTGGGATGGGCAGCCGTCCAGGGACAGCGTGAGGGCAAGGACAAACACGGCCGCCGCGGGGCCCCCTGAAAGGAAGCGCCGGTTGAGGCATGATTTTCCTGCCGTCCCCGTCGAGGGAAGCCTCCGGTGAAGGGGCTCCCGCCGGTGAAGAACCGGGGCCTTCACCGTTTTCTTACCCCGACAAAGATGAGGATGCAGATCGCGGCCAGGACAAGCAGGGGCCAGGAAGTCATTATAAACTGCCGAAAGGAAAAGGGGACGAGATCAAAGGAGAAGATAAGGAAGATTAAGCCTAAAACAATGAAGGCAACGGCGGGAATAACGAAACGGCTCCTGGTAGAGCCGTACTTGCTCATGCCGGTGGGCAGCAGGGCCAGGCCGGCAAAGACCGAGAGCAGGGGCCAGCTTTGGCTAAAACTTACGGGGATGATACGGATAGCCGAAAGAAAGAGCAACCCCCCTACCGGAAAGAAAAAGAGCGCCGAAAAAAGAAAAATGGAGCGTTTATCGAGCTTTACCGCAAGAACCGCGCAGGCCGAACCCAGGATAACCACAAAAAACAATATGGCCGCCGGAATATAGCCCGAATCGCTATGGACGCTTATGAGAAAAACGTTGCCCATAAACATCAGGAAAAAGCCGATAATATAGATAATCCGTGCGGCGAGCTTTTGGGTAAGAGGGGATCGCATACTGTAAGTATATCTGCATAAACCTGTTTTTGCCAACTATTACGGAGGGATAAACGCACTTTAAAGGGTGAAAATTATTGTCTTTTATGGACCTGTTTTAATGAGGGATACAATGCGGAAAGAGGCGGGCCCCCTTCATTCCCCTTTTCCTTCATCCTTTTTTATGGTAAAATATAATGATGAATAAAAAAATTATTATACCTATTGTATTGACGATTTCAGCCTTATGCTTCCCGGGTTGCGGGGCGGAGGAGAAGGCTTCCGCGGCGAGGGACTACTATCTGGCCGGTGCGGGGGACAGGCGAGAGGTGCTTGAGCATCTCTTTGATCTTCTGGAAGGGGAAGGCCGGAATGAGGAAGAGCAGCTTTCGATAGTGAGGGAGATTGCGAATGAGTATGCGCGTCTTAAAGAGTACGGTAGGCTGATCAACTTTCTTGGTTCCCTGACGGAGCGTTATCCTGACGATCCGTATAACGGTTACTATTTCCTTATGATAGCCTATGGGTATATCCGGCAGGAAGCCTACCCGGTAGCCGCTCTCTACTTTGATATGATCCTGAAAAATTATCCCGACCTCACTATCGCGGGGCAATCCATCCATTTGGTATGCCTTAACCGGCTGCTCGGCATGACCGACGATCCTGAACAACGCGTGTACTGCTATGAGGAACTTATCTCCCGTTTTTCCGAGAAAATAGATAAGGGTACGGCTTATTTCATGCTGGCCCAGGCCTACGAACAGACGGGCGAATGGAACAGCGCGATTCAGGCGTATACCAGGTACCTGCCCTTTGTAGGCTCGGTGATCGCGGGTTTTCCTGAAGCCCACAACTACGCCAAACGTATCGTTGATTTTAACGATTCCCCCAAGGACTGGACGTTTGAGAATGTCAACAGCTTGGTGAGCGCCATCAAGCAGGTTCTGGATAAGGGCTCGGCGTCCGAACTTGCGCGGTACCGTGCCAAGGTTAATTTTTTTGCCCGATCCTGGGAACAGGAAGATATAGATAACGCGGGGGCTTCCGAGTTTAACCTGAGCGATTTTATGCGGGGCAATCGGATACGCTACGCGAACACCCTGGATGAAGGTTCCAACGCAAATGAAGCGTACCTGCGTACCTGGGGATGGTCGCAGTATATTTCTACATGGTATCTCTATTTTAGGAAAATATACTTTCCCCAGGACCCGGACATTCACGGCCGGTGGGAATGGGCCGGTGTATATTATGGAGAAAAATTGTGATAAGGGTAAGGTTTGAAAAAATGATGTTTAAACGGGAAACGGGGCGCGGGCAAGCGGAGGTCCCGGGGACGGGATTTACGGGATTTATGGAAAAAAAAACCGCGGCGCGGGACAGGGCGGGCCCGGCGGCTTTTTTCGCGGGCGCTCTGTTTTTTCTTGCGGTTTTTCCTTCCCTGCTGTACGCTCAGGACGGCCAGGGGGCGGGCTCCTTTACCTTGGCATACCATACCGGGTATCCGGGGCGTGCAGAGGAAGCGGTGTTTGACAGGCCTTTGCGAAAGACGCCCTACCTGAACCCCGACCGCTTTAAACATGCAATAGACCGGCAGGTACTGCCCAGTATCGGAGGTATAGAGCGGGAGCTTACCCAGCACTATATACGCCAGTTTTCAAGCCCCTCCGGCATAGCCTGGCTGCAAGCGGTTATGGAGCGGGGCGGGCCTTACATCGGGTTTATCAGGCAGAGAATTGAGGATCGCGGCCTGCCCCCCGAACTGCTCTACCTGCCGGTTATCGAGTCGGGCTTTGTCGGTACGGCGAGGAGCAGCGCGGGGGCGGTTGGTATGTGGCAGTTTATGCGGAACAGCATAGGCCCCTTTAATATGCAGATAACCGAGTTGCTCGATGAACGCATGGATTTTTGGAAGGCGACCGAAGGCGCGCTGGGGAAACTTGAAGATAATTACCGGGTCTTTCATAGCTGGCATCTGGCGCTGGCTGGTTACAACGCGGGTATGGGGGCCATAAGTACGATTGTCAAGAATTCCGGCATCAGCGATTACTGGGTGCTCTCGGAACGGAAGAAGCTCAAGACGGAAACCATCCATTATATACCGAAACTGCTTGCGGTGGCCTATATACTCTCCAATCCCCGGCGTTTCGGCATTGAGAACACCTGGACGGATCATGTTGAATGGACCCGCGTGCCGGTAGGCAAGTCCGTAGACTTGGAAGTGCTTGCAGAACATACCGGGATTAGTAAGCAGGAATTGAAGGCCGCAAACCAGGAACTGCTCTATAACATCACGCCGGCGGATAGTTCCTATCATCTCAAGGTACGGAGGGAGGATGCCGAAAATATCGCCGCGGTGCTTGACAGGACGGATATCAAGTTTATCAAGTACCATTTCTATACCATCCGTTCCGGCGACACCCTTTCGGCGCTTTCCAAACATTACGGGGTTTCCGTTAAACAGATAGAAGCGGCCAATCCCGGCGTCAGCGCCAAAAACCTCCGCATGGGCGTTCAGCTCCGCATCCCCGCCTTCAAGGATGTGGGCCCCTACGAGAAGCCCAAGCAGGCGGGGGCTTCGTTTAACGGCAGGTATACGGTAAAGAAGGGCGACACCCTCTGGTCCATATCCCGCGCCTATAATGTCAGCCCCGAAGCCCTTGCTGAAGCAAATAATATGAAGCTGAACGATACGCTCAGTGTCGGCAGGAGCCTTAAAACGCCGATACTAAGATGAGATCAAGGTTTCAGATATCAATGAACTACCCCTTCAAGGCGGGGTAGTCCTCGCGTTTCAATAAGTCTTTTGTGCAGGTGCGGGTTAATGAAGAGAAAAGCGGTGTTTTTTATATGGTTGCTGTTTGCGGGGGGTCTTTTACAGGCCCAGGCGAAGATAGGCATAAGCGGGGAGATTGACTGGGAAAAGTTTGAGTTCAACGCGGCGCTTACCCTGGATCTTTTCTCGGCGAAGATCAGGCTGCCCGCAGGACGGATACAGGCCGAGGAGATGCTCCGTGAAGAGTATCCCCGGCGTGTTAGACCCTATCTGCTTGCCCTGCCCGTGGATTCGTCGAGTACCCTGGGGGACTGGATAGACAAACGGCGCTACGGTATTCGGCAGCTCGAAGCCTTAAGCCTAAGCGCGCGGGAGGTTCCGCCCAATCTTACCCCCGATTTAACCGTCATGAACGGCAGCTATCTTGTAAGCCTGTTCGGTCTTTCCTCCGATCTTATGGAGCACAGCCGCGCCGAAGAACTGCCGAGTGTTTTAAATCCGGTAAGCGCCGCTTCGTACACGGGCATTATCATCCTGGCCGACGAACCGCTACCCATTCACGGCCGTAATTCCTCCGCCTTGACGCTGCCCTGCATCCTTCCGCGCGTCTGGGATACGGATATGAACCTGATCTATGAGTTTAACACCCTTGATCCCCGGAGGAACTTGCGGCCCTACGAGCGCGGGCAGGAGGAACCTGCGGCCCCTCCCCGGATAAACATGGATGAAAAACTTCCCCGCGAGCGTTTCCTTAAAACGGCCGTGGTCCGCTACGTAAACCCCGAAAAGATATTTACCCCCTCTCCTTCGGGTCTGGACGGAGAACTGGAAAGACTGGTGGGCCCCAATCCGCTCCGCATACTGGCGCGCGAGGTTTACGGGCTGCGTCCTACCGATCCCGTTATCGACATTGAAGACGCCAAGACCATACTGGCCAACGAAAACAACCGCCGTCTCCTCCGCGAGGGGAGGGTAGCCGTCGTCCTCAATAAAGACGTACTGAAAGAATGAACCGCCTCGTCCTCAGGCCTGTACGCGGCGTACTTTGGTTCGTGAACGACGGTTCGTTGGGCCGCAGTTCGCCGAACCGTGGTTCGCGGCGTATAAAGGGGATTAGCCAGTAACCCTCAAGGATATAACTCCCTGTGCGTTTACTTAATTAACTTATGTTATGCACGGGATCCGAGATTGAAGAAATTTAACCACGAAGCGCACAAACCCCACGAACAAACGATGGATTTCACCTCAAAAGTTCGTATTTTTCGTGCGGTTTGTGGTTTCTTATTAATTAAGTAAACGCCTATGGATATAACTCCGGCCTTTTTTATGGATGTTTTCATACGAAAACATATCGGAGCCCCCTCCCTGTAAACTTTTAGATGTTGCAGCCCGCGGGCGGGCGCCGGAATGCGTCCATGACTACGGTCTTTCCGTCAAGGCGTGAGGCTTCCGCGGCGAAGGCCATATAGTGGCTTTCAAAGGCATCCTTGACCATCGTTTTTGCGCCGGACTTGTCCCCGCTACGGATTGCAAGGACAAAAGCGGTGATAAGCCCCTGATCCCCGCCCGAATGTCCGCCCAGGGGCGGCGCGATTTCAATTTTTTCGATGTTTCTGGTGGAAAAATCCTTAAGCACAATGCGGTTGGCCTCAAGGTCGCCTTCAATTTCGCCGACGGTACCAAAGAGGGTGATGACGCGGCGTATCGCCAGGGTAAAGCCCGACATGGTAAAGGTTGCCGTAACCCCGTTGGTAAAACGCATGGAAACGGTTTGATGATCCACAACGTCGTTGTCGCAGCGGAACACGCATCTTCCGTAAGGGCCCTTTTCCAGCGCCTTGAGCCGGCCTTCTATGGAAAGATCGGCGGTTATCACATTGGCGGGCCAGTCCGTATTATCGGTAAGGTATATCTTGGCCGCATGGTAGGGACAGCCCGCCATGTGGGGGCATCCTTCGAGGCAGCGCAGAGGGGCGCCCGGAGGGGCGTTTTCCGCCTTAAAGTAATGCAGATCCCCATAGGAACTGAGGGATTCGCAGGGCGCGCCGGCAAACCAGTGGAGTATGTCCATATCGTGGCAGCTCTTTGCCAGGATCATGGGGGAAGATTCGGCTCTGTTGCGCCAATTCCCCCTGACAAAGCTGTGCGAAATGTGAATATGCCCTACATTTTCGACAAGATCAATGCCGATGAGCCTGCCTATACGCCCCGTATCCAGGAGTTCCCTGATCCTGGAAAAGAAGGCGGTGTATTTAAGCACGTAGCCGAGCATAAAGACCTTGTCCGTATCCGCATAGGCTTTTTCGGCGGCCCGGCATTCCTCCGGCGTGGGGACTATGGGCTTTTCGCAGAGTATATGCAGATTCCGGACGGACGCTTCCTTTAAGGGGCCGGCGTGCATCCTGTCCTGGGTTGCGATGATAACCGCCTCGGCGTCAACCGGTTCGGCAAAGGCTTGTTCCCAACTACGGAAGGCACGCGTATCGGGAATACAGTGATCTTCCTGTATCTTTTTCCGTTTAACATCATCCGGTTCGGCTACGGCAATAATTTTCATCATGGTAGGGTTCATCTTGGCATAAGCGGCATAGGTATACATACCGCGGTTCCCTGCTCCAAGAAGCAGAACTTTAACGGGGTTCATTGTTTATCTCCTTACATACAATAGTCATGCCGGATACGGGAATTGTCAATCCCAATTCTCTGTTGATTATATTGCGGCTTTGGGGTAGTATTGAGCGTCTGCCCAACGTGGACGGATTAGGGACGGACGCTATCTATCTATTTATACTAAAGGGATAAAGAAGGAGGCATTGTATGAAACCTTTTGCGGTGTACCCCGCAGAGCGTAGAAGTTTTCAGGACCGGGTGAGCGGCCTTACCGTTTGGCAGCTTACCGGTTACAAGGGACACAGCGAACATCCCTATTTTACCGATGACGGCTGGTTTGACCATGACCGGAAGATGCTTTTTGTTTCCGACCGCGGGAATGTGCGTAATCTCTTCTATATTGATATTGAAAGCGGGGAGCTTTTCCGTATAACCGATATGCCCGTGGGCGGGCCTGAACTGAGCTGCCCTATGTATGTAAACCGCGAACTCAACGAAACCTATTACCACTATAACGGCTGTGTGTACGCGATTAGCCTGGATACCTTTGAAACCCGGCCCCTCTATATCATCCCCAAGGGCTTTAATTTCGGCGGTGCGCGCCCGACCGGCGACGGCACCTGCGTAACGGCAGGCCTTACGCAGGATCTTTCAGGGACGATCAGATCGAACCTTGCCGCGGGTTACATAGGCTTCGGCGATATCTTTGCCGCCAGGCCGGACTGTAGGATAGTCCGTATCAATGTAAAGGATAATACGGTGGAGGAGGTATGGCGGGAAAAGTGCTGGATAGGCCACGTTAATCCTTCCCCCACTCAGGGGAATCTTCTCACCTTCTGCCATGAGGGACCCTGGAATCTGGTGGATCACCGTATCTGGGTGCTCGACCTCAACACCGGTAAGGCCGTGAAATTCAGGGAGCGCCGCTTTGACAAGGAGATGATAGGCCATGAGTATTGGTTCCTTGACGGGCTTCATGTAGGCTATCAGGTACACCGCCCTTCCGAAACGGGTTCGTCCTCCTATTTTGGGTTTGCCCGTTACGATGGAACCGGTGAGATCGAGGCCCCCTGTGTACGGGTACCCGGACCCGATCATATTCATTCCATCGGGTTTGATTTTGTGGTCAGCGATACGGGAAAGACCATCAAAGGCTATAAATACAACGGCAAAGATTTTGACGGCCCCCGTATTTTGACCATGCATGACGGCAGCTTTGATTGGGGCGCCCACCATCCCCATCCGTCCCTTACACGGGACGGGAAGCATGTGGTTTACAACAGCACGGCCGCCGGTTATTGTAATATTTACATGACCGCCATACCGGAAGATTTCTACGCGCTCCCCCCATTGGAAGTGGGGGGGCCTAAAAAAACGGAGGAATAAAATGTCATCTAAAGCAAAAACGCCGCTTGATTACGCGGCAATGGGAGCGGACACCCTGATCCGTAAATTTACCGTGGAGGAATTGCCCCCAAAAGACCGGTTCCACTATCATCAGGGGGTTTTTCTTTCCGGCATGGAACGGCTCTACCTGCTGTCCGGGGAGAAAAAATACCACGATTATATCAAAGCCTGGGTTGATAGCTATATAGACGAGAAGGGGGAGATACGCCGTTGCGATGTCCGGGAATTCGACGATATGCAGCCGGCTATTCTGCTTTTCAGACTCTACCGGACGACGGGGGATGAACGTTATAAAAAAGTTCTGGACCGATTTGCCCCTATCGTTGAGCAATGGCCGACCAACGCGCGGGGCGGATTTTGGCATAAATACCATTGCAAGAATCAGATGTGGCTGGACGGCCTCTACATGATAGGCCCCTACAGCGTGATGTACGCCCATTATTTTGACAAGCCTTATTTTTACGAAACAATCTTCGTCCAGATGGACCTGATGCGCCGTAACATGACCGATCCTAAAACCGGACTGCTCTACCATGCCTGGGATGATTCAAAGGTTATAGACTGGGCGGATAAAAGCACCGGCCTGTCCCCCCAATTATGGGGCCGGGCCATAGGCTGGTATGCCGTTGCGATCCTGGATATTCTGGATTATCTTCCCGAAGATCATCCCCGCAGGCAGGATTTTATCAATGCGGAACGGGACATCATCAATGCCCTTATCCGCTTTCAGGATGAGGATTCCGGGCTCTGGTACCAGGTGGTTGACCGCGGGGACGATCCGCGGAATTGGCTTGAAATCTCCTGCTCCTGCCTCTATACCTACGCTATCTCCAAAGCCGTCAAAAAGAATCTGCTCCACAAAAGCTACGCGCGGTATATCCACCGGGCCTACCGCGGGATTATCGATTCACTTTCCCTTGAAGGAGGCGATCTTATCGTCCCCCGTATCTGTATAGGTACGGGAGTAGGGGATTACGAATTTTACCTTAAACGGCCCACGGTACAGAATGATCTTCACGGCATGGGGGCGTTTCTTTTAATGTGCACCGAGTACGACGATGCCTGCAAGCAGGCGGGGCTGTAGGGATAAGAGCCGTTTTCCGTATCCAAGTTTTTGGTTGTTTATAATCAGAGCCGGGCAGGTTTCCCTGCGGGGCTTAGGTTAATGCCGCCGCGGGGAAGCTCTGAAACGTTTTTAGGATTCGGGGCTTCCTTTCTAACACAATCCGCGGCGTGTGAATGAACGTTGCGGCGGACGAGGCGCCCTCCGGCGGTTTGTTGCGCTTCGGCGCAAAACCGTATGAAAATTCACGAATGTTAAAAATTAAAACTGTCAATAACGAGCGATTCGTTCAACCCTAAAGGTTTTAATTCACCGGGGAAATGTTTACCTCTTCCGGTCAAAAAGGGCAAAAACGAACAAAAAGACTAAAAATATCCCACCGGCTTTCTATGCCCTGCATGAAGACCTTTATTAGCGACAGGGTCCCTTGACAAAAAATTTTCTATATGTAATATTAAACCTATCGTTATAGTATGAATATTGAAACAGAGAAAAGGTCAAAAAAGATGATTAGTCAGAAGGGAAAAGGTCAAAAATTACTTGTTTCCTTAAAAGGAATGGCTATTAAAACCACATTCACCGGAATGCTAAAAAAGCGAGGGTTGTACCTCAAGCTTCTCAAGTATTGGGATCTCTATCTTTTGATTCTGCCGGTGGTGATCTATTTCGTTATTTTTCATTACGCCCCCCTCTACGGGATACAGATTGCCTTCAAGCGTTTCACTCCCGCCCAAGGGATCGCCGGTAGCCCCTGGATAGGCTTCCAGAATTTTACCCGGTTCTTCAATTCTTTCTACTTTGGGCGGCTCCTGCGGAACACCATCTCCCTGAGCCTCCTGCAGCTCCTGGCGGGCTTCCCCTTCCCCATTCTCCTGGCGATCATGATCAGCGAGATCCGTATGGGCTTCTTCAAAAAGGGGATGCAGTTAGTGTTTTACGCCCCCCGGTTTATCTCGGTGGTAGTGGTGGTGAGTATTATGTCGGTGCTATTTTCTTACTCCGGGGGGATCGTCAACATCCTGATGGAAAAGCTGGGGGGCCAACGGGTGGACTTTATGACCCATCCGGCCTACTTCAAACCCATATACGTCATTTCGGGGATTTGGCAGAATTCGGGCTGGACCAGTATCATCTACGTGGCTACCATTTCGGGGATAGACTCGGAGATCTACGAGGCCGCCATCGTGGACGGCGCTAGCCGGGTCCGGCGGATATGGAGCATCACCCTGCCCTGCATGATCCCCACCATCGTTACCATGTTCATCCTCAACATGGGGCATATTATGAACATCGGCTTTGACAAGGTGTACCTCATGCAGTACCCCATGAATATGGAAACCTCGGACATCATCACCACCTTTGTGTACCGGGCGGGGATTATCCAGGGGGAGTACCATTTTGCCACCGCAGTGGGGCTCTTTAACAACATCATCAATTTTCTTCTGCTTCTGGGGACAAACAAACTTTCCAAGAAGCTGACCGATTCGGGTCTGTGGTAGGGGGAGTATATGGCGGATAAAATGACCGCTGGGGACCGGATCTTTCTGACCCTGGTTACCACCTTTTTGATCTTCTTTACGATCCTCATCCTTTATCCCTTGTTCTTTATCCTGAGCGCATCCTTCAGCGATCCCCAGGCGGTACTCCGGGGTCGTATGTGGCTCTGGCCTGTGGGCTGGAACCTCAATGCCTACCGGCGGGTTTTTTCCAACGCGGAAATAGGCAGGAGCTTCTTCAACTCGGTGTTCTACACCGTTACGGGGACCTTCTTCAGCCTGGCCCTCACCACTTTGGCGGCCTTCTGCCTTTCCCGAAGAGACCTGCCAGGGAAGACCTTCCTGACCCTTTTTTTCACCTTCACCATGTTTTTTGCCGGAGGCATCATCCCCACCTATCTGGTTATCCGGGGCCTGGGGATGTTCAACACCTTCTGGGTCATGGTGATCCCCGGTTCTGTGTCGGTGTTTAACCTTTTGGTGATGCGGACCTTCATGTCCACCAGCATCCCGGAAGAACTGTTCGAGGCGGCCTACGTGGATGGTTGCAGCAACACCCGGATCCTCTTCGCGGTGGTACTTCCTTTAAGCGCCTCCATCATTGTGGTGATGATCCTCTTCTATGGGGTGAATTACTGGAACGAATTTTTCAAGGCACTCATCTACCTGAAGGACCGGTTCCGCTATCCCCTGCAGCTCATCCTTCGGGAAATTCTCCTGGAAAGCCAGGCGGACAGCATGACCGAACTGGAGAGTACCTCCAGCAAGGTCCTCCTTTCCGAGGGGATCAAGTATGCCAGTTGCATAGTGGCCTCGGCGCCCCTCCTCCTCATCTATCCCTTCTTACAGAAGTTCTTCGAGCGGGGGATTATGGTGGGGGCGGTCAAGGGCTGATGGAGGAACTGTGCCGGGAAGGCGCCCTTTCGGGCCTATTACCTTGATTAAACTAAAAAGACTGATATGATTTCATGCTAATTCATTTTTATGGAATCCGGCCGGAAAGCCCAGGAGTCTTTCCGGTTAAACAAATTTTTTAGAGGAGAATATCATGCGAAAGAGAATTTTTGTTAGGGCCCTGGTTTTCATCATCCTGGGCTCCACTCCGGCTTTTGCCGGGGGCGGTTCCCAGGGCGGCGCCAATACGGGAACCCAGGCTCCCGCCGCACTGGTGAGCAGGGACGGTATGCCCATTGTGGCGGAACGCCTCAACCTCACCGGGGTGGCCAGCAAGTATGTCATCGTGGACGATTGGAACACCCTGCTCATGTTTCAGACCTACGAGAAACTCACCAATATCCATGTGGACTGGACCATGATTCCCCAGGAATCCTATATTGAGAAGCGGAACATCCTCATCGCCAGTAACGATCTGCCGGACCTGTTCCTCCGGGGTCAGTTCAGTGCGGTGGAAGAGGCCACCTACGGTGCCCAGGGTACTTTAATCCCCCTGAACAGCCTTATCGACAACTACGCTCCCAACTTCAAGGCCATCATCACCAACAACCCGGTGGTAAAAAAATCTATCTCCCAGGCGGATGGTAACATATACACCCTGCCCCAACTCAACGAGACTATGGGGAACCTGGTAACTAAGTACTGGGTCCGGGACACGTGGCTACAGAAACTCAACCTCCGGAAACCCGAAACTCCGGAGGAACTCTACAACTTGCTGATTAAATTCAAAAACAGCGACGCCAACGGCAACGGTCGGCAGGACGAGATCCCCCTCTCCGGGGCTTACCGGGGCACCACGGGAAAGTACATCTCTAAATACTTCGCCGGCTCCTTCGGCTTCGGTAGGATAGGAGGTATCTATGTACGAGACAACGCAGGGATTTTTCTTGACGTGGATGCCAACGACACAATGCAATTCGTTCCCTTCAGTTCCAACTATCGAGCCATGTTCCAATACATCAACCGGCTTTATACCGAAGGGCTCATCGATCCGGAACTCTTCACCTTGGATAATAACCGTTTCATGGCCAAGGCCGAAGAGGGCAATATCGGCATGATCCTGGGAGGCAACAACTTCCAGTGGTTCGGCGGTAAGGTGATGCGGGAATATTCCTCGATCACCCCCATCAAGGGAAGCGGCGGCAGCCAGAACTGGATCATGGTGAACCCCTTCGTGCAGGTCAAGGGTACTGCGGCAATCACCAACAAGAACAAACACCCCGAGGCCACCATGCGCTACTTGGACTACCTCTATACCCCTGAGGGCACTAAGCTGGTGCGGCTGGGGGTGGAGGGAGTCACTTTTACCCGTACTCCCGCAGGAAGCTACGCTTATGTGCCCGCCATCGCCAATGATCCCCAGGGCCGCACGGTGGACGAGATGGTGGGCAAATACACCATCTTCTGTGGCGGCGGGGTACCCCAGCTCATCGTGGATGCTATAGACCTGAGCGCGGCCCAGTGGCCGGAGATCAAGGCTTCCACTAACAATTACCTGCCCTACCTGCCCAAGGAACACCTCTCCCTCTCTTTCACCGTGGACGAGGTGAACGAGCTTAACGCCCTATCCAACGACATCCTCACCTACATCGAAGAGATGGAGATAAAATTTATCACCGGCACGGAAAGTTTTAACAACTGGAGCGCCTTCATTCAGAACCTGGAGCGGATGAATGCCAAACGGTACACCGAAATCTACACCGCCGCCTACCAGCGGTGGAAACGGAACTAAGATAGACTGTCCCGGCAAGTGGCCGCCTGTTGGGACAGTCCAATAAAGGCTATGGGGTAGAAAGCCCTCATGTTTTATAAAGTATGGCCAGCAAAGGGCCGAACCATGATGACTGGAATACTATCCTCATCTCTAGCAGCCTGTTGCACTTGTGGATTTTTATACAATTTTGCGCCGAAGCGTAACATACTGCTAAGGACATTAAAGCTACACCGAAAACACCGGCCAATATCGGGCGGTGTTTTTTGGCGCCGCTCCCCCGGGGGTATTAAGGAGAAATGATGAATATCGTGTATATGCACACCCATGACAGCGGGCGTTTTCTGGAGCCCTACGGTTATGGAATCAGTACCCCCAGGCTCATGGCCCTGGCGGAGGAATCCACCCTGTTCCGCCACTGCTACTGCGCGGGGCCCACCTGCTCCCCCAGTCGGGCCGCTCTCCTCACGGGAACATGGCCCCATGTGAACGGTATGACGGGGCTGGCCCACCGGGGCTTTGCCCTCAGAGATTACTCCATGCACCTGGCGAACTACCTGGCGGGAGCGGGTTACGAAACCGCCCTCTGCGGCATTCAGCACGAGGCGGACCGGGCGGAAAAGATCGGCTACCATAAGATCCTCCAGGAAAAGCGGGGGACCGATATGTATATCAACGATCCTGATGGCTACGATCTCAATTCCGCGGAAAAGGCTGCGGCTTACCTGGAAGACCAGGCAAGAACCGGGAGGGATTTTTTTCTTTCTTTCGGGATGATCAATACCCACCGGGATTTCCCCAACCCCGAAGGACGGGTTAACCAGGCCTATGTGCAGCCCCCTTTCACCCTCTTCGATAACAAAATGAACCGGCTGGATATGGCGGGTTACATCGCCAGCGCCGCCACAGCGGATCGCTCTGCGGGAATGGTTATCGACGCGCTCAGGCGAACAGGGCTCGACAACAACACGATTCTCATCTTCACCACCGATCACGGCATCGCCTTCCCCTGGATGAAGTGCAATCTCTACGATCCGGGGATCGGGGTGGCCCTGATGATAAAATACCCCGGGAATCCCACCCTGGGTACCGCCTCCGATGCTCTCGTTTCCCAGATCGATCTCTTCCCTACCCTCTGTGATCTATTGGAACTCCCCCGGCCCTCCTGGCTCAGCGGAGTCTCTCTGCGGCCGATCCTGGAGGGGAAAGCCGAAAAGGTAAACAAGCAGATATTTTCGGAGGTAACCTATCACGCGGCCTACGAGCCCAAACGTTGCGTCAGGACCGACCGGTACAAACTGATCCGGCACTATGATTTCCATAACAAACTGCCCCCTTCCAACATTGACAACGGCCTTTCAAAACGGTTCATGATGGAGGCGGGGATCTTCAGCCGCACCGTGCCGCGAGAACAACTTTTTGATCTCTGGCTGGACCCGGTGGAACGAGAAAACATGGTGGATAATCCGGCCTACGAAACGGTCTACCGGGATCTTTCCCAACGGCTCTTGAATTGGATGGAAGATACTGCCGATCCTCTGTTGCAGTATCCCTATCGGGTACCATATCCCCATGGGGCGAAAGTCAACACGTTTGAATGTATCCATGCTGAATA
>JAISNI010000186.1 GCA_031276295.1 Treponema sp.
AAGCTGCCCCATACCGGCCCATTCAACCGTAACCTTGTGGCCCGTAGCTTCCTCAAACTCCTTAATGATGATCTCCGCCGGAACCCTCAGCCCCGCGCCCGCGTAGAGGTGAAGTTCCACCGGTTCCGCTGCCGGTTGCGCTGCGGCTTCCTGTACGGCGGAGTCTTTCTGTCCCACTGAGAAAACCATTGCCGGAGCAAGTAATATCGCGGCGGCAATTCCAAAAACCCTTTTCTTTTGCATAATGATTCTCCTTAAAAATTTTTTCTCTGCTTCGGAGAAAAAGACAAATCAGCGGTACATGCGGCTACTGTACTGCCATTATCCCTGTTTCCCCGTAGTATTTTTATGCTGACCTCATAAGTATCCGTCAACTGTTCTTCGGTAAGTATTTCATCTTTTGAACCTATGGAAAAACGATTCCCCCATTTCATCAGCATCACCCTATCGGCACAAAGAAATACATGATCCGGATGATGACTCGTCATGATAATACCCATTCCGGTTTCACGCAGGCGGATTGTTTCATTAATGAGATGCATTTGATTCCCAAAATCCAAATTGAGAGCCGGTTCATCCATGACAAGATATTCCGGTTCCTGGGCAAGCGCCCGGGCGATAAGAACAAGCTGGCGTTCCCCTCCACTGATGTGGGTATACGTTCTTTTTCGCAGATGAACTATTCCCATGTGTTCCAGTATATTTTCCGTTTTTTCATAGTCCATTTTGCCCGGAAGGTTTCGGCCAAAATGGCTCTTTTCAAACCGAATCGTTCTCCCCATAATTACTACTTCTTCTACCGTATAGGGAAAGGGAGGAATATGAGCTTGAGGAACATAGGCGATCTTTTTTGCAAGGTCGTTTCGTTTCCAGTATCTCAGTCTTTTAGTCTCCAAAAATATATCTCCCCCAAGAGGTTTTTCAAACCCAAGAATTGTCCTAAAGAGCGTTGTTTTCCCTACACCGTTGGGACCCAGAACACAAAAAACTTCCCCCGGCCTTACGGTAAAAGAAATTCCGCTAAAAATAGGCTTTTTTCCGTAGCCGCAATCAAGGTTTCGCGCCTCTATCAAATCCATGTTCCTTTCCCCTTGATGAGCAGAACAATAAAAACCGGGGCGCCGATAATGGCGGTTAACAAGCCCAAAGGCAGTTCAATTACCAGTAGTACCCTGGTAATATCATCTATAAAGAGAAGCAGCGTACTTCCCAGAAGAAAAGACGCCGGGAGCAGGAATCTGACATCTGCTCCAATAATGGAACGGACCATGTGGGGAACCATCAGCCCCACCCAGCCGATTATACCCGAGGTGGCTACCGCGGCAGAACAGAGGAATGTCGCAAAAGACAGCATGGCTATTCTAAAGAGGCGGGTATTAATCCCCATAGCCGAAGCCTCTTCATCGCTAAAACTGAGAAGATTCAGTTTCCATCCGTTAAGAAAAAGAGGAACGCTGCCAATAATACAACTACACAAAAGTATTATTAACGCAGTCGGTTCCACATGGACCATACTCCCCATAAGCCAAAAAACAATTGTCTGAAGCTGGTTATAGGGGTCGGCTGTATATTTAATAAGGGAAATAAGACTCTGGCATACAGCGCTTACTACAATCCCGGTAAGAACATAGGCTCCGGCATTACCCCTTCTTTGATATATTCTGTCGCAAAGAACGCAGGTGATTCCCACGGACATGATTCCCATAAAGAAGGCCGCAAACGGCACCAGCCAGGGCTTAAAGTTCATCATTATCGCAATGCACGCTCCAAGACCTGCTCCTGAAGACGCCCCCAATAGATCCGGTGATACCAATGGATTGCGGAATACCGTCTGGTAGACCACACCGGACACCGACAAACTGCCGCCGATGAAGAATGCCGCCAGAATTCTGGGAAGCCGTATCTTAAACAACACCGTTTCGGCATTATTGGTATTGATGCCCGTTTTTATAAATGAAGATAACGCTTTTATGAGTTCTTCAGGCGCTATGCCATATTTACCCGCCAAAAATGATATAATCAGAGCGCCTGCAGGCAATATCCAAAACAGCTGTATTGTAATGAAGCCGGTAAGACGCGCCCTTCTTTTTATCATGATTTATTCCTTTCCGTCCGGGAAAGTACCAGGAAGAAAAAGGGGGCTCCAACAAGACTTGTCAGAATGCCAAGGGGAATTTCAACCCTGGCCATGTTGCGGGCCAGGTCATCAATGAGCATAAGATAAATGCCTCCAAGAAGGGTACTGACCGGAAGTAAAATACGGTAGTTGCACCCCACAAGCATTCTTGTCATGTGGGGAATAAAAAGGCATACCCATCCCACAGGGCCGGAAAGCGATATCGCAGCCGAACTAATCAGGGTTGCGGTGATAATAACAAAAATTCTGGCGGCCAATAGATTAACCCCCATAGAGCGGCATTCATCTTCCTCAAAGGAAATCAGATTTAAAAGCCATCTCAATTGGTTCAGAATAACAGTCCCTGTCACAATGATAATGGCGGCGGTAAACACCATCTCACGGGTAACGGTTGATAAGCCCCCCATAAGCCAATACGTAATTGCGGGAAGTTGGTTTTCCGGGTCGGCGAAATATTTTACAAGAGAAATAAAAGCGCTAAATAAGCCCGATACTACCAGCCCGCTTAAGACTAAAGGAATAATACTTGACTGATTTCTCCCCACCGCACGACTCAATATGGCGGTAAGGGATACCGCCGCAAGGCCCATACAAAAGGCGATAACTTGAGTTACCGGTTCCCCCTTATCAAGAAGAATACCAAGGGCTGTTCCGAATGAAGCCCCTGTGGCCGCCCCCAGAATATCCGGTGATGCCAGAGGGTTACGAAAAAGGCTTTGGTATGCTGCCCCGGAACAAGAGAGAGCCATCCCCGAAAGAAGAGCCCCCCAAACCCTCGGCAAGCGCACGTTGAACAGTATGGTCTTCACCCGGGGGGATACATCATCCTTTAGACCAAGTATAGATCCAAGAGCATCTCCTACGGGTATGCGATAGCGTCCAATGGAGAGGGAAAGAAGAAAAATACCACATCCGGCAGCAATAAGCAGAATCAACAGCATCGGTGGTGATTCCGCTCTTGGTTTAATCAGCATGGCGTCTCAAGAGACAGGTTTTGATGCGGCAAGGATGAAATCAAGATCCGGTTCACCAAGATCAATCTGATAAAAAAGGTGAAAAAAATCCTTTGCTTCCTTTCGTATATCAAACGCGGTATAGGAGGGATAAAAAAGATTCAACAGCCACTTTACGCCCAAAATCCGGTTTGAAGAGGGGGCCCGATCAATCCAGTTATGGGGAAGCGCGGGGGTCTGATATACCTGCTTTTTCTGTACAGCGCTGATGCCCGCCCAATCACGGTTGTTCGTAATGCCGGTCACCGCCAGTGCCGGATCGGCGTCTGTATAGGTGGTATTTCGGATAATAAAATCAGGATTCCAGGCGATTATCTGTTCCAGGGAGACTGCGGACTGTCCAACCATGCCGTTAGCGGTATTCTCCGTTACATCCGCAACATTTATGGCACGGACAAAATCAAAAGCCTGGGTATGAGAAGAACCGGAGGGGTCGGTCTCAAGCCCCCAGGTCCCTTCCGCATAATAGATGCGGGGCCGCTCCGATTCAGGAATAGTCTGTATCAGGGTCTTCATCTTTGTTAATTCTTCGTCGCAGTATTTACCCAACATCTCTCCCCGTTCAGGGTTTCCCAGAACTTTTCCTACCAGCCTGAACGCATCTCCGGTATCAGATAGATTGTTAGATACAATGAGGGTAGTAATGCCGGTCTGGCTCTGGATATTATCAGCCATACGAATCTGGTTAGGCCCAATATTGACCGCCGCTGCCGTGACGAGAATAAGATCGATATCCGCATTAATCAATTCCTCTATGTTTACATTTGGATTAGCGCCGGACCAGCCTCCCAGCATGGGGAGATTATGCAGCTCAGGAGGAATATACTTCTTTTCTGCCGCTGAAAGAGGATTTGTCCATCCGCCTATCAGAGAGATGTCAATACACCGGATATATATTATCCCAATAAGATTTATCGCATAGGCTTTTTTTACCGGCTTCTCAATGGTAACCTTTCTGCCGCCCATATCGGTAACCGTAAATGGGGTCCATACCACCGCACCCGACTGTGGGGCCTCCGCGGCAGCCTCTTTCCGCCCGCTTGCGAAAACTATCGCCGGAGCAAGCAAGAACGCAACGGCAATTCCAAAAAGCTTTTTCTTTTGCATAATGATTCTCCTATTTTCTATAACCAATTAAGGAGGGGGGGCCTGTTACCATACGGCGGATGTCATCCGCCGCGGCCGTTTTCCGGCCCCCCTGCGCTCCAGACTTGCCCCCACCTCATTACGGCAAGTCTTACGCTACCCCCCTCGTGATAAATCAACGGGGTGGGGTACGCCGGACCACATTTACTCCGTAAACGCGCTCAACGTTTCGCGCACGGCCTCGGGCGGCCCCTGCGTTCCATACCCGCCTTTTGGGGGTAGTGGAGTTTTGCTTATACCGGATCGGTGGTAAGACAGGCGAACAGAAGCAACAAAAAACACTTTATCATACTCCGTATCACCATGTTTAGTTTAGTATAGTTAAATTTGATAATTATGTCAATATATGCTGCGTATATTTTATTATGTTTTGTTTAGTTTCATTCGTAGCAGGATCCAATACCCA
Source organism: Treponema sp. (assembly GCA_031276295.1). Lineage (GTDB taxonomy): Bacteria > Spirochaetota > Spirochaetia > Treponematales > Breznakiellaceae > JAISNI01. Next base: position 4,703 of record JAISNI010000186.1, read on the forward strand.
AAATCCGCTTGCGCGGGGGAACTTTATGGCGGTTTTTCCAAAAACCAGTTCCAAAACTCACCGGGTTTTGAAACTGGTTCAACAATTTACTTAATCTTCCCTCCTACGCCCCGCAGCCCATGCCGCTGCCGGCGCAGGAGCGGCCCTGACCGCATCTCCCTGAAACCGCCTGGTAGATCCGGGGAAGGCCCCGGCCCTCAAGCAGGGGCTTCGCCATATCGCTGATAAGCCCCTCTCCGGCAAGCAC
>JAISNI010000203.1 GCA_031276295.1 Treponema sp.
ACACAAAAAATCCGGGGGGCCTGTCCGCGAAAATTCGTCCCGGAGCAAGTCCGGGCCAAATTTTCGCGGCCACCCCGCGTCGCTTTTTTGTAAGTGTGCCTGCCAAAACCCCGGCGGCGCCGGTAACAAGCCGAAATTTGGCAATATTGGTTTTTTGATTTGGTCAAACCTGTGAGAGTGGGCCTTTGCCGGTGAAAGAGGTTCTGTTATAATCTGTCCTGGACAAAACACTAGGTTCTGTATTATACAGATAACATAAAGACCCTATTCAGCAGATAAAGGCCTACTTTTATAGTTTTAGCCAAAACAAAGTAAAAATATTATCAAAACCCACGTCGCCGGGGTTTTGTCAGAGTATTATGTCATTTGTTTCGGACAGAACACTCACCTGCTTCCCTGGTCGTAGGGAATACCCTCGGCCCGGGGAGCGCGGGATCTTTTGGACGTAAAGGCCAGCACAATCATCGTAGCGATATAGGGAATCATCTTGTACAGGTAACTTGGAATGGGAATGTTCCGCATAAAAGAGATCCCCGAATAGGAAGACGCGACAGCCTTCATAAGACCAAAGAAGAAGGCGGCGGCCAAAATGCGGCCCGGTTTCCACTGGCCGAAAATCAGCACCGCCAGGGCAAGGAAGCCGTAACCCGAAACTTCGGCGTTAAACTGGGTCGAGGTGGGGATGATAAAAACCAGGCCCCCGATTCCGGCCAGAACGCCGGAGATCATCACGCCGGCGTAGCGCATTCTGTACACGTTGATTCCCGCCGAATCCGCCGCCTGGGGATGTTCCCCGCAGGATCGCAGCCTGAGCCCGAAACGGGTTTTGTAAAGAAGCAGCGCGGAAACGATCAGAATAAGAAAACCAAGGAAGGTAGTCAGGTAGGTGTTCCGGAACAGCAGCGGCCCGATAAACGGAATATCCCCCAGCACGGGGGCCTTTTCGATCCGGAACTGATTTATAAACGGGATTTGCTGTACCGTGCGGATCATACGGGCCGCATAGATCGACACCGCCGGGGCAAGCATATTTATCGCCGTACCGCTGATAATCTGATCCGCCTTCATGTTGATCGAAGCGTAGGCGTGGAGCAGCGATACCAGGAGACCCGAAACGGCGGAAACAAGAATCGCCAGCAGCAGAATAGGCTGTCCGGGGATAAGAGCCTGGAAGAAGTTTATAAAAAGCACTCCCGCAAAGGCGCCCATAATCATAATTCCCTCAAGGGCGATATTGATCACTCCGCTCCGCTCGGAAAACATCCCTCCCAGGGCTACAATTAAAAGGGGAATCGAAAAAAACATTGTCTGCTGAACCAAAAAATACAGTATGCTCACGACTCTCCTCCTTTGTTTTCGCGGAGCGCGGTTTTGCGTAAACCAAGAGAGACAAAGAAAGTCCTTAAGAGCAGGGCAAAGGCGCTGAAGTAGATGATCGCGGCAATGATGATCTCGATAACCTGGGGAGCGTAATTGTAAAGCTGCATGTTAAAGCCCCCCACGTTAAGGTACGCGATAAGGAGGCCCGAAAAAATAATCCCCAGAGGATTGTTAAGGCCCAGCAGGGCTACCGGTATGCCGTTAAAGCCTTCGGAGGCCAGCGCGTCCACCACGGTGATGCCCTTGCCGGAACCGGCCAGATACAGGAAAGCGCCGCCCAGCCCCGCGAGGGCGCCGGCTATGATCATGGAGCTCACTATACTGCGCCGCTCGTTGATCCCGGCATAACGGGCCGCGTCGCGGTTAAACCCGCAGGCTTTTAGCTCATAACCGAAAGCGGTTTTTTCAAGGACAATGTAGATTAACACGGCAAAGACAACAGCCAGAAAGATGCCGCCGTTGGCGCTTGATATGTTGTTGCCGTCCCGAAAAACAAAATCCAGCCCCATCCGGGGAAGGTTTGCCGAAGCCGCCACGCGCATGCTCTGGTTTTTCAGCGGATCGAAGATCGTCCTGGTGATAAGAAAATTAACCAGATAGGTTCCCACATAATTCATCATAATACAGGCAATAACTTCGTTGACGTTAAAGTAGGCCTTTAAAAAACCCGGTATGCTTCCCCAAAGGGCGCCCACAAGCGCCGCCGCGAGGAGGGCGGTAATCCACTGAAGATGGCCCGGCAGAAACACACACTTGACGCCGATAAGAACCGCCGTGTAAGCCCCCGTAATAAACTGGCCCGAAGCGCCTATGTTAAAAAGCCCGGTCCTGCTGGAAAAGCCCACCGAAAGCCCGGTCATAATAACCGGCGTCGCGAAATACAGTACCTGGCCCATGTCCTGCCGGCTGGCAAAGCCCCCGCTGAGGATCGCCCAAAAGCCCCCCAGGGATTGGGAGGCGTTACTTATCAGGAGAATCAAAAAACCTACAAAAAGCCCGACAAGGATCGCCGCCGCCGAAGACAGCACGTTAACCGAAGCGCCCTTCAAACTGTTCCGTTTTATCTTTTCCATCAGGCGCTCTCCTTCCTTTTGGAGCCGGCCATGTAAAGCCCCAGTTCCTGATAGTTTACCTCTTTCGGCCTGAGGTTGGCGACGAGGGCCCCTTCGTAGATCACGAGAATGCGGTCGCTGACATCCATGACTTCGTCGAGTTCCAGGGATACCAGCAGTACGCCCTTGCCGGCGGAACGTTCCGCTACAAGCTGTTTGTGGATGTACTCAATGGCCCCCACATCCAGACCCCTGGTAGGCTGGACGGCTATCAAAAGCGAAGAACCCCTGTCTATTTCCCGGGCCACAATCGCCTTCTGCTGATTTCCCCCGGACATGCTGCGGACAATGGTCCGGGGCCCCTGGCCGCCGCGTATATCGAACCTCCCTATAAGGGAATCGGCGTAGCGGTAGATTTCGTCGTATTTCAAAAAACCGGCTTTCTGAAAACGCGGTGAAAAGTAACTTTGCAGAACGAGGTTAAAGGCAAGGTTATAATCCAGCACAAGTCCGTGCCGGTGCCTGTCTTCGGGAATGTGGGCCATGCCGAATTCGCCTCTTCCCCGTATATCGGCGCGGGTAATTTCCCGGCCCTCAAGGCTTATCCGCCCCGCGTCGGCGTTTACCATTCCCGCCAGGGCGTATACCAGTTCCTGCTGCCCGTTTCCGTCGATACCGGCAACGCAGACAATCTCCCCTTCCCGCACCTGAAAACTTACGTCGTTAACCAGAGCCTTCCCGTGGAGTTTGCTCCGTACCGTAAGATGTTCCACTTCGAGGATCACCCGGCCCGGTTCCCGGTCGGCCTTTTCAACCGAAAAGTTTACCTTTCGGCCTACCATCATTTCAGAAAGCGCCTCCTTGGAAGTATCCGCCACTTCCACGGTTCCGACGGATCTTCCCCTGCGCAGTACGGTACAGCGATCGGCGGCGGCTTTAATTTCATTTAATTTATGGGTGATAAACAGAATCGATTTGCCTTCGGCCACAAGGTTCTTCATTATATTGATAAGTTCTTCAATTTCCTGCGGAGTTAACACCGCCGTGGGCTCGTCAAAAATCAGAATTTCATTTTCCCGGTAAAGCATTTTAAGAATTTCAACCCGCTGCTGCATGCCAACGGTAATGTCCGAGACAAGCGCGTCGGGATCGATTTCAAGTCTGTAGCGTTTGGATAATTCCACTACCTGTTTGCGGGCGTTATCAAGCTTGAGAAGGCCGTACCTGGTGGTTTCCACTCCCAGGATGATGTTTTCCAAAACGGTAAAATTATGCACCAGTTTAAAATGCTGATGCACCATGCCTATACCCAGCCGGGTCGCGTCGTTCGGTCCGTGGATATGCACTTCCCGGCCGTTTTTTTTGATTATCCCCTTTTCCGCCCGGTACAGGCCGAAAAGTATGCTCATCAGGGTGGATTTTCCCGCGCCGTTTTCCCCAAGCAGGGCGTGTATCTCTCCCTTTTTTAACTG
>JAISNI010000110.1 GCA_031276295.1 Treponema sp.
CCAAGGCTTGCGGGGAACTTGGGGGACATTCGGGATCGTATGCCTCCGGGTGTTTCCGCGCTTCCCTTGCTACGCGCCTTACTTCCTGAATTACTTCTTTAGGAATTTTTCTCCCAGCCCTTGCCGTCGATTTGATAATAGCCATGATAACTCCTTTTTCGGCCTTCCCGGCCAACCGCGCCGATATGATTTTTTTGGTTTCTCCCATTTCCGTGTAGACAACCATTAAAACCTTATCCACCATGCCCAGGGTTTGTCGGCGTTCCTCCCCGGAGGTGTTCCCTTCGCTTTCATCCCGGCGCTCTATCCGCTGGGGATCAGTAAAAACATGCTGGGCAGCCTCAAAAGACAAGCCGCTATGCTTGGCTTTATTGATTGTGTTTTTGTTTTCATCCCAATCTACGCCGGGCAATTTCATATTTTATAGTGTAGTGTTTTTTTGTAGTGTTTTTCAAGAGGGAACAGAATTTTCCGAAGCATGGGGAACGGTCTCAGGTCCGGGGCTATACCCCCGGCCTCCGCGCCATGGCCGCCCCGGCCAGTACCCCGGCAAAAACAGCCGCCGCCGCCTTGCCCATGTCCACAATCGCCGCCTCGGTTACATGGTCGGCGTAAGCGTCAAAAATTGCCCGGCTCTTATGCCCGGTGATTCGAGATACCTTATCGGCCGCCTCAATGTCCGCCAACCGCGCCGCGTAAAAATGCCGCCAGCCGTGAAACACAATGTTGCGGCCTCGCCAGTCTATGCCCATGTTTTCAAGTTCCCCATGAAGCGCGTCCAACATAAAACTGCCCTCCACACGGGGCCTGTCCGGGGCCGTTCCCCAGAAGACAAACCGTTCCACCGCGGGAATGTCCGTGTGGGGGTTTCTGACCAGTTGCGCCAGCAGAGCCTCCCGGACTTCCGGTAAGAGGGGAACCTTCCGGGCCTCGCCGTTTTTCGGGGTTTTAAGGCTGTCCGCCGCGCTCCAGGAATGGGCCGCGTTCAAAACACCATCACCGATGTCCCCGCCCCGGATTGCCAGAACCTCTCCCTGCCTCATGCCCGTTGTGGCGGATAAAAGATTGGCCGCCATCGCCGCCGTGTCCGCCCAGGGCTTCGCAAAAAGCGCCCCGGCTTCTTCCACGGTCAGCACTCCGCGCTTTCCCGCCTTGCCGCTGTAGCGTTCAAAGTCCTTCGCAATATCGGCGGGTATCATGCCTTCTTCATAGGCCCAGCCCAAAGGGATAAGCCCGGCGTTCAATATGCTGTTTTTGTAGGAAGCCGATTTATCGGCAGGGAGAGAAAGAGAGAATGACTTTAAGTCATTGCGGGTGATACTTGCCAGCATCCGCCCCTTAAAAGCGGATAGCCAGTAGTTCAAGATATGGCGTCCATTTATGCCGCAATAGCTCCGCCCTATACAGTGCCCATGCGCCAGGCGGTCCCGAACATAGAGACTTTTTTCATAGTCCCAAAAGTCCGTCAAGAAGTCCGTAAATTTGACGCTCCCCTTCCCTGCGGGAACCACGCCGATGTCGATAAGGCCCCGCTCTTTAAGAGCCTTCACGATTGCCAGAGCCGCGCCGCTGTCCAGTTCCGCCCTCCGTATACCCCGGAGTATACCGTCAAGGTCAAAGGCGGCCTCTACCTTCCGGCGCTCCCCGTCTTTGCCCAGCAAACCGTCCCTAAGCCAGCCGGATACCACGATAAGGGCAACGTCCCTGCCGCGCTCCCCCGTACTTCGGGCGCTCATGGGAAGCCCTGTCTCCTGGTTTACCAGGCAGGCGTAAAAAACGCCTCCCCGCTTGTGCATATAGAATTTTCGGCGCATAGCCCTTCCCTTTCGCAAAACCCACAGATACGGTTTGTCAGACCGGTTATCATAGGTTTTGTCATAGTGTTAAGAAGCATAGCGCCGGTTCTTCCGGTGGCTATTCTGTAATTCCTTACCGTACAAGCAATTACAAAATGGAGAATAGGGGATTCGAACCCCTGACCTATAGATTGCGAACCTATCGCTCTACCAACTGAGCTAATTCCCCAAAAAACAACTAACTACTATTTAACATATACTGTATAATTGATCAATACCTTTTGTGGTAAAGGAATGAAAATTGTTACGGAGGTGGGGACTTTGATGGCATACAATATTTTCCGTTTTGGTTTTTTTGCGGTATTCGTCGGGCTTCATATAGCTTTGATGATAGGGCTTTTCCGTGAATGGCTCTGGGAAAACCGGCGCCGGGGCAGGAAAACGGCAGGGGCAATGCCGAAGGTCTCGGTGATTATTCCGATTCACAACGAGGCCGGCAGAATAAGAGGGCTTTTGGAAAGCCTCCTGCGGCAGGATTATCCGGTTGTGGAGTATATCTTTGTCGATGATCGCTCCAATGACGGGAGTGCTGAAATGCTCAAGAGCTTTACCGAAGGGCGGCGGAATAGCCAAATCATCACTTTAAAGAACAATCCGGGCTGGAATAAGAAACAATACGCCCTCACCAGGGGTATAAAAGCCGCCGGCGGGGATTTTTTTCTGTTTACCGATGCGGACTGCGAGGTTCCCCCCTGCTGGATAAGCGCCATGACGGCGAGGTTGCAGGACACGGGCACCGGTATTGTCATAGGACCGGTTTTCAGAAAACCTGCAAGCACCGACTTTTTCCATCTATACCAGTGTTTTGATCATGCGGTACGGTACATGTATCTGACCGGCTCAAGCGGGCTGGGCGTAGCGGGGGGCGGTTTTGGGAATAACCTTATCATCAGGCGGGAAGCCCTGGATCAGGCGGGGGGGTATGAAGCAGTCCCGTCTTCACCGACTGAGGATGCCGCTCTTATCGCGGAGATACGGCGCCTTGGAACCTGGAAGATCCACGCCGCAATGGGTAAGGACGCCTGCATTTTTACCGGCAGCGAATCTTCCTGGGCAGCGCTTTTTAACCAGACGCTCCGCTGGAATAACGGCGGGCTTTTCGGGCCCGACCCGGCAACCCGCCTGAACTTCGGTTTTCTGATGATCACCATATCTATGGGCATCCTCGCCATACCCCTGTTACCCCTCCTGCCGAGTCTCTGGCCCCTCTCCGCCGCCGTTATGCTTTCCATGAGTATGAACAGCGCCGCAACGCTCGGTCTTTTCGGCGCGTCCCTTCCCGCCGCCGGCCCGCGCTACATTTTGCAAACGGTTTTTACCCCCTGCTATTTTACCATACTGACTATACTGGGGTTCAGCGGCAAGAAGACCGAATGGAAGGGAAGCCCCGTAAAAGTGCAGGGCAGTCATAAGTGATGCCCGGTTAGTATTTGGAGGGGGCCTATTTCCGCCCGATGGAGTATCTTGTCTTTATACGTCGATAGTCCTATGGGCCGCTTGTCGTCGCTCCCGGCCTTCGGGATATACACCCGTTTCACCGGCGGCGCCTAGCCGCCTGTTGCACTTGTAGATTTTATACGATTTTGCGCTAAAGCGCAACAAACTACCAGGGATAGTTCAGCTTTTCCCCGTCATCAATGGCCAACGGCGCCCGGTGTTCCCTCAACTCGCCGCTTTTGTGGGCGTCCGTATCCGTAGCGTATTGTCCGTCAGAAAATCAACCGCCAGGTTGATGATTCTGTCATTCTGATAATCCGGAGGGAATTCCCAGCCCTGTGTTTCCTCAAAGGGCAGCATTTCCTGGTTAAAGGAAAACCGGAACTTCCGCCTGAACCGCTTGCAGAACACGCCGCCCTGCGCGCTTCCGGTATCAAAATTCTTCAATGCGGTTAAGAAGAAATAGTTATGCCGGGTTCCGGAAAAATATTCCGGCGGGTCAATCTGGACGTTGAGGAGGTGAGTCGTATCTTTCATGGTAATACGTTCCCCCTTCAACACAGGTTCTGTCAATGTAAAATTTTATGCTCTTCCCGGCTTAAATTAGGCGCTCCCACCCCGGACTTGTCCGATTTTAACAAACTAAGAAAAATTCTACATTGACGGGGGCTGTGCCTCATGTATCCTGTTTATAAACATACACCTTTTATAACATCAAATGTATTTTTAAGGAGAAGTAAATGGCTGAAGATTACAAAGTACGAGCCTTGGAAGTGGATGATACCTTTCAGATGTGGAGCCCCTACAAGATGGAACGGGTATTCGAGTTCATGATCCGCAACAACATGAATACCCTCATCTTCCACGAGAACAACATTGTCGACAAGGTTGTCTGGCCCGGTTTCGTTTACGGCTGCGGGGGGGATGATGACCGCCGCAGTTATTCCATCTACCGGGACAGGCTGTATAAGGAAATATATTACCGTACCCCCAGCCCCTATGTCTTCATTGATGAACTCATGATCTTCCGCGATCTGATGAAGACTATTGTGGGCAGAGCCGTGGAACTCGGCCTGGATTTCTACTTCCAACCCAAGGAAATATGGTTTCCCGAGATACTCTACGAGCGTCAGGACCTCATGAAAAACGGCAAGATGTGTCCCAGCGAACCCTGGTGGTGGGAAATCTTCCTTCCTCAAAAATATGAGGAACTCATGCAGAACTTCCCCGAGATATCTGGAATCGTTACCTCCACCGGTACCAAGGAAAGCCGCATCAGCCTGGCGCACCAGAAATGCCAATGCGACAAATGTAAAGCTATGTCCATGCAGGAGTGGCAGCGCAATGTCATTTTGGCTATCTACGGGCCCCTCAAGACCAGGGGCAAAAAATTGGTTATCCGGGACTTCTCTTACTACGCCGATGAGCAGAACGGCATACGCGCCGGCCTCCTGGACCTCCCCGATGATATCGTCATCTCCATCAAGAATGTCCCCCAGGATTACTACCAAACCTTCCCTCACAACACCCTCATTGGACATGTAGGCAATCACGAACAATGGATCGAGTACGAGACCCTGGGTGAATACTACGGCTGGGGCCTCACCCCTGTCTCCATGCTTGCCGATATCCACTACCGCATGGACCATTGCCTCAAAAATAAAGCCGACGGCATCTCTACCCGTATTGACTGGGAGGCTCTGCCCAACACATCCACCTTCGAGACTCCCAACCAGCTTAACCTCTACGCTATCGCCCAGTTCGCCGTCAACGTGGATACACCCCCGCGGGACATCTACGCCAAATGGCTGGTAGAAGACAGGCATCTTGAGGAAAACATCAGTTCCGCCCGGTTCAAGGACACCCTGGATTTCGTCATGGGGATATTTGACAAAACCTGGCCCATCATGTCCAAGACCCCCTATCTTCTGGGTGCGGTCTTCATGAACAACAGCAAGATACCTGTTAGCATCGACAATGCCGATTTTATCAGCCAGGAACACCACGGTATCCAGAAATGGTTCCCCCAGTACCGGGATATATTCTCCTACGATGATAACCATGTAGCGGACATGCTCAAGGAGAAGGAGGATGCCTACCGGGAAATAATCGTCCTTAACAGGGAATGGCATAGCCGCAATCCCGGACTAGAGGAAGAATTCTACCGAACCTACTGTGATCTGTTTGACATCTTCGAGCTTTACGTGAAGATGTACCGCCTGGTGGGTAAGAGTTATATCTGGATAAAATACCTGCAAAAGCAGGGGAAGAACACCGCGCTCAAGGGATACGGGGAAATCACTGCCGAGGTAAAGGAACTTATCGGGGAAATGAAAGCCGTGGAGCAGGAACTGAAAGACCACCGTCCGCCGGTTCAGTTCAGGTACCAGTTCCTTGCCATGATGAACAGCGAGCGCCTCCGGGTCTACTATGAGGATGTGGAAGCGGTCCTGCAAAATCTGTAAGAAAAAAATTCGGGAAACGGATGCGTTTTCCCTTTCCCGGACGGAGGGAAACTTATCCGCGGTGTATGAGGATCCTATGGAATTCATTGAAACTCATGAACTTAATATTTTACAACTTTTGACAAATATTTTCCATGTGATTTTTTCATATCCGGCGTGAAAATTGTTTACTTAATCTTTATAGGAGATAGAATTATGGAAAAGAAAAGTGTTTTTTTGAGCATTATGTTCCTGTTGGCGGCGTGTCTGATTTTTGCTGCCGGCGGAAGGGATCAGGGGCGTACACAGAGCGCCGCGGGGCCGGCTAACGTCAAATACGCGTTCTGGGGGTCCCCGGAATCTATCGGCGTGGAGGCGGATATTATCGCGGCCTTTGAGGCAAAGCACCCCACTATCAAGATAGAACCGGTGGTTACCGGTTATGCCGATTACCATACAAAACTATTAACCATGATTGCAGGAGGGTCCGCGCCGGATTTGATGAGAATTTCCACCCAGTTTTTACCGGATCTGGTTGCCTCCAAAGGTCTTGTTGATATAGGAAAAATGGCAAAGGAGCATAATTACGATTTGTCCATTTATCTAAAGGAAGGCTTGGAAGACTGTTCCTGGGAAGGGGTCTTATACGGGCTCCCCTGGGGAACCGCTCCTGTTTATGCCTTGTTAAACCTGACCATGTTCGAAGAAGCCGGTGTCCCGCCGCCTTCTTATAATTGGACCATAGACGAATTTGTCCGTATTGTTAAAGCCCTGACCTCCGGGTCCGGAGCCGACAAAAAATACGGTTTCGCTATGGAAATACAGGGGGATCTTTACGGACTCTATCCCTTCCTTTGGGCCAATGGCGCGCGGCTTTTGGACGAAAGCAGAAAGACCTTTACCCTTGACAGACCCGAGGCTTATCAGGTTATCCAGATGCTTGCGGATCTTTACCAGGGCGGTTACATACCCCCTGAAACCCTTATGATAGGAAGCCATAGCGCATCAATGCCTTCCTGGTTTATCAACAACAAACTTGCTATATGCTTGGGAGCCGCTACCACCGTTCTGAGCGCCCAAAACGGGGGAGCCAAATTTGGAGTTTGGCCTTTACCTTCGGGCAAAACAACCCATACCACGGTGGTAAAATCAAACACCATAAGTATGAGCGTTAATTCCAGGTATACCGAAGAAGCATGGCTCTTCTCCACTTTCCTCCGGGGAGATGAGGGAGAAACCCTCTATACCCAGGCAAAGCGGGTACCCCCATCAATTGTGGGTGATAAATATTGGGACTACTACCTTGATCCGAATTTATATCCCAAAAATATAAAGGAAGTTACCAATATGATTTTCACCACCAACGGTAACCTGGCCCCGATACGCAGGGGGTATCTGGAACTGGAACAGCTTTTAACCCCTGTTATACAGAATGTTATGCTTGGCAATGTTACCGCAGAAAAGGCCATGAAGGACATCACCCCTCGGGCCCAGGCTATCCTTGACAAGACAAATTAGTTCCTCTTTGCGGGTTAAACCGGTTTACCCCCGGAAGCCTCTGAAGGCAAGCCCCTCAGACTTCCGGTACGGATAAACCGGAAAGGTGAGTTGATGATTATTAATAAAAGAAGGGAAGCGTTGACGGCGGCCTGTATGCTTGCGCCGAATTTGACAGGGCTAGTTGTTTTTCTGGTTATTCCCACCATCGCTTCATTCGGCATTAGTCTTACCAATTGGAATCTTATGGGAAACATCAAATGGGTCGGGTGGGGCAACTTTAAGGATGTATTTGGTGATGTCCTTTTCTGGCAAACCCTGAAGAATACCTCGGTTTATGTTTTTTGCAAGGTTCCCCTGAATATCATCTTTTCGCTGGTCCTGGCGGTATTACTCAATCAAGCCCTCTACGGCAGGACTTTTTTCAGGGCCCTTATTTTTCTTCCCATGATAGCCTCTTCGGTATCCGTCGCCCTGCTTTGGCAGCCCCTGTTTCTCACCAACGGTCTATTAAACAAGCTCCTTACCACTGTGGGCCTTCCCCCGTCGACCTGGATTTATAGTCCTAAAACTTCAATGATGAGTGTTATCATCGTGTCCCTGTGGAAAGAGACCGGGTATTATATGGTGATGTTTCTCGCGGGGCTTCAATCCATATCCCGAACATATTACGAGGCGGCCAATATCGACGGCGCCAACGGCATACAGAAATTTTTTAGGATCACCGTGCCCCTTATTTCTCCGACAACTTTTTTTGTTTTAACAATTTCGATAATCGGCTCTTTTCAGATTTTTGATCTCACCACCGTACTTACCGCCGGAGGACCGGTGAATTCAACCAATACCCTGATCATGTATGTATACCAGGCAGGATTTAGGTTTTTTAGAATGGGCTATGCCTCGGCATTGTCAACCGTATTATTTTTTATTGTCCTTGTGTCGACCATCATTCAGAATTGGGCGTCAAAGCATTGGGTGTTTTATTAAGGAGATGAATGTGGTTTTTAAGGCGGCTCACTTGGGGAGAAATGAACGGAATAAAATTGCCCTTACGTTTTTTTTTGTCCTTGCTGCGGCGGTGATAGTATTTCCCCTCCTATGGGCCCTGTCAACTTCCTTTAAAACATATCCTGAGGTATTGGAAAAACCCTATGACCTCGTCCCCCGGCATATTCAACTTGATAATTACATATCCGTTTTTACTATTGTGCCCTTTACCCGTTATTTTATTAATTCGGTTATCGTATCCTCCGCCGTTATCTTAGGCACCCTTGTATTTTCATCCCTTGCAGCCTATGCCTTTAGCCGGCTTCAATTTAAGGGCAGGACCCTTCTGTTTTTGCTCTATATTGCAACCCTTATGGTTCCCCGGCAGGTTGTACTGGTACCTAATTTTATGATAATGAAGAATTTAGGGCTGATAGACAATATATGGTCTTTAATCTTAACAGGGATGTTTACCGCCTATGGAACTTTCTTTTTGCGTCAGTTTTTTCTTACGATTCCCATTGATTTGGAAGAGGCGGCAATCATTGACGGTTTAGGGTATTTCAAGCGTCTTAGTCTTATTATTATTCCCCTGGCAAAACCCGCTCTGGTTACGCTGCTGATTATTACCCTGCTTAATACATGGAATGACTTTTTATTTCCTCTGGTGTTTATTAATACCGATATCAAACGGACCCTGCCGGTAGGTTTGTCCCTGCTCAGGGGCGATTTTGATACCCAATGGAATATTGTAATGGCGGCGACCCTGCTGTCGATTTTACCGCTGGTTGTCGTTTTTGTGTTCGCTCAAAAATTTTTTATAGAAGGTATTGCATTATCAGGGATTAAGGGGTAATATTTATTCACGATATGATACGGGTAATGATTATAGAAGACGAAATGAATGCCGCGCGGTATTGTTCTTTGTATATAAGCTCCTATGGGCATCAGTTTGTTGTTTCTTCAATTTGTAAAAATGCCGCCGAAGCAAGGGATCTGTTCCGTAAATACCTGCCGGAAGTTATTTTTTGCGATATCAGATTGGGTAAAGATAATGGTTTGAAATTGCTAGAAGAATTCAGAATTGCGGGTTGGACCGGCTATATTGTTATCATGAGTGGGTACAAGGATTTTTCGTATGTAAGAGAGGCTATCCATTTAAACATTGAAGATTACCTGCCTAAACCTATTTTCCCCGAAGATGTGGCGAAGGTACTGGGTTCCGTAGCCATGAAAATCGAACGGGAAACTTCCGGCATCGGCATCGAAAGTTGCCTGGTCAAAGGTTGGAAGAATAATTTCCCCGATTTTATAATCCGCGCTCTGGATTATGTAACCCTAAATTATGTAGAACGGATAAGTTTAACCGATGCCGCCTGTTATGCCTGTGTGTCCGCCGCCTATCTTTCAACGGGATTTAAAAAATATACCGGCTATACTTTTATTGAATATGTAAATATGTACCGGATTGAAGTTGCCAAAAAACTGCTTCTGGAAACCAACCAACTATTGGAACAGGTGGCAGACCAGGTTGGCATTAATGATGTTATTTATTTCAATAAACTTTTTAAACGTTTTACTGGTTCTTCCCCGGGCAGGTTCAGGAAGGCTTTAAGCGGCCTGGATAAAACAGTACCCACTGCGCCCGAATTTTCCGGGGATGTGCGGGACCGGTAACCGGGGGCTGTTTATAATACGGGCCATTATAAACAGCCCCTAACCATTCGGCCTTACAAAAGATTATGGTGTATCCTTGAAAATTTTTAAGAAGATCGATGTCTTTTTATTTACCTCCGCCGTACTGCTTGTGGTTCTTATTGGGGTCATTACGGTGTTGGTTTTCCGCTTTTTTATCAACGAGCTTATTGAATCCACTATCAACAATCTTTTTATTAAACAGAATGTTATTGTTAGCGCCATTTCAAAACATCTTGAGGAAGGCCCCAGGATGGTAAGCCAGGTTTTTTCCACCTACAAAGATTCGGATCATGAAATTTATGCCCTCCTGATTAAACGCATGAAACACGAGTTCCCCTATTGTAAACTCATGTGGCTTATTATTCAGGACGGGAATGGGAATGTCGAGGAATCTATCAGCAACTTTGACTGGGAGCTTAACCCCGCATATATACGGGACAAACGCCGGAAGGATGATATCATTCTGAGTTTTTCCAGCGATGGCATCGTTCGTATCGGCAGCCCCTATCGGGATTCCATGAATATCAATACTATTGTCCCCGTTTTCATTGATCATTATAAAGATTTTGAGATCAGGGCCACCCTTTTTCTTGAGATTAATATTTCAGAACTGCTTTACGACGCTAAACGGAACATTGTTGATTCTTTCGATACCCTTTCCGGAGAATATGAGGTTTGCCTTTATGCCCAGAACATGGATTTGGTTGAAACTTCGGAGAACTATCCGGTTGTGAGGGTGTTTTCCGTTTTAACCCGTGAGGGGATGCTTGAGGGTTTATCGGACAGAGAGATGCTCAAGCTCAGGTCCTTTGCAGAATACCACCGTATTGCCGGGGAAATGATAGAATTATACAGTCTCTCTCCCACAGGGCATATTATCAGAGGAACGATCCCCTATAGTCTTATTCTATCGAAGGTGAGGTCCCTTATTTTAGTTATCATAGGCATCGGCCTTATTGCCCTGGCTCTTTTGCTGATTGTAGGCCAGACATCAATTCATTACCGGCAGGTTAAGGAAAAAGAAATACAGTTACAGATAGAGACTTTGCAAGCCAAACTTGATCCTCATTTTTTGTTTAATAT
Organism: Treponema sp.; assembly: GCA_031276295.1. Taxonomy (GTDB): domain Bacteria; phylum Spirochaetota; class Spirochaetia; order Treponematales; family Breznakiellaceae; genus JAISNI01. The sequence goes on from JAISNI010000110.1 coordinate 11,003, forward strand.
CCTTAACAGTATGGTGGGCCTTGTGGTTGATAATAACAATGAATGTTTGTTACGGTCCTTTAAGTCCCTTTCTGTTTTACTGAGGTCCAGTATAGCCATTAAGGATAATCATATACCCCTCCGCGAGGAGTTAGACTATATAGATAACTATGTCGATATCCAGCGCTTACGTTTTGAAAACGAATTCGAATATTCCGTTATTATCGAAGATGAATCGCTTTTGGATCTTAGTATTCCCCGGTTCAGTATCCAGCCTATTATTGAAAACTGTTTTGTTCATGCCGTTGCGGTTAATGAAGAGGAGGAGAAAATAATTTATATCCGCCTCGGGGTAAAACGGGAAAACAAACTGATGTTTATTGATATATGCAATAACGGCGCCCCCTGTATGGAGGAGAAAAACAAACTAAAACAGAGCTTTAAGACCAATGTTGAGACAAATTCGGGAGGGCGTATCGGGCTTACCCTGATTAATAAGGAAATCAAACTCCTCTACGGGGGTAAATTCGGCCTTGAGATACTCGATACCGCACCCGATATATTTTCAGTCAGGATAAAACTTCCCGCCTCCTTTAACCCGGACCATAGACTTGAGGTCCGACACCGTCTTTTCCAACGGCGCCGGGATAACCGCCCTTGATTGGAAGGCCGGGTACATACCCCGGAGCTTACTCCGGAAATTTCCCACCACAGAAAATGTTGTAATCTGATTTTCGGATCGGGGTATGTACCCGGCCGGTATAATAAATTTCCTATCCAACGAAGCTACCCAGGAGCTTGCTCCTGGGTAGCTTCATTTGTGTATGCGCCGCCCAAGGGCAACCTATCCGGCCGCCGGTTTCCAACAGCCCCGATAATCGGGATTTTTTGCATAAAGCGGACCAAAGGTCCGATGCAAAAAATCCACAAGTACCAACAGGCTGCCAGAACGCCGGCCGGATAAGTTGTAAAAATGCCGCCGATAGTAAACCGGAAAACTTGGGGAGCCGGCCTCTTTCGGATACTCCCCATCCTTCACTACGGAACCGTCCTCCGCTCTGCCGGCGCCAGTTAATAAGCCCTTTGTCCCGCGCCGGGAGCATCCGCCATTTGTAAATAATGAGAAAAACACCAGCCTTCGGTACCTTTTTCACTTCTGACATAAACCCAGGGTGAAAGTACATTATTATCCTGGAATATTTCTCCGGACTTCAAATAGCTAACGATAGCGCCTATCCTTAAATAATCGTTAACCTTTGGGGTTACCGCTTGGGAAGGAAAAAGATACATTTGCCGTTTTAAACGGTATTTCTTGTTCGGCACTAAATCAATCTGATACGTTTCAGGCTGCTTTACCACTTGCGGTTCTTGCCCCTCCAATGCGAGCAATTTTATAATCTTCTTAAATACAACTTGAACACCATTTAACATTCCAATACCTCCTGAATTAACGCAGCATATATACGGCTAAAAAACCCTTTTATACACAAGGAACACCACAAAAGTAAGAAATAGTATCACGCTCATGTAGATAACGTAACCTTTATTCATAAATCCACTTCCTTTTTCTGATATTCCGTAACTGCCGCCGATATTGCCACGGTAATTTCCGGCGTTACCGTTTTTTTTTATCTCTTTATGGGGCTGCGACTGCACATCCGCGTCCCATCCCAGCTTATGGACAATTTTTCCTACGCCGTTGACACAAATAATCATAAACCACAGAAAAGCGAAAACGACCGTCATGCCGAATATCGTTAAAATTACGCTTTGTTGTAACATATCAAGAATAGTCATACCATACCCCTTTCTTTTTCAGTGTTGATGAAATACATAAATGCCCGGATAACCATAAAAAGTACACCGGTAATCACTAACCGCTCCATTTTTTCTCCTCTTTTGCTATAGTATTCACAAGGACATGATACCGCATATCCTCATTTCAATAGCGATTGTTCGTTATAATATTCCTCCCTCACACAGTCTTTTACCGCGGAGAGATTAAAACGGGAAAATAGTAATAGTGAAAAGAAAAAAAGAATATCAGGTGAGGAGTTTCAGAGGGATGATATTATCGACATTGAAATATTGTATCTTTTTAACCGCATTAAGAGACGATTGGGAAAAAACCGCCCCGCCATTCTTTATGCCGAAGGGCATGAGAAGACGCAGATGTCCGTTACGCAACGGAGAAAATGAGGAATTTTTGGCAGTACGTGTGATAGTCCGGCCTTCAGCCAGACAGTCGATGGTATAATCTATTGAAATAAAAAAACTATCTGAAGCAGGCCCATCCTCTAAAGAATCAAAGGAACGGAAGGATTCTACCGCCAGAAAAGTGAATATCCTCATTATAGAAACGGCAAGATAAGCCGCTAAAATGCGGCAGGGCCATTTTTTCTGCGAAAACAAAGCCATGATTAGATTTTATCAAAAGTTAAACTATTATACAATAGTCTTTTCAGCGAAGTTACAGAATTTTATTGAAGCGCAGGGCATATCCGCGCCCTGCGAGCTTTAGCGCGGGGTAATTCATTCAATCCACAGTTCAATTTCCTGTGAAGCGCCCATGTACCGCTCGTTACCGGTAAAAGCAAGGTTCACACGGTAATGCCCTTTCTCCACGGGCGGCAAGGCAAGCGGGCCGGAACCGTCGGCTGCGAAATAGGTCGGAACCATATCTACCGGCGGTTCGGTTGACACCGCCGCTTCTTTCGGCCTGCCGTCATAGGTAAAACGCTGGACAGGATCGGCCTTAATAGAAATGAAAGCCTTCTGAATGTGGTATTCCACTTTAATGGGTTTGCCTGCTTTGTATCCGTTTCCCGCGGGCCGTTCAACTCTGACATAATAATTGCCCACATCGGAAGGAACCTCCACGCTGCCGCCTTCGTCCTTTTCAAGATTTTCCAGGGAAGTAAAATAGGTGATGATAAAGACAGGAACATCGTCCTTTGCGGCGGTAACTTCTATAGGCTGGTTCCGCCCGTTGTACTGGGTATGCTGGTAAGTGGCGGAGGTGATGATAGGCGGCTCCTCAAGGGCGCTCTCCTTCGATGCGCAGGAAAAAAACAGCAACACCGGAAACGCGAAAAGAATTACGGTTAGCGTCGTAAAATGTACCTTCATAATTACCCCCTTTTCTCTCATATATGCAAACGGTTCGCGGTTAAAATTCTTCATTTTTACTCCTCTAGATCGGAAAGCTGCGTGGACAGATACCGTTCCCCGGAATCGGGGAGGATAACCACGACGGTTTTGCCGGCACTTTCGGGCCGGGCGGCGATTTTGAGGGCTGCCCACACGGCGGCCCCCGATGAAATGCCCGCGAGGATACCCTCGACACGGGCAAGGGTACGGGCGGTGATGACGGCGTCGTCGTTGGTTACACGGACTATCTCATCAATGACGGAACGGTTCAGCACTTTGGGGATAAAACCCGCACCTATACCCTGTATGCGGTGGGGGCCGGCGAAACCGCCGGAAAGTACCGGAGATGCGTCCGGTTCCACGGCGGCAATCTTTACTCCGGGCTTGCGGGATTTGAGGACTTCCCCAACGCCGGTGATGGTGCCGCCGGTACCCACGCCGGATACAAAGACATCCACCGCGCCCTGGGTGTCGGCCCATATTTCCAGGGCGGTGGTCCGCCGGTGAATTTCGGGGTTGGCGGGGTTTTCAAATTGCAGGGGCATAAAGGCATTGGGGATGCGTCCCGCTAGTTCCTCCGCCTTTTGAACGGCGCCTTTCATGCCGGACTTGCCGGAGGTAAGTACCACATCGGCGCCGAGCATTTGGGCAAGTTTCCGGCGTTCCACCGACATGGTTTCCGGCATGGTGAGGATGAGCTTGTACCCGCGGACGGCGCAGGCAAAGGCAAGTCCGATGCCGGTGTTTCCCGATGTCGGCTCAATTACCGTGCCGCCGGGCTTGAGTTTGCCGTCCCGTTCCCCCGCGTCCAGCATTGCCGCCCCGATGCGGTCTTTCACGCTGGCCAGGGGGTTAAAGGCTTCCACCTTTGCCAGAACAATCCCCGGCAGATCCTTGCCCAGTTTCGTGAGGCGGACCAGCGGCGTGTTTCCCCGGGCGGCGATAATAGTATCAAAAATCTTTCCCCTGCTGGGAACGCTTTCCTGTTCATTCATATTTTCTTCCTTCGTATAATATATTGAACGAAGATGCCCGGCAGCCTGCATGGTATAAAGATTAACGAAAGTGAATTTTTATACGATTCTGCGCCGGAGCGCGGCAAACTGCCGGCAGCTTAGCTCCGGGTATCTTCGCTTTAACCTGCTGTTCCGGCCTCCGTCCGTAAATCGTTATATCGAATAATCCGCTTCTTGGTTGATGTCATACTGGAACATCGCCAGAATACGATCCTGGGTTTCGAGGAGTTCCGCGTCTGTCCGCGCGCGCGGGCGTTTTACGGTAACGGGGATGCGGTTGCGGATCGTCCCCGGCCCCGGCGAAAAGACGATTACCTCATCGGAAAGATAGACCGCTTCCTGGGGATCGTGGGTAACCAGGACAACGGTGATGGGGGCGCCGGTTTTGCCAGTTTCGTCCAGAAGCCGTAGCAGTTCGTCCTGGAGCTTTTCGCGGGTCAGCGCGTCCACCGCCGCGAAGGGTTCATCCATAAGGATGATTTTTGGTTCCACCGAAAGAGCCCTGGCCAGGGCCAGGCGCTGGCGCATACCTCCTGAAAGCTGGGAGGGGTATTTGTGGGCGGAGGCCGCAAGGTCGACCCTATTCAAATAGAACAGGGCCTTTTCTTCGATTTCCCGGTTCTTCAGTTTTACCGCTCCCCGTTCGGCGTTCCGCAATTTGAGGGCAAAGACCACATTTTGCAGGGCCGTCATCCAGGGGAAGACCGCGTAATCCTGAAAGATCATGGCGATATCGTGTTTGGGATGATCCCGAAACACGCCGTTTGCCAGGGGCGAAATAAAACGGTAACGCCGCCTGTAGGCGATCTGTTCTTTGCGGGTCGCGGGTAGGGGTTCCAAAACCAGCTTGCCGTCTATGTGTATAGCGCCGTCCGTGGGGGCCTGGAGGCCGGCGAGGATTTCAAGAAAGGTTGACTTTCCGCAGCCGGAGGGCCCCAGGATAGAAACAATTTTTCCGTCAGGAATGGTGAGGGAAACATTGAGGACGGCGGTCAGACCTTCGGCCAGTCCCTTTTCATTTATCACCGAAAAAAATTTACTGATGCTGCGCGCTTCAATCATTGCGGCCGCCTAGTAACCTGTTGCACTGGTGAATTTTTATACGATTTTGCGCTGAATCGCAACAAACTGCGGGTTCGGCCGTTCTTCCGCGCAAGGGATAGGAGGGGCGCGGAGCGTCCGGCGCCACAGTCGCCGGATGGAGCGATAGCGGAACCCCGGATAGCCCGGTCCGACCGCGGTAAGCGGACGGATGCGCCCATAACCTTAAATCATTGTTTTTCATCATCTGCCCACTTTCCAGATTGCGAGTTTGATTTCTATATATTTGAGAATCTCGATAAGGAACCAGCCTATCCAGCCCAGAATGACCATGCAGACCATCATCTCGGGGATGACGAAGTAGTCTTTGGCCTGGCCCAGGAGGTAGCCGATGCCCATGCGGCCGCCGTAACTTTCGCCGATGAGGAGCATCACAAGGCCCATTGCGACGCCGGTTTTGAGGCTCATGATGATGGAACCGAAGGCGTGCCAAAAGTACACTTTGCGGAGGAGCGTGAACTCGCTTGCCCCGAAGACCCGGGCGGATGCGAGGTAGCGGGGATCGGTGTCCTTGATGCCCTGGTAGGTGTTGAACAACACGGGGTAGAAGATGCCAATGAACATGAGGAAGATGTGCATTTTGCTGCCGATACCGAAGAAGATGATGGTCATGGGTACCCAGGCGGGCGGGGGTATGGGGGAGAGGAGCTGCCAGAGGGGCAGCACGAAGGCGCGGATTTTGAGATTCCAGCCCATGAGGAGGCCGATAGGGACCGCGAGGACCACCGCGGTGGCGAAGGCGGTAAAAAACCGGCCCATGCTGTACGCGATGTGCAGTACCAGTTGTTTATGCCAAAGCATAAACCAGAAACGTTCGGCCACCACGCTTAAAGGGGGCAGGAGGCTTTCGGGGATGAGCTTCCAGCGGGGAAGGAATTCCCAGAGGAGGAGTATGGGGACGAGGACCGAAAGAAATTCCAGGGAGAAGAAGTTGCCCAGGGAATTTTTGAGAAAGCCCCAGAGTTCCTGCAAGAGACGGCGGAGGCCGCGGGTTTCATAATCGTTTGTCATACCGGCAGCCTTTTACCGCGCGGCGTTTTTTTCATGGAAGCCTCCATAATTCACTTAGAATCAAGTTAGGACAGAACCCGATTGTAATTACGGAGTTTTCCCCGGGACGGTTAGATCCGAGAAAAACTCCGGCGAAAAATCAACGGCAAACGCCGCGCGTTTTCATGCTACCAGGTGATGCCCTTAAATTCCGGCGCGAAAAGTCCGTCGCCGGGGTTTTGTTTGATCGTTCCCTGCCGCAGGAGGGCGTCGGCATAGCCTTTAAGCTGTTCCGCGGCAAGCTGAGTGGTGAAGCCCAGTTTGGGGTTGCTGTTGATGATAGCCTGCCGGTCAACGCTCACGTATTTCTGGGCGATGTCAACAATGTCCTCCGCAATGGGGTTGGACAGGATGATCTGATCCGCCTCGGCAATGGCCTCAATGAAAGCCTTGGCATCGTTTAGCCGGGTTGCGATGAAGTTCTTGTTGGCGTTAATGGTTCTACAGGGCGGGTTCTCCCCGGCCAGGTTGGGGTCTATCGTGCCGTCCCCGTCCGCGTCTGAACTGCCGTTAAAGAGGGTCTTGTACTTGGGATTCCCGGCGGCGTCTTTTGCCAGCAGGGCCAGGGCGACAAAGGGTTCCTCCAGGATAGCTCCGTTCACCTGGCCGGCATCCAGGGCGGCGATGGCCGCGCCGGGAGCGAGGGTTACGAGCTCAAAATCCGTATTGTACTGGTTGCGCAGCGCGTCCCTGATGAGGATCACCGCGCAGCAGGTGGTGGAAAGGCCCGCGATCTGCCGGCCCTTAAGATCCGCGGGGGTCTTATAGGGCGCGTTCACCGGCACAACCAGCACCGAAGTACAAGGGATCTTTACCTGGGCTATGATGGTGATGTCCTGACCATTGGCGATAGGGGTAATAACACCGGTGGGGCAGTTGAAAACGATGTCCGCTTCACCACCGACCACCGCCGCAACCCCGGAACCGGTCTGCTGAATATCCACCTCAAGGCCCCGTTTGGCAAAAAGCCCCTTCTCCTGAGCCACATAAAGGTTCAGGTGGTGGGTAGAGTTGGCATCCGCCACTATCACCTTTTTGCCTGAAAGAACGGGGGCCGCGGGCGCGGTAGCAGCCGGGGGCGTGGGCGTAGTTTGGGGTTCATCTTTCTTTCCCCCGGCCCAGAGGGCGGCGGAAAAAACCGTCAATGCCAGAAACAGACAGAATGTCTTTTTCATAAACGTATCTCCTTTTATTCGAAAGTCTGGTTTAATACCCCGGAGCTCTGCTCCGGCTGAAATAAAGCAACGCTTTCAAAAATTTGGTATTAAACCAGACAGTCTAATAAATTTCCTATCGAACGAGCCTCCGGTTGAACTAACGCAACGCTAAAGATATCGCGGAGCTCTGCTCCACGGAGGCTTATTCTTATAAATAATAAGTATTTAATCATATATTAAATACATAGAATTAGTCAATGTATATTTTTACAAAATTTGAAGAAAAACCCTACCGGAGGAGGTCGGTGGAAGCCGTAACATCCGCCGCCTCGGTAACATTTTTGGTGAGGCGGTGCGTATTCTTGTCCGGGTTTTCACTTTCTGGTACAATTTGACCAACATACGAAGGAGATTGTCATAACCGATGACGAACCGCCGATTTTGGTTGAATGGGATGACAGGTATTCCGTAGGAATTGCCCTGATAGACGATCAGCATTATACTGCATTCCCCGTTTGGCGGAACGATTTGACCAAAGAGGCCGGATCGATTATAATCAATGTATGTTTACATTTATTCCATGCGCGGCAGGGTGCGGGCGTTCCGCGATTACGGGGTCGAATATCTGTGCCGTACATTCGGCCAATGCCGGGGCGGAAGCAGAACGTATAGCCCGGTATATCGCCGGAGAGAAAACAATAAGGGATATCAATGCCCAAGGGCTGAATTTTGAAGGGGCCGATTTTAGCAGACGCCGCTTTTACGGCTGTAGTTTTCAACATGCTTTTTTTTTCCGTTGTTCTTTTTCATCTTCCTTTATGCGCCTGTGTTTTTTTGATTTTGCCTGTTTTTCTGAATGCAGCTTTGAAAAATCGGATATGACGTTTTTATCCTTTGCCGGCGCAAACATCAAAAACTCCAGCTTTAGAGGTTCCGAAATTCAGAACGTCAACTACGGGGGATGCAGTATTTTCAATGTGGTCTTTGATAATTCAAATCTCTACAACAGCCGTTTTATTGAGGCGGATTTAAGAGATACAAGCATTATTAACTGTAATTTAAAACAGGTTTATTTTATAAAAACCCGCCGGACAAACGTGATCATCAGAGCTTCCAATACCGCCGAAGCAATACACGACATGGAGCAAATTCAGGGATGAGACTTTTCTATTATTACTGTCATTTTGGATTCAGTAACTGTTATATTCTTGGAAGCGAATTACCCGCCGGTAACGGGGATCGCGTTAAGGTTTTTGAAAAGGAAGAGGCGCCTTCAATCCAAACCGGGGAAACACCCCTCAGGGAAGCTATCATCATCGATCCCGGATGTGTTGAAGAAAAAATGATACAATTTATTGAAGATAATGACTACACCCTCCGGGCCGTACTCGTAACCCACGATCATTTAAACCACGTTCAGGGGCTGCGCTCTTTAATGCGTATATATAATGCGACGATATATTCGGTCAATCCGGTTGTGCGTAATCTTTCCGCCAATTTGGTGCGTGACGGCGATACCCTCAATATAGGGGCCTTTACGGTGGAGGTCATTTCGGTGCCCGGCCATTCGGCGGATTCTGCGGTTTTCAAGATAGACCGTATGCTTTTTACCGGTGATGCTTTAACCGCCGGTCTTGTAGGCCGTACCGCAAGTGCATACGGGGAAACGATTCAAATGACCGCCCTCCAGAGCAAGCTGCTTTCCCTGCCCGGAGACTACACAGTGTTTCCCGGCCACGGGCCGCCTTCTTCCCTCGAGGCCGAACGCTATTTCAATGCCGGGATTCAACTCTACCGGCAGCAGAAGAATCACCGCCCTTCCTTTAAACCCATTGTATAGCGGGCCCTCTCTGTTAAAACGTTGGAGAACAAGCACAGTTCTGAAATTACGCCGCATCTGAATAGTTACGGAAGCGGTTTTGCCGCCATAAGGTTTTAGTCTCCGGCGGTCTGTACCCTCCATACCCTGCCGGCGTTCAGATTCCAGCGGGACCTGGTAAACGCGGAAAATGCCCGGGCTTCCCGCTCAAAGGTCTGCCCTATTTCGGGCCAGTATCCGCCTGTCCTGTCGGGATGCGGAAGTATGGTTCTGCGCCAGGAATTATTGAGCCTGCCCGCAATGGTTCCGCCGAAATAGGCGCCGGCCTGGGAAGCCGACTGCTGCATGATATAGGCCATAAATTCGTTGATTAAGAGGTATTCGTCATTCGAATCGTATGCCTGATATTCCATAAAATTGACGATAAAACGCCGCGCCGGAGGGGGGAGCGCATTAAAGCGGTTCAGGCTGAACTGCCGGAAGTCTTCGTTAAGAAAGAAAATGCCGTGGTAGCCCTCGTGTGTCATTAAAAGGGTACGGGTGGCGGCGGACGATTGCCGCGAAATCGAGATGATCGCCCCCTCCCCTGCTGCTATACGCCCGTCCCGGCGTATTATGATGCCGTTACGCACAAGTATCTCCTCCAGCAGGCGTTCTTCGGGAAGAAGGGGGAATGACGTATCCCTTGCGGCCTCAAAAAAAGCGGCTAGGGATTCGGCGCGGTAGTCGTGGGCGTTCCAACCGTGCTTGTCCTTGATTTCGCTGTCGGCCATAAGCCGCCCGCGGTAGCCTGTCTTTTCCGTAAAAAAGGCAAGCCGCTTGAAAAGATCATCCTGAACATCGTAATCCGCGGTATCAAAAATGAGGATAGACGGGAAGCCCTCCCAACGGAAGATCTCGAAGCGCTGGTCCCGCCAGTTCTCGCGGGGATACGCAAGGACGATACCGGGATCCGCGGGGATAGGCATCGGGAAAGGACGGGAGGGGGCAGGAACACAGGTAAAGGAAAGAGGAGAGGCATCGGAGGAGAGGCTCAGGGGGAAAGCGCCGGGGAGGGCGCCTGATGGAATGAAGAGGCGCTGCCTTTCCCCAAAGGCCCCCCCCAGGTATTCAAAGCGCAGCTTACCCGCCTTGACGGAGGCGGCCGGGCTGGACGCGGAAGACGCGGCGTCCAATGCGGGAAGCTCCACAGACACCTCAAAAGCGGCGCTTGGGCTGCCCCCTCCGGTTAATTCACGCTGACCGTAGCCGTCAAACGCGTAGGCGTCCGGTAGATTGATGATAAAAGAGCCCCCCGCCTTTTCTTCCCGATACACAAAGGGGCTCAGGGCTATTCCTCCGTCTCCGTCCAGGGAAAATCCATACCATCTTTCCGTTAAACGGAGCGCCCTGATCCGCACGGAAGGACGACCTCCAAACGTCGCCTTTGAAAGAGAGCCGGCCTCCGCGGCCGTATCCCTCATATACACGGAAAATTTTCCGAACAACGGCCCTGAAAACGGTACGGCATACCTCAAGCTGCCCCCCGCGTCCAGGCCGAGCCCTGTATTCAGGGGTAATTCCCAGGCCGTTTCCCCTTCAATCTCAAAGACAAGCATGAAATTCCGCCTGAACTTCGCAATTTCTTCCGCAGGAGATGCGATCTCGTATTCCAGTTCCAGGGAAGAACCGGACGGCACGGAAAGAGCGTTTTCCAGGGTATAGTCCAGCCTGTTTCGTTTGGAGAAAAAGATCGTCCCCTGTACGGCTTCAGGCGATAAACCGTACAGCGCCGTTCCTGCACCATGTACGCCGGTTTCAAAAGAAAAATCCGCGGCCTTCTTAAAAGAGCAGGATGCCGAGAGAAACGGAATAAAAAAAAGCAAGCAGGCGAGGGCGCAAGGCCTAAAATAATTCATATTTTCCTATTATTCCTAACATTTCAGGGGAAACACCGGTACACCGGTAAGCCTGGCGCTCATCAGCGCTTCCTTAAAGAGCGATGATACTCTTTGCGATAAGCTGGGCAAGAGCGTACTTTCTTTCCTGGGTAACTCCGGAATCGTGGCGGAGAAAGGTTTCAAGCTGGGCACAGAAGGAATCGGGAAGGATAGGAAGCTCAAGCGCTTGCCGGTAATAGGCGCGGTGGCCCGGCTCAAAACGACGGTTAATGCAGAAAAGGACAAGGCACGCGTATTTAATAAAGAGAGCCGACGAGATGAGGTAATAGTAATCGTCCCCCTGGAACAGGGCAGCGCCGAGGTCATTCAGGGCATGTTCCATCTTGGATTCGTGAACAAAACGCATCTCCAGCCAGAAGTCTTCGTTCAGGTTTTCGAGCCTCCGCCGTATGCCTCCAATCCAGCCGCTCCTGTCGTACAGTATCTCTCCATAGGCCAGACGGTAATAACCGTAGGTTCCCGAATCCTTAATAAGCCAGAGGCTGTCAAGTTTCGTATCGGCAAAGTTTATAAGTTCTTCTATATTAGAGACAGCTTTATACTCCATCCTGACCGGTATATTACCGATGAGGAAGCGATCCTTGTTTTCCCTGCCCGATGTTTCAAAGGCAGACACATCGGTGCCGAACAGCTTCCGCCTCTCTTCGCTTCCGGGGATAGTATCCGTACAAAAAACATCAAGGATAAGGGCAAAATAGGGATCCAGGGTATCCTCAAGCGCAGCTTCATTCAGGCTTATACATTCAACCCCCGGCCATTGGGAGAGCGTGCCGGTAAAACGGTCCGCAAGCAATTTGGTCTTATGTTTCATTATCATTCCCCTCGGACGAAGATACTCAGGAACTTGCTCCCGGGTTCTTCAGTAGTATACAATACCTCTTTATGAATATACTGAAAAATACTGACGAACCGTAGGTTCGCTCAAACCACAGGTTACGAACTTACGGTTCCGAACCTGTGGTTCGCCGTATGCAGAGGGTATTATCCCCCCTCAGCACGAATAAAGTAAGGAGGATCCGTGCATCTGCTCGCATTTATACCTCACCGTGATGTCTTTCCCGTACTGCGCGCGTACCAGCGCGTTCTGTTTGCCGGAGGGGTTGAAGGGGCGTATTCCTTTCCCCCGGCGGCGCCTCTTGCACTGTTGAGCCGTCCCCTTTCGGCGGCGGCTTTGAAGACTCTTGCGGGCGCCCTGCGTGAAGAAAGCCTTGCCGGCGGACGGGACGGGAAATTCCGTTCGGGCCCTGCCGTAGTGCAGGACTTACCGGAGCTTTTCGGCAGTATCAGGGCTTTGCTGGGAATAGAACTGGACGGACTTCCCGGTACGGCAGCCCCGGAACAGGCGGGAGCGGAGGTTCTGTACCGCTTCCCCCGGCCCGCCCTCTGTACGGCCCTTATTCTGAATACCGTCCCCCCTCAGGATTCTATACCCCCCGTATTTTCATTCCGCGCCGCGGCGCTTGCAAATATAGACTTGAGCTTCCGCCCGATCTCCGCGGCAGGTTCCATCCGCGGCTATACCGCCGAATGGGAGACGGGCCCCCTGGTTTGGCTGCCTAAGTTATAACCGGCAAGCGGCAGCTAATCCCTCTCTGCCATCTTTACGCTCATAGTCAGCAAAAGGCGTCCTAAAAAACCGGCGGGGTTTTAAAGACGCCTTGAAACCGGCTATACTTTTCCTAAAAGGAATTTCCGGCTTAGGACTAGGCTTTCAAAGGGATCGGCAAGAAAATCGGCATCCTGCTCGATGACCGCATAGGGAATATTCTGCGCCTTGCAAAGCGGGATGATCTCGTCCCAGTCGAGATTGCCCTCGCCGATTTCAGCGTATTGGCGGATACGGTCGACGATGCGGTAATCTTTAAAGTGAATAACCTTGATACGGCCGTCCAGTTTTTTGATGTATTTGAGGGGATTGCCGCCGCCTGCCTGTACCCAAAAGGTGTCGAGGATAAAGTTGAGATCGGGACACTCTTCGATGACGCGGTCTATGGCAGGGACGCCGCCCCATTTCTGGAACTCAAAGTCGTGATTATGGTAGCCGAAGCTCAGACCTTCGTCCGCAACCTGCCTGCATATCTCGTTGGCTTTCCTGATAAAGCGTGTCCAGCCTTCGTAGCTGTTGGGGTACACATCGCCCGGCCGTGATCCAAGGCCGATTTGACCGCACCCCAGCTTTTTGTGTTCGGCAATGACTTTTTTCAGTTCGGACGGGTCGCTTAAACGCGGCCAGGGAACGTGGGTAACGCATACGTCAAGCCCAAGCTCTTTAACCCAGGCTGAAAGCAGGTCTATATCGCAAGGGCCGAAACCGGAAATTTGAATTACATCAAAACCAATAGCCTTGGTTCTCCGCAGGGTAGCTTCAATATCCTCCGGAGTTTTACAGTATTCCCGCGCCGAATACAACTGAGCCCCAATTTTCATGTGGAATTCTCCTATAACATAAAATAAAGATAATACTCACTAACTATAATACAGCATTCGGTTTTATTCAATGAAGATACCCAACAAGCTCCCCCTCCGTTTACGGCATCCCCAGCCTGGTTAAGGGCCAATACCGGAACAGGGCCTTGCCGGCTATATAATCAACCGGTATAGGCCCCCAGGTGCGGGAATCGTTGGTGTTGCTGCGGTCGTCCGAGAGGACAAAGTACTCGCCTTCGCCCAGAACCATCGTTTCCATATTACCGGAAAAGGGAAGGGACTCGTCCCAAAGCGCGGGTATCTGGGGGATAGTAACATTGTAGTTCTGTTCGGCTACTTCATACTCCGTAAGCGTATACTCGCTCTCTTTAGGTTTTACGCGGAGTACGAAATTGGCCATGGAAATCTCATCCCCGGGCAGGGCCAAGACCCGTTTGATATACCAGTTTTCCCCCTTGTTGTCAAAGCTGACACGCTGGGCGGTAAAGAACCGGATAAGGTTATCCAGCACGGCGCTTACAAGATTCCGCTGATCCGGCCTGCCGGTATCAATAAGCACGATGTTACCGCGGCGGACAGGAAGGACAGGCGGACGGGAATCTACGGGAAACAGGGAAAGAAACGTATAGGAGGAAAATACCAGAAAATCCCCGGAATGTAAGCCGGGCTGCATGGATTCATTTTCCAGGACACGGAATGAAAATAGCAGGTTGGTAAACACCGTATAAAGCAAAAAAAAACCAAGGAACCAGATAAAACCCCAATGTGCATGACGACGCTGTTTTTTCTGATCGGCATAAGAAAATTTTTTCTTTTCAAACATAATGTATCTACCTAATGGGGCCGAACCGTACCGAAGGCCAATACTTGAGAGCCCCCTGTCCTAAAATTTTTGCTTCTCTTACCGGACCGAAATAGCGCCCGTCTCGGGAATTGATCCGATTATCCCCCAATGGGAGTATTCTTCCTTCGGGAACATAGATGCCCAGCTTAAGCCGGGCCAGCTTGATACGGAATTCCTGTTCATGTGGGGCTGCGGCGCGGCGTACTTCAAAGTATATGTTCTGAAGGGCAAAGTGGTCGTCCGAAAGTTCATTTACCGTGTAACGCGGGCTTTTCCGTTCCTTCGTATCCCTGATAGCGCGCTCGTATCCCGTTTTTTCAAGAATAGTATAGTCCCCCGGAGAAAACCGGCTTAACTGATGGGTGTAACCCCGCGCGGCGATAAAATCGCGCTCCTTAACCCAGCGCTCCTCCCCCGCAAAGCGTACCTGCATCTCCCCCCGCTTTTCTATATACCGATCCCCTCCCATACCTACCGCCCGTTTGATAAGAAAGTGGGGCTTAGGCTGGCCGTATTCATCCTTGTCTATATCCACCAGGGAAAGGGTAAGCATATATATGATGCGCTGGGCTATATCAAAGGCAGGACCTTGGGAATCATACGAGGGATTCTCAAATATGATAACATCATTCCTCAGGGGTTTTATGGGACTGGGCAGCTTGGTAAGCCCCGGCAGGAGTTCCGGCCCGTATACCGCCTTATTGACAAAAATACGATCCCCAATAAGGAGGGTAGTTTCCATAGAGCCGGAAGGTATCTGATAGGCCTGAAAGAGATACTGATTGATAAGAAGTACCACACCGGCGGCCCATATAAAGGCTTCTACCCAGTCCAGGATAAAATGTTTTTTCTTCTGCTTTTCCTTTTTGAGCCGCCGTATCTTCCGCCTGCGGGTAAGATACGCTTCGGTTATACGCTGAAGACCGTTCAAGAAATTCGATTCTTTAACCATTTATAAAGAATCTATCACGAAGCGTCATCATTGACAAGCTGGTTATGAGCGTTTTATAATCTTTCTTATGTCAAGAAAAAAACCGTCAAGAAAAAAGCATACGGTACGAAAAAAGCCCCCGGTAAAGAATTTCTTCCCGGAAAAAGATCCGTCCCAGGACGGCGTCCTGCCTGAAGACAGGGTACGCCTCAAACCTATTCTGGGTATTCGGCCGGGACTGTACCTTGCCTGCCTCTATTCCCTGGTTATACTCCTCATCCTTTTCCTTATCTTAGTGTATCCCGGACTTTCAAAGCCCGGAACCCTCCTCTCCGTCAAGTCGGAACCTCAAGGAGCCGCAATCAGGGTAGACGGGGTCTATCAGGGTAAAACGCCGGGCAGTCTCTTTATCCCTCAAGGGAAGCGGCGTATCGAAGCGGTTCTGCCCGGTTTTACCACGTATCTAACCGAAAGAGAATTCGGCGGCCGTATCTTCGCTTCGATCTTCTTCCCCAAAAGGGAAGCGTTAGCCTTTGAACTAAAGACGCCGGATCCGGTTAAAGCCTTTACCGCGGAAGCCGCGGAATATGCCGAGTGGTCATTTGCGGGAGAGGCTTCCGAAGATTACCAGATACCCCAGACGCTTTCCGAGGGAGCCTACAGAACAGGGCCGGCGGTGTCCGATCCTGAAACCGCCGCCGGTATGGAAGATATTCTGAAGGCCGCCGCCCGCTTTACCCAGACAAAGGCGGGCCTCCGCGACCTTGGGCGGGCAAAATTCCTCAAGGATAACGGGGGCCTTTCCCCTTCCCCGATCAGCCTCCTCCGTTCCGCGGAGGATATACTCGCGTGGCTTTCCGACAATCCCGGGGCTTCCGCGTGGCTTTCCGGCCTGCTCCCCCAGGATAGCGCCGGGACTTTAGACAATTCGGCCTGGTATCAAAGGGAAAAGCGGAAAGCAACCCTATTAAAGGAAAACCTGCCGGTACCGGACGGCGGCCGTCCTGAAATCATCACCGTGGGCGGTCTGTACTTTACAGGTATTCCCGCAGGAAAGTTTGTCCAGGCCGAACCCTTCCCCCGTGAGATACGTTTTGAGGGTACCGGCGGTAATGCTCCCGTCTTTTTTGTCTCCATAGCCGAGGCAGGCCGTGATTCTTGGGATCTTTTCCTCCGGGCCAATCCTGAATGGAACGGGGAAAACACTCAGGACCTTATCGAACGGGGCCTTGTTGATTCCCTTTACCTGAAGGACGTGCAAAGCGGAACCGGGGAAACTACCGTAACGGGGGTATCCTGGTACGCGGCCCAGGCTTATTGCAGGTGGCTCACCGGTCTGCTGGCCGCGGACTTCCCCGGTTGGGAAGCCCGCCTGCCCACCGAAGCCGAATGGGAATATGCCGCCAAAACGATCGGGAATACGGAAGCCCCGGACGGAACAGACGGAAAAGAGCCCGCTCTACCGGGGGACATGGCCGGCGGGTACTGGGAGTGGTGCGCGGAACCTTTTGCCCCGCAGAGCTTTCTCCACGCTCCGGCACGGGCAATAGAGAGCATAGGCTCGCCGGAAAGGCCGGTAAGGGGCGGCTCTAAATTCGACATAAATGCTCCCTCTGTAACTATAGCAACCAGAGCTTCGCTTCCACCCTCGTCCTGTTCGCCCTTTGTATCCTTCAGGCCCGTTCTGGTTCCGACAAGGTAACAAAGAAGGTAGACCTAACGTAAAAAGAGGAACAAACTATGAGTAACGGCATCAAGATCATCGCCCTTAACCGGAAAGCCCGCTTTGATTATGCGGTAGACGACCGGTATGAATGCGGGATAGAGCTTCTGGGTACCGAGGTAAAATCCTTTAGGGATGGAAAAATCTCCTTTCCCGACGCGTGGGCGGAGGTTATAAACGGCGAGGTCTGGCTTCGTTCCCTGCGTATAGCGGAGAATCCCTTCTCATCGGTCTTCAACCACGATCCGGATCGGCGGAAAAAGCTCCTCCTCCACCGCGACGAGATAAAACGTATACGGCGTAAGGTTGAAGAAAAAGGCTATACCCTTATCCCCCTCTCTTTTTACTTTAAGAAAAGCCGCGTCAAAGTAGAATTGGGCCTGTGTAAAGGGAAAAAAGCCTATGACAAACGCGCCGATATACGGGAACGGGACCTGAAACGGGATGTCCAGCGCGAATTCCGCCACGGTACGCGGTAACACCGGAATCCGGCGGCTTCAGTCTTTTTTGCGGTGTAAGTAGTAATCGCCCCAGGCTATCGTGATAAAAACGAAGATGCCCATACAGAGGGAGATGATCTTGAGAACGTAATCGGGGGTGTAGTCCGGTTTGGCTGCGGAAAGAACGCCCCCTGCTTCCATACGCTGCTTGTGCAGGGCGGATAGACCTACAATTCTGATAAATTTTTCATCTTTGGAAGCAAATCCCAGCTCCCGCGCGAAAATAGCAATGGTATCCTTGTCGTACAACAGGGCGTCGGTGGTATTTTTTAATTCCTGATTCAAAGATTTTAGCGCGTCCAGATTCTGCTGCTGTTTATCCTTTTCCCCCTGAAGCACCCTGTATGCGGAAAAACCGGTCATGCCCAGAGAAATCGTCATGCCCGTATATGCAAGCACCGCAGTCCAGATTGCTATGAGGTATTTTGCCGCTCTCATTAAATCAATTTACGGTTTCTTTTGCCCCTTTCTTAAGCCCTGGGGAAAAACCCCCTATAACATCGTATTAAAACCTTGACAACAGGAAAAGCAATAGACTACCATAGTAGATAGTATGATTATTTTATTGTATAGCAACTTCAGCCGTGTTTTAGAGTTTTCCATATTATATTTATTGGATATAATTGCCGATAGGAAGATATAGATATACCTGTGATATGAAAAGACGGCATTTAAATTAACGGGAGCGGCGCATGGCGGATGAAAAAAAACCTTCAATATATTTTGACCGTACTACTATCGGATCATCCAATGAGCTTGATGAATACGGCGTATGGATAAAGAGCGAACCTCAGGTATTCTCTTCTTCGGAGAGTACCGAATTCCCTGAAAGTCAGGATGTTTCAAATTTGGCCGTTCCTGAAATGAGCATACCGAATCTTGATATGGACGAGGAGATTGCCAATGAGGGTAATCCGCCGGCTGCCGACGATTTTTCCGATATGCTGAGTATTCCTGATTTGGAGGATGAAGATACGGCGGAAGGGGAAGACGCCGTTGACGGCTTTTTCGGGGAGAAAGAGCCGGTAGAACCCGGCGCTCCCGCGGAAGATATGGAACTTGCCGGAGATGATGCTTCCGTAGAAACCGATGATGAAATATTTATAGATGCGGAAGACGGACTCTCCAATGTTTCATTTATAGATGATGATGATATGAATGACGATAAGGATGAAATGTCTTTGGAGGATCAACTGCCTGCCGATATTTCCGGTATAGAATTTGACGAAGATTCTTACAATTCTCTGTCTGAAGAAAACGCCGATCTGGCTATCTTTGGGAATTCCCTGGAGGATTTTGAAGATGATACCCCGGAACTTTCAGATGAAGCAAAACAAGAAGGTTTTACCAGGATTTCCCTTGAGGATTTTTTCGATGATACAATGCCTGCCGATATTTCTTTCGACGATGAGGAAGAATTTACTGAAAACGGTGAGATACAAGATGAAAGTTTATATGATCTTTCCGACATTAATCCAGAAGAACAGGAGGAAGTTTCTATGACCAATTCCGCAGCCCAGGAGGAAAAATCCGGAGCATCGGATCTTTCCACTCAGTTACTGATGAGGATTGCCGATGAATTGTCCTCCATTCGCAGTGAATTAAGTGATTTGAAAGAGGATTTTAAGTTCATGCGGGAAGAATACCCTGTTCAGGACAGATCCGCTCAGGCTCACCGGGAAGAGGGGCAGAACAGGGGATTCTTTGACGAGGAAGACGATGAAAAGATCGCACTGACCGGTGATGAACTTGATAATATCCTCAATACCGCCCATTTTACCGAGGAAACAGGCGAAGACGCTACCGAGGGGCTGGGCGATAGTTTCAATTTTGATGATTTTAATGAGACGGTTCGTAAAGAAGCGGCTTTAAAAGAATCGTTCCATCCTGAACCATTCCCTGATAATGAGACGCCTCCTGAAATAGACCTGGATAAGGAAACGGAGGATACTCAGGCGGAAGACTACCCGCTTTCCAGCCAGCCGGATATTATTACCGACGAAGAAGCATCGGAATCAATTTTTGATGAAGATGCCGAGGGGATAGAGATTAACTTTGATGACGACGAATCGTTTGATCTGGGCGGAGACGATTTTCTGTCCGACGGTATGGAGTCGGCGGAAAGCAACGGCGCTGAAGTCGATCTTGAAAGCCCGGAAGATTTTATAGAAGAAGATACGGAAGTGCTACAGAAACTCCGTGATGAAGGCGTTGAATTTATGACCGAGCCGCCGGATCCGGAAGAGGAGGAATTTCTTGCGGAAGACCCCCATGCGGCGTTAGATGAAGATATAGATATGTCCCAGGCGTTTATTGAGGAGCCGGATCTTTCGGAGGGAATCGTTGAGAACCCCATTGCGGAGCCTTCTCTGGATAATCTCTCCATAGATTTGGAACTGGAAGATGAACAAGCCCCTGATGAGATTTCCCTGGACGACATCTCTTTTGAAGAGACCCCGGAAGAGGAAGAGATCAATCTCTCCATGGGGGGGGAATTTGAACCGGATGCCTTTGCCTCCGAGACCTCCCCTGAATATCCGGCTGACGAAGAGAATAATACCGTGCCTGAAGGCTTTGTCGTGGAGGCGGAAGAAGCCCAGATTCCCCCGATAAGCGAAGAGGTAAAAGCCGAACCGGAAGCGGAAGCTGAAATGCCGCCTCCGAAAAGCGCTCCTGATGATGCCCTCAATACCGCTTCCCTTCCGGCCAATTTACAGCAGGAACTTAAAACGGTGCTTTCCTACATGGACCAGCTTTTGGAATCGCTGCCCGATGATAAAATTGAGGAATTTGCTAAATCCGAATACTTTGATACCTATAAAAAACTGTTCAAGGAATTGGGATTAACCTGAATGGGGTTATTAAGTAAAGCCGCCGCCCGGAATCCTGACGAAGCGGCGTGGGAGCAGGACGCCTTTTCGGAAAGGCTGCAACGTATTGCCCCTTCCCGTTCGGCGCCCTATACCGCGTTAAGTTTATGTAAGGCATACAAGGTTTGTGAGGTTGGTATCTGTCTTGCCCTGGAAGACGATCGGTATGTCAGTTACGCAACGGTGGGCCTTGGTATGCGGCAGGTCTCGATTCCCTTTACTGAAATAGGGGACGCGGGGGCAGGCAAAACGCCGTCTCAGTCCTTTAAAATAGCAACCTCTCCTACCCTTAAATGCTTGTACGGAAACGTGGTTTTCCGGGCATTTCCTCTGGATGACAATACTCCCCATAGATACCTTCTTCTGGTAAGGGAAGAAGACGAGGCCGTGATTGATACCCATGTTGTAGAGCCTATCCTTAGCCGCACAAGGGCTGTTTTTATCATTCCCGAAGGATCGGTTCGGGATGATAAAGAGGCGCCCGAAAGCAGAGCGGGGGAAGCGGTAGAAAAAGAGATAGATCAATTCAGGGAAATCTATCCTGCCTTTTACGGTATAGTTGTTGAAGTACCCTCCGGCCTTGACGATGAGGGAAGGGATAAATTTAAAGATGAAGTTGCTGGTATGATCAAGCTATTCGGAACGAGTGTTTCCCTTTCCGCGTATATGGTGCTTGTACTGCTTCCTATCGTAAAAGACGGGGAACTTATTGCCCACCGCCTGTCGAACAGCCTTAATACCAAAATTCTGCTTATATTCAATACGGATAATTCCAGCAAGGCTTTTGAACTGGTCAGGTCCTATCTGTAGTGTATGCCGGAGCAATTGCTGAAAGCCCTGTCCGGTGATCCTACCGTCATTTGCGGGCGCCATGCCCTCCATTCCCGGTATGATCCGCGCGGCGAGGCTGAAAGGTACATTGCTTCCCTGTGCCTGAAAAACGATATACGGTTCTTTATCCTCGTTGAATGCGGCCTTGGTTATACCATAGCGCCCCTCAGGAGGAGCTTCCCCAAGGCAAAGATCATAGCCGTTCATACATCCGCCTATTTTTCCGACATAAATGCGTTGTTGGCTTCTTTTTACGGCCTGCCCTCCTATAATGCCGGGGATTTTTTACCCGATAGCTGCTGGTTCCCCGGATACGGGAATAACCAGGACCTTAATTCTTTTTTGGAGGGGGAGATTCCCGATACGGACGCGGCTTTTATCAGGATAGTTGAATGGCGGCCCTGTCGTATCGTATACCGCGACGCCTACGTGAAGCTTGTGTCCACGGCGCTTAACTGCGTAAAGCGCCTTGATGCCAACAAAAGGACGGCGCGGGGTTTCGGCAGCCGGTGGGTAAGGAATTTTTTCAGGAATATCAGGATTATTACGAAGACTCTCAGGTTACGGCAGCCGGCGGAGCCTGAACTGCCGTTTGTCGTGTGCGGCGCGGGGCCGAGTCTGGAAAAGAGTATCCCGTTGCTGCGGGAACTTAAAGCCCAGAATCGTATCTTCGTGCTGGCCGCATCTTCCGCGGTGGAAGCCCTGCTGGCAGGCGGGGTTCCGCCGGATATTGTCATCGGTACCGACGGCGGAGGCTGGGCTCTCTTCCACTTCTGGGAATACCTGCGGTTTCCCCAAGGGGAAAAAAAGACGGCGGTCCAGTCCTGCGCGGCTCTCCCGTCCCAATGCGGGGATATTCCCGTGCTGATCCTGGCCGACGAAAGTCTCTGGCAGGGTATAGCCCTTTCGTCATGCGGCATTCCCTTTATCCGGTTTCCGCAACGGGGAACGGTTACCGCTTCCGCTCTGGACCTGGCTTTCTATCTGGGCCGGGGGCCGGTTTTTATATGCGGTATGGACCTTGCGGCGTCGGACCTGGTAAGCCACGCGCGGCCATACCGGCTTAACAGCATGATGGAAGAAAGGGCCGTGCGGGTTTCCCCCTATTATTCGCAGCAATTTATCCGCGCGGGGGCGGTGCGGGGGAGCATGGACATATATGCGGGGTGGTTTCAGGATAGGCTTGCGTCTTATCCCAGACGCCTTTATACGCTGGGGAAGAATCACGGCGTCTTCACTGTCCTGCCCAGGGGAGACGAGCTTTTAAAGCCTGCATCCCCCAGGCCGCAAACGCCGTCCGCCGGGTATCCGGCGGAAAATCGGGGCGCGTATCCGTCCCGTGAAAGGCTTTTCTCTGAGCTCAACCTGGGTACGCCGCACAACCGCGACGAGTCGGCCCTCGCCGCTATCCTGCGGGCGCTCGACGACCCGCGGTTCTCTCCGCTTGTCCGGGGGGAACTTGCCCCGCTCCTCTTTCCCGATGAACAGGATGTCTCCTGCGCCGCGTTGCGGGAAAAAACGGTATGGGCCGCCGCTAAGGGGGCTTGCCTTGGATAGGCTGAATACGGAATCCTTTTTTGAACGGAATCTGCTCTCGCTTTCGGCAAGGGACGGGGCGCTCTGCTCGCGGCTTTCCGTCGCGGATACAGGGCTTCACCGTTACCGATTCCTCCGGGCCCGTTCCGGCGAGATCGTTCCCGCCATCACCGCCCGGGACGGAAACGCCTATCCCCTCCATTCAATGGTAGACCCCAAACGCGAAGCGGCGCGGCTCCTGGATTCGGTTAAAGATGCGGGCTGTCTTGTCTTCATGGGCCTAGGCGGAGGGTTTTTTCCTGCCGCCGCGCTGGAATGTGAGGGGGTATGCAGTGTTTTTGTGATAGACTACGATATCAACGGAATTGCCGAGCTGCTCTGTTCCTGTGAAATGAGCGGTATTTTTAAGGACCCGCGTTTCCGCCTTCTCATTGACGTTCCGCCTGCCCTTATCGAGAAGCGCATACTCGCCTCGTACCAGCCGGTTTTGCAGGAAGGCATACGGGTACTGCCTATCCGCAACAGGGTAGCCTTTGACGCGGATAAATTTACCGCGGCAAAAGCCGCTATTGAAGGGGCCGTCTCGTGCGTCTCGGCGGATTATTCGGTACAGGCGTACTTTGGAACCCGGTGGTTTTCCAACATTATACGGAATCTATTCAACGCGGGGGATACTCCCCCCCTTCCTTCCATAAGACGCGCGGCGGTAAGCGCCGCGGGGCCTTCGCTGGATATACAGCTACCCAGGCTCAGGGCCGAACAGCGGACGGCATTCATCATTGCCGCGGATACAAGCCTTAACAGCCTTGTCAACGCGGGCATAACGGCCCATGCGGTTGTTTCCATTGATTGCCAGCACTATAGCTGCCAGCACTTTATGAACGGCATACCGGAGGGGACCCCGCTCTTTCTGGACCTTGCAAGCCCGCCGCTGCTTGCAGCAATGACCGGAAACAGGTACTTCTTTGCCGGAGGGCATCCACTTGCGGCATACGTTTCCCGCTTCTGGCGCAGCTTTCCCCCCGTGGATACTTCCGGCGGGAACGTTACCTATGCGGCCGTTTGCCTTGCCGAAAGCCTCGGGGCGCAGGAAATTGAACTGTACGGGGCGGATTTTTCCTACCCGCTGGGTTTGACCTATACCAGGGGCGCATACCTCTTCCCCTCTTTTGCTCAAAGGCAGAAAAGGTTATCGCCGCTTGAAACCCTCCATTCGGACCTTCTCTACAGGACGCCCCTTACAAAACGGGGGGGAAAAGACGGAGGCTTTTACTACGAAACCCCGGCCATGCGCATGTACCGTGAAAGGCTTGAGGACAAGGCCGCCCTGCTCGGGGCGGAGCTTATCCCTATACCGGGTATGGGGGCGGCTGTTAATGTGCGCATAAAGCAGGGGCAGAGGAGGGGAAACCCCGCCCCTGTCTGGGGTAAGCCGTCTGTGAGCACGGAAGATTTTCTGGCGGGCTACCACGCCAAGATCTGCGCGCTTCCCCTGCCCGGAAACAGTATTTCCGCTTGGCTTGAAAAACTAAAACAAGACGAAAGCCTCGTACTGGCAACCTTGTTACCCGAAGCCGCGGCGGTAAAACGCAGATCCCCGCAGTTACAGACGGGGCCGCTTATCGAAGCGGCGGCAGCTTACTGCCGTGCGGAAATCGAAAAGGTACTCAACGCGGTTAGAGTTAGAGTATAGAAAGAACAACAAGGTAAGGGTATGAATGTATTTATCGAACGGAAAAAACACATCCTCATCAGCCTGGGTGTATGTACGGCCAACTTCCTGCTGGACAGGCTGACCAAAGTTCTTGCTTCGTCCTTTCTGGACGGAAAAAGCCCGATACGCTTACTGTATAACATGGTCATCCTTGTCTATCAGGAAAACGACGGGGCTTTTCTGAGCCTCGGCGCGTCCTGGCATCCCGCGTTAAAGTATGCGCTGTTACTGTTCATACCGGTAGGCGTCTGCCTTGCGGCCTTTATCTATATCATGTTTTGGGAGCAGAAAGTGAAGCGCGCCGTCTGTATTGCCTGCATAATCGGAGGCGGCATAGGGAATCTGATAGACAGAATCTTCCATGATTTCAAGGTTATAGATTTTATGAATTTCGGCATAGGAAACATCAGAACGGGAATCCTCAACGCTGCCGATCTTTCGGTATGCGCGGGGGTAGTAATCCTTATCATTTTTGAATGGAGAAGCGAATCCCGCCTAACGTCCTAAGCCCCGCCTTCTGCCGGATACCAGGCAAAGGCGCCGTAGCCTACAAAGGAATCGGGTATCTCCGTACTTCCGCCTGCTTCCGCGCTGGTTGCGTAGGCAAGCAGTTCGGCATTCCCCAGCCCCATCCCGCGGGCATAACCCAGGACGGCCAGAACAGCCCCCACCGAACAGGCAGACTTATCCGCTTCCGCCCTTTCGAATACAAGCGCCGGATCGCCTGTCTTGACGGCTTCTATAAAAGAACTATCGTTTACCTGCCGCACCCAGTCCAGGGCTTTTTGACCGCCGCCCCGGGGAGAAAATCCATAGTTAAAGCCGTAGTGGGTAAGGTCGGTTGACCCTAGAACGGCAAGTTTCCTGCCCAGGGAAAGGCCGAGAGTCGCCAGTTCTACTCCCGTATCATAGGAGCGCCGTTCAGCCGGAAGCCGCAGCCACACAAGGCCGGCATCGGGGAAAAAATAGTGTACCATAGGAAGGAGAACCTCCACCGTATTGTCACGGTAGATGTCGGGTCTGCCGTCTATCTTCCCTGAAAGACATTCCCGGAATTCCCTGTCCATCATCATGGTTCCCAGGGGACTTTGAACGCCGTCTTCCATTGCAAGCAGGGGCGGACAGCCTTCGGGGAGATGGCCGCCTATGATGATAACCGTATCCGGCTTTTGCCCGCCTGAGAGCAAAGCGGAAACCGCTTCCGCGGCTATGCGGCCCGAATAGTACCAACCGGCGTGCGGGGCAACCGCGGCCCCGGCTCCGGGCTTCCCGCTCCGGGACTTCAGAAACGCTTCTATTTCCGTTGGGGTTCGGGGATACCAACCCGCAGGAAGTTGTGATTTTCTCAAATTCATAAATTCATTCTAGCATGAAAATAAAAAAACGTATATAATTTAATGTATGGAACAATCCAAACAATTCGGTCAAAAGAATGTTCATGCCGCACCTTCCGGACGGAGGCAGGCAGGAGCTTCCGACATTTCCAGGATAATTTCTATTATAATCGCCGTACTCTGTATAATGGTATACACCGGAAGCATTGTATACGCGGCAATCAGGTTTAGAAGTAGTTACTTTGAACGACGCTCCATGGCTGAAAGGGAAATCGATCAGATGGCGGTTTTTGCGTCTTCAATTGACTTTTTCGGCTTTATGAGTTCGCCCTATCAAGAAGAAATCCAGACCAGACTGGAAAAAACGGCGACCCTGGAAGGGCTTATTATTACCGGCGCCGACCGGGTCTTAGGCTTTGAGAAGGTAGAGGGCAGCGTAATACAGGGCGATGATCCGCCGCGCTTTAAAACCGGTTTCGGCCTGTCAAAGGATCAGCCGTTTCTGCCCCTTCAGATAGAGGAGCAGCGGAATGCCACTATCCGGGCGGTATACAGTACCATTGATTATCCCGTTCTCCTTGATATTTTAAAGCAAACGTTCATAGCGGTGCTGAGCAGTTTCTGCCTTGCCTTTATTACCCTGATGCTTCTTATTGTATTCGCCAAAAACCAGGATAATGCCCCCACGCGGCGCGAAGACGACGACGAAAAATCGGATGATATTGATGCCTTCTTCAACCTTGAAAACGATGAAGACAATCTGCAAACCGGTAATAGCCCGAACGATGTTGACGGTTTCATTGATACCGAAGGCGGCGGGGATGCCGGCCAGAGCGGTAACGAGTCGGACACGATTGACGATCTGTTTGATACCGAAGACGGCGGGGACGCCGGTCAAGACGGTAACGAGTTGGACACGATTGACGATCTGTTTGATACCGAAGACGGCGGGGACGCCGGTCAAAACGGTAGCGAACTGGACACGATTGACGATCTGTTTGATATCGAAGACGACGGGGACGCCGGTCAAGACGGTAACGAACCGGACACGATTGACGATCTGTTTGATACCGAGAACAGCGGGGATGCCGGTCAAAACGGTAACGATTTGGACATGATTGACGATCTGTTTGATACCGAAGACGGCGGGGACGCCGATCAAAACGATAACGAACCGGACACTACCGGCAACTTCCCTGACGCCGAAAGCGGCGGGGATAAACCTCAAAGCGACGGGCCTACCGATCTGGACGATTTCTTCAAGACCGAAGATGAGGGCGATGATGCATCCTTGTTTGACGATACAATTGATTTTGTCGATTTTGACGAAATTACCGATACCGAGGATGCCGTTGATCGGAGCGCCGAACTTGATCAACCTGAGTACGCCGATGAGGATTTTAATTTCCCTGAAATCGATGGCCGTGAAGAGGAAACAGAACCGGAGGAAAAGCCTGAAGAGCATAAAGCTGAGGAACCGCCGCCGAACGAGCCTGTTCACCGCGGGCTCTATTCACCGCGGGGCAATATAGGCTGGGAAGATTATACCGGGGACAGGCTTGAGGCGGAACTCGACCGCTGTGCGGATGCCGATCAGGATCTGGTCTTTCTTGCCTTGGAATTCAAGGACAAAAAGGTTATGGGAGATACCCTCTACCGGCAGATTGCCAATGAGGCGGTAAAATTCTTTAAGCACCGCGATCTTATCTTTGAAAAAGGCAAAAGGGGAATCTCCATTATCGTACCCAGCCAGGCCCTGGAAGGCGGTATGAGCCAGTGCGAGCAATTCCACGCGCAGGTCCTCAGCAAACTTTCCGACGCTTTAAGCGGCAAGAACGATCTCTGCATGGGGGTTAGTTCGCGGCTTGGCAGGAAGGTTGACTCGGAACGCCTTATGTTTGAAGCATTTCAGGCCCTGGATAAAGCCCTTGACGATCCCGATTCGCCTGTAATAGGCTTTAAGAGCGATCCTGAAAAGTACGAAACCTTTATCCGCAGCCGGGGACAAGAGAATACGTGAATCGTTTACTGACGGCCGATTTTAAGGAGGGGAAGACGATGCGGGAAGAGTAACCGTTTTCCACTCGTCAAGGGTACGACTTTCCTTCCCGAATACCGCACCCGCTTTGACGAGCCTCTTCCCGCTTACCGTGTACGGAATCAGATACCCCTTGCCGTCTATCTGCTCAAGGGCATCCTCCACACCGCCGACCCCGGCAAGTTTGAACTCAAACACATACACCGTGTCAGGGCCCATGATCACCGCGTCCGCACGTCCCGCCGCACTGCGCACCTCTACCGCCGTGTACTGCCCCATCAGTGTAAAGAGCAGGTAAAATACCGTCTGATAGAACCGTTCACTCCGGTCGTTCAACTCGTAAGGTATGGCCGCAAAAAACGCCCGCAGCCTGACCATAAAGGCTTCCGTGTCATTCCTCTGGAGATCCTTGATAAAATCCCCTACAAAAAAACCCTGCCAATCGGGAACGCCGAAAGAATAAAAGGGCGCCAGCTCGTTCAGAAAACCGTATTCCACCTCTTCGTTCGGAAAACCCAGGATATACTCGTCAAACTGTTTGTTATAGTCCTTTATGGTAAGGTAGCCGCTCTGGTAGAGTATGGGGACCGGGCTGCCGCCATTACCGCGGTAGTCGTCTATGGATGCGGAAGAGACGGAAATACCCCCGGCAAACCGGAGCAGGTTGAAGCGCGCATCCTTTAATTTTTTTAAGAGGAACGTCGGCGTGCCGGTCTTAAACCAGTAATAGGCAAATTCCCCCCTGAAAAAGGTGTTGAGCACGCTGAAGGGATTATACATCCCGCCGGTATTCTTGGCAAAATGGTAGCCATTATACCGTTTCTGCATTTCCTCAAGGGTCCCGTCATAGCTCAGGCCGTTTTTTTCCGCCAGTTCATGCAGTTCGGGATCGAAAGTACCGGTCAATTCCTGGGAGGAAATGCCGCAGATACCGGCAAATTCCCGGTCCATGCTGATGTCTACAAGCTGGTTCAGATCGCTAAAAACACTGACCTGCGAGAACGTGGTAACGCCGGTGAGCAGGTAAAAGCGGAGCCAGGGATCGGCGGCTTTTAACACGCCGTAGAAGCCCTTGAGGGCATCGCGGAGAGCGGTTTGGGCCTGTTCGTCGTCCATAGTTTGCAGGAGGGGCCGGTCGTATTCGTCTATTAAGACGACGACTTTTCTTTGGGCCTTTTTACAGGCCCGGTAGATAAGGCCGTAAAGCCGGGCCGCCGGGGTTGTTTCCGCCGTATCACGGCCCCATTGTTCTTCCAGCATCCGTAAATTAGTGTCAAGGCCCGCCTCTAGGGAGGCAAGCCCCCGGCTGTAATTTTCTACATTAAGATCGATATGAAAAACCGGGTATTTAATCCAGTCCTGTTCCAGTTCCGCTATGGCAAGTCCGGCAAAAAGCTCTTTTCTACCCAGGAAATATGCCTTGAGGGTAGAGATTAACAGGCTCTTGCCGAATCTGCGGGGACGCCCCAGGAAATAGGGGAGGCCCTCACGCGCCAGTTTATACACGTAAGCGGTCTTGTCTACATATACATACCCGTTGGAACGGAGCTTTTCAAAGTCCTGAATACCGACAGGCATTTTACGGGAAGTCATACCTTGAGTATAGCATACAAAAGAGGAACGGACAAGAAAAGCCGGAGAAGGACGCGCCAACAAAAGCCGTGTAGTTTTACGGACAGACGCATAGTTTTCAAAGCCTTTCCCGAAACCAACCGGGGGTTAATACAAAAAACCGCGTTAATCTATGTAATCAGCCGCCATTTACGGCACAATCGACGGACATTTGAATTTTGTATACCCCGTTTATCATGCCGCGCCTGTCCGCCGCCCGCTCCCCTTAGCGCGGCGTAAAACTCCACTTTTTGCCGTTCAGGGTATACGTCCCCGCCTTTTTGCCGTTGCGGTTGTAAAATCTTCTGAAAGAACTGTAAGGGTCACCAGTCGGTTCACTGAACGGAGCATCAACAGCATAAGCAGAAACAAAATTCACATTCACTCCAATGGCAATGCTGGTCAGTGTCCACTCCTTGTAGCGCGCATAATTATCTTGAAACGCCTCAAAGCCGATGGAAGTAACGCTGTCTGGAATGACCACACTGGTCAGTCTATTCTCCCTAAACGCGTAGTTTCCAATGGACGTAACGCTGTTTGGAATGACCACACTGGTCAGCCTGTTGAATCTAAACGCGTGGCTTCCAATGGAGGTAACGCTGTTTGGAATGACCACGCTGGTTATGATTCCCGACTGGCCAAAATTTTTGTTTTCAAACGCACTGTCCGCTATGGAGGTAACCGGATAATCATCCCAGATTGCCGGGGGTATTATCAAGGTTCCCGGAATTTTTTCATTGCTTTCATTTAGCACGCCTTGCGAGTACCGGGCAGCAAGCGCCCTGGTAGAAGCAAATTCAGTACCGGGAAGCAGCGTTATCCGGAAGGGCGTTTGTTCCGGCGGCGCTCCGTTGACCGACGCGACCCGTATGGACATCCCCGTGTCGCTTATGTCCGCCGCTTTAACCGTGTTGAAGGTAAGGGTTGCGAAATCATCCGCGTTGTATGAAAAGGAGACCTGGTTCCCATCCCGTCTGGGGCTGTATTCCGCGCGCCTGCCGTAGGTTTGCCTGCCGATTGCCTTGCCCTGCGCGTTCACCAGTTCAAAGACCACGTTTATGTCATGGCGCCAGGACATTGAGAAGGGGTTTCTCTGCGTTACGCCGCTTCCGGGCCAGTTCCCCAAGCCCCACTCGTCTTTATGGCCGGTTCTGCCTAAGCCGTCATACACGGCGCCGTAGACGCTCTGCGCCGCTATCCGCACCGAATCAAACCAGTATGCAAGCCCATGCAGGTTCGTCTCGAAACGCGCGTCCCGGCTTTCGGTTTGGTAGTTGATGTCCCCCCACTGTATATCGTTTGAATAAAAGAGCGCGTAGGGCGGTTTTTCGGAAGCGGAATTAATCAGGTTGTAGAGAGTTTCTTCGGTCTCCGTGAGCAGGGCTATCCAGTCCTTGCGCTGCTGGATAAGATCCCGCGTCCCGGCTCCAATGCTTCCGCTCGCAATCTGGGCGGTCAGGGTGGAGGCCCGGCTGGCCGTTTGCAGCATCGTGGGGTCTATCGCCGCGGCCTGGGTGTAATAGATGGCGGCTTCGGCTGTTCGTCCGCTTCTGTCGGCGGTATAGCCCCGGGCGTCCGCGGTCTGGGCGGCGACCGTCTGCGCCCGTGCAGCCCCGGCAAGTTCCGTCTTTGCCCGTTCCGTAGGTTGTATCTCCATTTGGGTAAGCAGGTCCAAAAACGCCCGCCTGATGCCCGTAAAGTTCTCCAGTTCCCAAAAAGTGCAGGGCTCCGAATAGTTGGCCTCGGTGAACTTGTCGGCGCTTCTGGTAATCTTGATTTGCATGGCATAGCCCGTAGTGGTTTTCATGATGGTCCCGCCCAGAATATAGTCCGTCGGCGTCAACTGACCCAAATCCATCCCTTCCTTCGCGTTCTCGTCATAATAACCGGACAACAGTTCTTTGTATTGGTTGTCGAGCTGCACCCTGTCCAGCACTTCTATGGCGGAATATCTTTTAAAGTAGCTGACTAATTCCCCCTGCACCAGGGCGGGGATATGACTTTGATTTTCCGCAAGGCCCGTTGCCTCGGGCGGAAGAATGGCAATGCTCTTTCCCTTACCGCCGTCCCCGGTATAAAGGACATTAACCAGGGCTGGCTCTGCGAAATCCCCGGCGGGCTCAGACTGAACGGCCATCTCCTGGCTGCCGCAAGCCAAAAACAAAACAACGGTCAAAAAAAGCCCGATTTGTTTAACTATATTCGTCATTACAGACTCCTTATCTTTTCGCGGCAGTTCCCATAATCAACGATTATCCTGATGGAACACATTCCGCCTGTATACACATTTCATGCCCGTACCGCATAGCCGGTACAGCCGCCCGCATCACCCAATCTGGGACAGAATCGCCGGGTCTTTGATCGTTTGGTCCTCGGCCAAAAGGATGATCTTGGACATAACTTCCGCGGTCCGGGGATCGTCGTCGGCAAAGGGCAGGAACACCCGGCCCCGGTGCTGGCTGGGCACGGCGAGGATGTTTACCGCGCCCCGGCCCATTTTGTGTACCTGGGCGCTCCCCAGGTGTACGGTATACTCGCCCAGCGTACCGGTGATTTTCGCGTGGCGGTCTTCGACAACAACGTTGCCGATGTGGAGGAGCCGCAGGAGTTCCCCCACGATGACGGCCCGCATCTCCACGGTGGAGTGGCTGGCTTCCGGATCAACGCCGCCGACGTGGGCCACCGAAACCACCAGGTCTATGTCCCGCATAATCTCGGAGAAGATCACCGGCGGGACCTCTTCCAGCGGAACGGCCTTGTGGGTTTTGCGGTCGAAAAATTCCACGGTCTCCAGGGTGGGCGCTTCGATGTCCGCGGG
>JAISNI010000137.1 GCA_031276295.1 Treponema sp.
TCGAAAGTACCTGTCCTGCGTACTATCACAATTATAGTGTAATTTATAACCTACAGACTGTCAAGGGAAAAATAACTATTTAGTGAGGCTTTCCCAAAACTTCAGTTTTTGGGAAAGCAGCCTTAGATTTATGTCTACAATTAACCATATCCTCTTTTTTTATAGAAAGAAACCTTGGAGCGTTTTTTGGCCGAAAGTCAAAGCTTTCGACGCAAAGGTTAAAGATTTTACCCTAAAAACGGATCAGTTTACTGAATGGAGGTAATGGCATGAAAAAATTTTTTGCTGGCATATTGTTGTTCGGCCTGCTGGGTATATCTACTTTGTCTGGCCAGGACGTACCCCTATGGCTGACAAGGCGCGGGACGGTCTATCCGTCTGACCAATATATCTCCGGTGTGGGCGAAGGCGAGAACGCCGAAGAAGCGCGGAACCGGGCTTTGGCACAGATCGCCCAGTTTTTTCAGACCAAAGTCGGGGACACAAGAACCTTCCTCTATACCTATAATGATGCCCTGGCAGCAACGGAAAACACCCAGGCTTCCCAAAACACCGTTATTAGTTCCGAGGCGGAATTTTTCGGCGTGGAGTTCGCGGATATTTACCGGGACAGAACAGGCATATACCACGCCCTGGCCTATATTGACCGGGAGGAAGCAGGAAAAAAATACGATGCCCGGATACAGGCCAATGCCCTGGTGCTGACCGAATTGATACGGCGTTACGAAAATAGCCCGAATCCCCGGCTGGCGATAAAACGGCTGGGGGAGGCCCGCCGCCTTGCCGTGGCAACAGCGGAGTACGCTGACATGGCGATCCTTTTGAACAGCGCTTTCGGTCCCCGCTATACAGTACTTCCCGCTATTGTTACCAGCATTGATAGTACTGTTGAAGCCAACGAAAGGCGCCTTACCGTGACCATCAGCCCGAATGACAATTCTGCCGGGACAATCGTTCTTCGGGCTGCGGAGATACTACGCCGCGAAGGTTTTCTCCTTGCCGATTCAGGCGGCGTGTATACCGTGTTTATCAACTTTGCGGCAAATGAAAACACCACAAGGAATTACCACACCGTAGAACCTGTACTTGAAATCATCATCGAAGCCCATGACGGAACACCTCTGGTAACCTACACAAAAAAATACCCCCTATTCCGCCATATAACAGAGGAAGAAGCCCTAGCGCGGGCCTTAAGGAATATTGAGCAGGATCTTCTCGGAGAATTTACCGGCGCAGTACGGGGGATAGGGGAATGAAAAAACTTGTATGTGTTTTTATGTTTGTGGCTTTATGCGGCGCTGTATATGGGCAAAAGAAAGCAGTGGCGGTGTCCTTGTTTAATAACGGGCGCGGTATATCAGCAGAATCCGCCAACACGATAACGAATCTTGTCATTGGCAGGCTTTCCGATAACGGCATGGTTGAACTGGTGGACAGGGCCAGCTTCGACAAAATAGTAGAGGAGATGCGGTTTCAGCAGAGCGACTGGGCAAACAAAGAAAGGACGGCGGCCCTCGGCGCGGCGACCAGTGCGGACTACATTATCCGCGGTGAGATTGACCTGATGGACGGGCTTATCATTGTTACGGCGCGGATGATAGATATACTGACAGCCAAAGTGGTGGCATCGTCTGATATTGACATGGATCGTATGAACCAAGCCCGCTCCAAAATGCCGGAGTTCGTGGACAGGTTTATCCAGACGCTGACTCGTATCGAAGGGCAAAACATCACACCTTCCGCGCCCGTTGCGCCTTCCGGTCAAAGCGCTGTCTATGTCCAAGGGCAGGGTACGGCTAACGACCCCATTGCGGCAACTGTTAATGGTCCCTGGATTACCCGAAGCCTAGACAGTAGACACGGCGAAGACTGGTTTCGTATTACCGTTTCCTCCTCAGCTTTACTTGTTATGGAAACCGACGGTAATGTTGATACCTATATTGAATTATATGATCCTGCCTTGTCCCTTCTTGATGAGAATGATGATGGTGGAGACGACAGTAACGCTAAGGTGTCCCGCTATTCCGAGGGGAATCAGACCTACCTTGTGAAAGTACGGGGATATAATTCCGATACAAGCGGATCCTACCAATTCCATGTTGTTACCGACATGGATAGATCCGAGCCGAATAATTCCATACGCGAAGCTACCGCTCTGTCCCTGGAAATTCCGGTATCTGCCAATCTCTCTCCTCCGGGCGATACAGACTGGTATCGGGTAACTGTTCCGTCAGGAGGAAGGGATTTTTTCGCCTATACTGAAGGCGGCCTGGATACAAAGCTATACCTGTATGACAACCAGGGAACTCTCATCGCGGAGGATGATGATTCCGGCCCCGGCAGAAATGCCTGCATAGAGATAACCGCGAATCCGGGTACGATGTATCTGCGCGTGGAGGAATATAGCAACGAAGAAGCCGGGCCCTATGTTCTCAATACCGGTATGCAGGATCATATACCGGTGGATCGTTTTGAAAACGATAATACCCGCTCCTCGGCAAAAGATATTCAGGCAGGAAACCCCCAGAGCCGTACCTTTACCAACGCATCCGACATTGACTGGGTGCGGCTTGTGCTTAGATCGGGCGGGACCTACGATATACGCAGCGTGGCGGTAATGGGGGAACTTGATACCTGTCTGAAACTTTACGACAACAATGAAAACCTGATAGCCGAAGACGATGATGGAGGGGAAAATTATGATGCCTATATCAGCTACTATCTTAATCCCGGAACCTATTTTATCGAGGTATCGAATCTAAACGGCGGTCCCTTGGGCAACCTCCGGCAGTATACCCTGATCGTAAGTAAACGGTAGAGGATGCATATGGACATGATACTCTCTAGAAGTTGGTTTATGAGAAAATTTATATGTGTTTTTATGCTTGCAATTTTGGTTGGCGCTGTGGCATCTGCGCAATCCACCGATCTATTTTCTGAAAGCCGTTGGCAGGGGCGCGTAAGCTACAAGGATTCAGACGGTATCAACCGCAATGAACTCTACGAGTTGATTCTTGTCCCAAATGGTACCTGCATTGTAACTGTCAGTGGCAGACAGGATAGTCAGGACTTATTTCAGGATGCCGATGGCCTGTGGTCATTCGACGAAACGTTTTTTCGTCTTGAGTGCGATTTTTCAGAGCCGGTATTCGAACACCTACCCGCCGTCAAGTGGGCCAGCGTTTATCAGTTCGACGCACTTAAAAGTCGTTTTACGCTGCTGGTAAAGCCGTACCCAGACGCGCCGAATCTCGTACGGGTCGCGTTCAACAGGGTGGATGATTGATGCCGCCTGAGAGTGAAAAGCGGCTCCGGCGCTTTTGTGGCTTCATCATGAAGGCCTGTATAGGTTCTTCACATAAACGAAAAAGACTGCCCCACTGGAACAGTCTTTGAAAGGAGTATTGTTATGAACAAAAAAAAGATGCTTGTGGCGTTTGTTGCAGCTATTGCCGCGCTTGCATTAGGCTGCGCTTCCGGACCGGCACCTGTGACTTCCTCGGCTCAGCCGGCTCAGCCGACCTTCGTGCAAAACGCACCGAACTCTCAAGCCGCAATAGCTTCGGAAGAAGCGAGAAAGACCGCGGACAGCCAGCGCGTTATTGACTGGGCCAACCGCGGCCTGGGCGAAGATGCTTCCCCGGCATGGCTGTTGCCCGCCCTCAGGGGCAATTTCAGGGTGTTCAAGCAGGATTGGCAAATCAGGGACGACAAAGTACTCAAGGTTGGCGTGTCCCGCGCTCCGGCGCTTAACGCCGCCATGGTCATCGCCGATGTGCAGTATGCAGCGCGGCTTGCCAATCAGCTTAAACAGGCGGTAACGACACGGGCCGCCATAACCCTGGGAAGCGATGATCAGTTTTCCGTGGTAAACGATGCGGCAACCAAAACGACCGTATCAATCGCGGGCCAGGAACGGCTTGCCGACTTTTGGCAGCAGATCGAAACTACCGATTCCGACGGAAGAAAAGTCAGGGTTTATCAATACTATGTTGTCTATGCCTGTGATCCCGATGTGTGGAGCAAGCTGACGGCAAAGTACCTGCTCGACGTAACCGGCAACATACAGGATCAAAGAGCCAAGCAGGTTATTGCCGGTATGTTCAACGAAATTGATGCGGAAACCCGTTACGAAAGGGAAAGATCGGAAGAGGAATTTGTCGCGGAAATCCGCGCTCAGCAGGCGGCTTTGCAGTCTCCCCTGTCCCCCGCAGATCAACGCGCCGCCTACCGCTCAGGCGATCCCGCCCAAATCGCTGCTGCCGGCGTTACGAGAGACGACACCGACTATATCGCCGCCCTTGCCGCTATCGCCGGCCTGGAATAGGAGTTAACACAAGGGCTCGTTCGCTTTACGTGGAGAATAATGGCGCCCGCCGGCGTTCTTGAGGCTGCGGTTTCGGCGTTTCGTTACCGGCGGGGGCAGAGGCGGCCCCCTCCCTGCGCAAGGGATAGAAGCGGAAATACCGAAGGTATTGGAGCGGATAGCCCGGTCCGGCGCTTGCGCCGGATGCGCCCTTGAAATTCCCGGATCTGCGCGTGGTTATCCCGCCAGGGCTGC
>JAISNI010000240.1 GCA_031276295.1 Treponema sp.
TCAACTGCATGATGTAGGAAAAATTCTTATCAGTGAAAAGATTATCAACAAACCGGGAAAACTTACACCTGAAGAATTCAACGATATAAAAAAACACGCCGAATTTGGGGTATGGATCATTGAACGGATCAAGCAGTATTCCAAGGAACACGCTTTTCTGGACCACGCGAAAATTTTTGCCGGCGCCCACCATGAAAAGTGGGATGGTACGGGCTACCCTCTGGGGCTGAAGGGCGAGGCTATACCTCTGCAAGGACGGCTTTTGGCGATTGTCGATGTTTATGATGCCCTTATCGCCGAACGTCCCTACAAACATGCCCTCAGCGCTCCCGATGCGGAAAAGATAATTTTGGAGGGAAGGGGCGCTCACTTTGATCCGTTAATAGTGGACGCTTTCCAGAATGTATCCCTTCAGTTTGCGAATATCGCCGCATTTCCGGATCTGTCGCTGCCGGACTATCTCAACAGGAACCTGCCGGCGCGTCATAAGCAGCCCCGATAATCGGGGCTGCTTATGCAGTTTGCAAGGGATAAAAATTCACATTCGTGAATTTTTATCCGATTTTGCGCTGAAGCGCAACAAACTGTTAGCAGCCTGTTGTTGCATATTCGGATTAATTCCCGCCCTACTTCATGCGGGATAGAGCGCCGGACATATCGTAGCAGTAATCGCCGAGCTTCTCTATGCTGCGGACCAGATCTATAAAGAGCAGTTCCCTCTTAACATTGGCGCCGGACTGGATGCGCTTACGGCCCAGCTTGCGCAGCTTATTCTGGGAAGCATTGATCTGCTCCTCCAGATCACGGGCATGGGAAATCTCTTTCCGCGAAAGAGGGCTGCCCACATGGATACGGACAAAGTCCAGGAATTCCTCTACCAAGGCGACATAGGGTGAAAGGGCCTCCGTTTCCTTGGCTTTAAAGGTTCTGTCTTTCTTAACGCAGCGTTCCAGCAGCTTAATCATGCTAAAACAGACATCGGTCATCTCCTCAATGTTACCTATAATATGCAGAAGCTGGGTTATATTGTACTCGGTACGGCGGTTAAGTTGGCCCCGGCTGCACTCGATAAGGAAAACGGTAAGTTCCTCGCGCATCTGATCGGCATAGTTTTCCTTTCCGGCAAGTTCCGCTACCAGGGCGTCCACGCTTTCAGGGGTAACGGCCTCACCTTTCATCAATTCCAAGAGGCGGCTTATCTTGCCGTACATGAGGGAAGCCAAACCCGCCATATCGCGTATCTCCTTGGCAGCCCGCACGATGGCAAGTTCCGGTACGTTCAAAATACCATCCTGGTAGACAAAACGGTAGTCCTCGGTTCCCCCGTCTTTATCCGTATCCTTGTCCTTGTCTCTTACAACGAAGGTAACGAATGCGGCAATCTGATTGACAAAGGGAAGGAAGAGGACGGTACACGCAATGTTAAAAACCGTATGAAACATGGCAAGATGGGTGGTAACTCCATCACCGTCCCTGGGGCCCGGAACAATAAAATCTACCAGCTCAACAAAGGGCGTAAAGACGATAAGGACGGCAAAGGCGCCGACCACATTGAACAGGACATGGAACAGAGCGGTACGTTTAGCCGCGGTCTTTGCTCCTATGGCGGCCATGACGGCATCTATGGTGGTACCGATATTAGCCCCAAGTATCATAGCGGCGGATAAGTCAAACTTGATAAAATTGCCGTGCGCCAGGGTAATGATCAGGGTAATGGTGGCCGATGACGAGTGCATAAGTAAGGTTATGCCCATACCGACGCCCAGGCCGATAAGGTTAGAGAGGAAGCCGAGATTGGAGAGGGAACTGATAAAGGAAACGGACTGGGCATCTACCTTGGGAAGAGAATTGGTAAGAAATTCCAGGCCCAAAAAGAGCAGGCCGAAACCCATGATAGCTTCGCCCATATCCTGGTGTTTCCATTTGACGGCCTTCATCACATAGCCTATCCCTATTGTAGGGAGGGCAAGAGTGGCTATGTCCATCTGAAAACCGATAAGCGAGGCTATCCACGCGGTTGCCGTTGTACCGATATTGGCGCCCATTGTAACGCCTATGGTCTGGGTCAGGGTAAGCAGGCCCGCATTGACAAAGGAGATCAGCATAACCGAAACTGCCGAAGAAGACTGAACGATAGCCGTTACCACAAGGCCGGTAAACACGGCTATAAAACGGTTCTTTGTCATAAAATTGAGGGCATTCTGCATCCGGTCTCCGGCTGCCTGTTGTATGCCCTCGCTCATTACCTTCATTCCATAGAGGAAAAGGCTTAAACCGCCCAGCAATCCAAAGAGAGATGCTGCTATTGTCATGCGTTACCCCTTGTTCACAGACTGTTCTTTCTTCATCTGCCGTTTTTCGGCATACATATTTTCATCAGCTTGAATAAAAACCTCGTATAAATCGCGGTGTTCATCCTCGTCATAAACCGCAATTCCCGATGCTATGGCAAAATACTCCTTTTGGTCCACTTTGATAAGGGATCTGTTCTGTTCCATTTCTTCCTTAAATGAATGATTCAGAATATTTTTAAGTTTTTGGGGGTCGTAACCCGCGGCAATAACGCAAAATTCATCGCCGCCTATACGGTAACAGTTCCCGGCCGCGGCAAAATTATCATAGATAAGCTGGGCTGCCCTGGTAAGATACATATCCCCCTTAATATGGCCGAGCGTATCGTTTACCTCTTTAAGGTTGTTAAGATCGAACACGATCATGCTGATAGGCGTATTGCTTTTAAGATTGGCTTCAAGGTGTTTTTTGTCCAGCTCA
The DNA here is from genome assembly GCA_031276295.1 of Treponema sp. Classification (GTDB taxonomy): domain Bacteria; phylum Spirochaetota; class Spirochaetia; order Treponematales; family Breznakiellaceae; genus JAISNI01. The sequence continues at coordinate 2,773 of JAISNI010000240.1, forward strand.
AAGGCGGTCCGGTTGTTCAGGCCGGTAAGCATATCAATATACGCCAATTTTTGATGGAAGGGACGGGAAATTCCCCGAAAAACAACTGAAAAAAAAGCGCCCGTAACGAGTGTTATAACGATTATCAGGAGCAAACTGGACAACAGGGTGTAAATATTGATAAGAATAAGGGATTTCGCGTTAAACTTCAGGCCGATAAGCCCTATTATCTTATCCGAAGTAACGTTCCCGCCGGCGGAGCTATCGGTTACAGGCCAAAAAGAGATATTCCTCTCGTCTACCTGCGACACCAGTTCGGTGTAGACCGGTATTCCCCCGTAGGCTTTTTCAATGCCGGCAAGCAGTTCTTTTTCTACTTCCTTCCCCAATGGGTTAAAATCAGGACTGCTTATCTCCTCGCCGTCAACCAGATAGACGTACCTGTCCCCTTCCTTCTTGACCGTGAAAATATCTTTTACATCGGACATCTGCCGTATACGGTACAGAACCTGTTGGGTTTCGATGTAAATCGAAGTTTTCATATTCTCTTCGTTTTCCAGCAAGTAGAAACTACCCCGCGGCAGGCAGGAATCCGTATAGGAGAAGATGCTTTCCGCCCTTGTCTTTAAGGATCCAAGCAGATTCACCCTCTCGTGATAGGAGATAAAGAAAAACACCGACAGCGCGGTAACGATAACACTAGAAAATATAATAATAATAATCTGAAATTCAAAACGATCCAGAAATTTAAATTTTTTTAGGAAGGAAACCTTTCCCAAGCTAATCCTCTTTACAGCAGTGTGGATGACAGTATCGTTGCCAGTATAATTTAAATTTTCTTTTATAGCTAGCCCCCGCGTTGCCTCAATCAAATCTTAAATATCGCCCGCGCTATGTTAAAATAGATAGCCAGAGACGCGGCGTCCACCAGCGTTGTGATGATGGGCGCCGCCATGATGGCCGGATCGACCCGCAGCTTTTTTGCCAGAATAGGGAGGATGCAACCGACGCTTTTCGCGGTGATAATGGTTGCAAGGACGCTCAGCGTTACGGTAACGGAAAGGAACAGATCCTTACCCTGCATAAAGTAGATACGGGCAAAGTTGATAACACCCAGGATAAGGCCGCAGATAAGCCCTATGCGTATTTCCTTCCAGAATACCCTGAATATATCGCCGGTATCAACTTCGCCAAGCGCTATACCGCGAATTATAAGCGTGGAAGACTGGGCGCCCGCGTTGCCGCCCGTATCCATAAGCATAGGGATAAACACCACAAGTATAGGAAGAGCCGCCAGAGCATCCTCGAATCCGGCTATGATACTGCCGGTAATGGTGGCGGAGAGCATAAGCACAAGCAGCCAGACTATACGGTTTTTAGCGTGCTTAAAGATACTGGTTTTAAGGTAAGGATCATCCGAAGGGCGGAGCGCGGCCATCTTTTCAAAGTCTTCCGTAGCCTCTTCCTCGATAATTTCAACAATATCGTCAACGGTAATAATGCCGACAAGCCGGCGTTCCTTATCGACAACCGGCATGGAAAGAAAACCGTACTTTTTAAAGAGGCCGGCTATCATTTCCTGATCATCGGTGGTATTAACATAGACAATATTGGTATCCATTATAGTGCCTATACTATCCCCAGGCCCGGCAAGCATAAGCGTCTTGGCGGAGATAACGCCGGTAAGCAGGCGGTCCCGTTTTATCACATAACTGGTGTAAATAGTTTCCTTGTTAAGACCCGTCTCGCGTATGTAGTTAAACGCGTCATTAACCGTCATATCCTCCCTCAGATCAACATACTCCGTCGTCATAATACTGCCGGCGGAATCATCCGGGTATTGCAGCATCTGGTTTATCAATTTTCTCTTTTCAGCATCGACATTCCTCAGAACCTGCGTAACAACATTTGCCGGCATCTCCTCGATAAAATCCACCGCATCGTCCACAAACATCTTATTGATAATTTCGCCGATCTCATTATCCGTCAGGGCTTCCACAATCACCTGCTGTTCATCACTCTCCATGTGCGAAAAAACTTCACCGCCTATGCTTTTAGGGAGGCAGCGGAATAACTGTACCAGCTTTTCCTTGCTGAGATTCTCCAGAGTATCGGCAATATCAACCGTGTTCATTTCCGCGATAATTGCCTGGAGTTTTGCAATATCAATAGGATTTTCGTTTATTATAGAAAGGACGTTCTCTTTCATACCACTGCCCCTACAAGATATATCTTAATAATTAAGGAAGGGGGGCCTGTTTCCCTACAGGGGTTTTGCTTCGCAAAACCCCAATCCTCACAGTGCCGCCTTCACGCTCCGGCCCCCCTTCGCTCCGAAGGCCTGCGGCCTTCTCCGCTACCCCCCAGGTAAATCCGCGCCTCATGCACTCGGTTAAAGCGGCGTCCGGGGAAACGCACGCTGAAAAGACCCGGTTTCAAAACCCGGCTGGCGCGGATGCCTGGCACCCTGTCGCACGTGTGGATTCTGCGCTGAAGCGCACCAAACTGCTGGCAGCCGGTTGCGGCGGCGAAACTGCCGATGCTCTCCCCCGCAGGCGGCAGAATAGTTACGAACCTCTCATGTTTCGGTGTTAATCGGTGTTTTCTTAGCCCTGTGTTCCGTTTTGCAGTTTTTCCTCAAAACGCTCCAACGCCTTACCGGAAAGAGTCTCCGTATTTCCGTTTGTTTCAGCGCCGGTTTTACCCGCCGCACGATCCCCCCGGCCCAGCCTGCGTTTAAGTTCTGCAAATTCTTCCCTGGAAAAAGAAACCGCCCCCAGAATATGCCGCTCAAAGGATTGACAGCAAAGGGGGGCCACTTTTTTACTAATATCGAGAATAATCTCCGCGTAGCAGCGTATCTCTTTTTGGGCATGCCTGTCTAGGCGGAGTTCAAGAAAATGAAAAAGATTGTGCAGGTCTATCTGCCAGTACCATTCCGTGTAGAGGGAAAGGGGCAGGTTTATCCGTGCAATCTCGCGGGCAATCCCTCCGTCGATAAGGCTTGTATAGCCGGTATACGCCCGTTCCTGGCTGGCGGAGAACGCCGCGCGTATTATTTCAGCCTCGCCTGCATCAAGGGGCTCCGCGGAACGCCCCTGTTTGTTGTCTCTGCTCTGAAGGGCTATATCGGCAGGGGCGGGGATGTAAAAATCGTCTTTCATTACCGAATAACGGCCTGAAATCTCATTAAGCCGGGCGGTACGGTGCCTGACCCACTGACGGGCAACAAAGATAGGCAGCTTGACATGAAAGGTAAGCTGCACCTGCTCGAAGGGGCTGGTATGGCGGTTTCTCAGGAGGTAGTCGATAAGACCGGCATCCTCGCGGTACGACTTGGTACCCTTACCGTAGGAAACACGCGCGGCCTCGACCACCCGCTCATCACCGCCGAGGTAATCCACCAACCGAATAAAACCCTTATCCAAAACGGCGAATTCCCTGTCCAGTATTGCTTCCGCTTCTTCCACTATGCAATGAGCCATTCTACCCCCTCTGAACCGATACATAAAAACATAAGGCTAAAGTTCCAGACGTTTGATGAAAATATCCAGGGCCTTTATTCCCGCGACCGTTACCAATGTAACAATAGCCCCCGCCGTAATAACGCCAAGGATTACCGCGGCCATTGTACGCCTGGGGCTTAATCCCAGTACCCAGGCCCCTAAAGTTCCGGTCCACGCGCCGGTTATAGGAAAAGGTATAGCGACAAAAACGGCTATACCAAACCAGCCCCACCGTTCAACATTCCCGCGGAGCTTGTTTCGCGCCCGGTCTACAAAACGGTCAAAAAAATTGCCGTACCATTTCATTTTAAGAAACAATTTATGTAAGGTTGAAAGAAATATCCAACAGCCGGGAGCAACCAGCGCATTAAAAAGAACGGCAAAGGGATACGCGAAATACCAGGGAATGCCGTTGGCTATTGAAAAGGGAATAGCACCGCGCAATTCCGAGATAGGCAGAAATGACAGGAATGCTGTCCATAACAGGACGACCGGTATCTTCATGGATACACTATAACTTATTTTAGAATAAGTTCCCAGTACCCCACGTCAAGCCAGGTGTTCAACTTAAAGCCTATCTCTTTAAACTGCGCAATTTTGGTAAAACCGAATTTTTCGTGGAGAGCGACGCTCCGTTCATTGGGCAGGGTAATTCCCGCCACAAGCGCGTGAAGATCGGTTTTCTTTACCTCTTTCAGTAACCGGCCGAGAAGCAAGCTCCCCGCCCCTTGACCTTCAGTTCCATACCTCAGATAGATAGAAACTTCCGCTGAAAAACGGTAGGCTGCGCGTTCCTTCCATTTACTAATATAGGCATACCCGCTTACCTGGCTTTCTTCATCCTCCCAAACCAGCCAGGGATAAGAAGCGCTAATCTCCCTGATGCGGTCTTCCATTTCGTTTACCGAAATCAGACCGGCTTCAAAACTTACCGCCGTGTTTTCTATATAATAATTATAAATCATGCAGATTGAAGCCGCATCCTCTATTTTGACAGTACGAATCATCTCCGCCTCCATAATACGCTATTTTATGATAAAAAACGGAAAGATAACAGTAGGCTTTACCGCAAAAACCATGCGATAAAAAAAGTACGTGTTTTCAGGACTGGACGGCCGGAGAATTTAGTATAATACTAAGAGCATCCGAATCGCTTTCAGCGCACGGCTGGTCTGGAAGCGTTCAGGTTATCAAATTTGGCAGGGAGAATAATCATGAGGCTGGAGGAATTAGTTGCTATTTCCCAATTTTACGGATCGAATTCCGGCTATGTAATAGCCGGAGGAGGCAATACCTCATTCAAGGACGAAAAGTATCTTTATATAAAAGGATCGGGAACAAGTCTTGCAAATATAGAACCGGAAGGTTTTGTAAAGATGGAACGGGGGCTCCTGTCCGGGATATGGGAGAAGACCTACCCGGAGGAAGCGGATAAACGGGAAGCGGCGGTACTTGCGGACATGATGGCGGCCAGGGCTCCGGGCGAGGAGCAGAAACGGCCCAGCGTCGAAACCCTGCTCCATGATCTTCTGCCCTTTACCTTTGTGGTGCATACCCACCCTTCGCTGGTAAACGGCCTTACCTGCTCCGTGAACGGGGAAGCCGCCGCCGCGGAACTCTTTGCGGGCGACGCCCTTTGGATACCCTCCACAAACCCCGGCTATATCCTCTCCCGCAAGGTAAAGGAATTAATGGAAGAATTTAAGACCCGCAGGGGGAAGCCGCCCGCAATCATCTTCCTGCAAAACCACGGGGTTTTTGTAGGCGCGGACACGGTTGAGGAGATAAAGGCAATTTACCGGCGGATCATGGATACCCTGGAAGCAAAGATTATACGGAAGCCGGATATTTCCGACACAACCTATGTGTATAAGTTTTCCGAATGGTTTGGCCGCTTATTGTGCGGATTCGGCGGGCGGACCGAGAAGGAACATGACTGGTATGTCCAATTTCGCCGGAATGCCGAAATTGCCCGTTTTGTCCAGGACCGTGCCTCTTTTGCCCCTGTTTCTTCGGCCTTTACCCCGGATCATATCGTTTATTCGGGAAGCAGCCCGCTCTTTATCGAAGACAGTACGGACGACCCGAGCGGCAAGGCTGCCGATGCCTGGAAAACACACTTGGAACGGACGGGGATAATCCCTAAAACAATAGCCTATCAGGGCATGGGCGTCTTTGGAATCGGCATATCGCAAAAAGCGGCGGATAATGCCGTGGAACTTTTTATAGATACCGTCAAGGTGGCCGTCTATGCGGAAAGTTTCGGCGGCGGCCGCTTTATGAGTGAGGATCAGATCAGCTTCATCAACAACTGGGAGGTTGAACGGTACCGCTCCGCACTGTTGGCAAAATAGCCGCAAGCGGTTTCAAGATAGAGGCTGAATTTTCTGATATCCGCTTCGTATTCCTCCTTGCATTCCCGACAGCCTCATAGTATAATCCTTTTTATACAAAGAAAGGAGAAATAACATGAAGTTATACGGTTTACTATTATTGGCAGTTCTATTCCCCCTGACGGCAGGGGCGGAAGCCCGGAGAGAAGGCAGGCATCCCCAAATGGTGAAGATCGAGGCGGGTATCTTTACCATAGGAAGCCCTGCCGCGGAAATATCCAGGAATGTTGATGAAACAGAACAGCAGGGTGTGATCGCCGGTTTTTATATGGGGAATTTTGAGGTAACCCAACGGGAATACGAAGCGGTAACGGGAACAAACCCCAGTATATTCCGGTCTCCGGATCTGCCGGTAGAACAGGTAAGCTGGTTTGATGCCCTCCTCTACTGCAATGCGCGGAGTGTTAAGGAAGGGCTCCGTCCCGCGTATATTATAACTGAGAATAAAGAGATAGCCTGGGATCATTCAGCCAACGGATACCGCTTGCCCACGGAAGCCGAGTGGGAGTATGCCTGCCGCGCAGGTTCCAGGGAAGCATTTAACACGGGGAACACTATCGGGACGGACAAGGCGAACTTTGACGGAAATTATCCATACAATAATAGTCCCGTGGGAAAATTCCGGCAGATGACAACCCAGGGGGGAACCTTTACGCCGAATGTCTGGGGCCTCTACGATATGCACGGAAATGTCTCCGAATGGTGCTGGGATCAGTACCGGGAAAACCGCGATGAAGCGTTGGACGGTTCGCTTGGAATGCCGGCGATCATCAAGGGCGGCGCCTGGGACAGCGAAGCCCGTTTTCTGCGTTCCGCAAGCCGGGGTAAAGCCGATCATGCCGCACGGACAGGCCGTATTGGTTTCCGTGTAGTACGTTCCGCCTTATAAAAGGAGAGATACATGCACTATTTTAAACGGTTTATTGTTCTGTTCCTCGTTTTAAGTATCCAAGGCGTCATATTCTCCGAAGGTTTAAATGAAGGTACATCACTTGAAACCAGAAACCGATACCAGGCTAACCAAGGTATGATTGTACCATCACAGGAGATTATAACCGACCTCTACATTGCATCTTTCAATTACCAATATCCTGACCCGGACAATCAAATAAAAGCGTATTTCTATAATCAATTGGGAAAGACAGGCGGTAATGGACAGGAGGGCCTGCTTCAGATAGGGCTTCAGGGGAAAACCCTGACCTTTAGCGATCTTCCGCCGCTCAATCTTGCCTTTGTTGTTGATACCTCTTCTTCCATGAATGAGGATGACAAGATTGCCTGGATTAAAGAATCCCTGGTGAACTTTACGAACAAAACACGGGCTGTTGATTCCCTTGCATTGGTCGGCTTTAACGATAGCGTCCAGGTACTTTTTGAATCGGCCCGTATGGACAGTCCTGAAAAACGCCGGCAATTTGTCGATGCGGTGAACAACCTTAACCCCGAAGGCGGTACGCAGCTTGAAGTCGGCATGAAGGCAGGATACGAACAGGCGGTTATCAACAAGCGGAAAGGGGCCGTGAATCTTGTCCTGCTTTTTTCCGATGGTACCGATCTCTCGGAGCGGCTTGCCAAAGGCGGCGCCCATTCCGGTGATATACGCATTTCGCTTATGTGGAATAACCGTAACGATTTGGACCTCCATGTGATAACCCCCCAGGGTGAAGAAATATTTTTTGATAACACCAAAGATTCCACCGGCGGCTGGCTGGATGTAGATAGAAATGTACACGGAGAAACAACCGAACCAGTAGAAAACGTTTTCTGGTATGAAGGCGCGGTTCACGGCCGGTACCGGGTTTATGTGCAGAATTACGATTACCATGAAAGAAATTATGCCCCCACGCAGTTTCAGATTGAAATAAAAAGCGGTGATGAACTTAACAATTATAGGGGAATTGTGAGCGGCTACGGTAGGGCCAGCAATACCGAGGTTGCGGCCTTTGAATATCCGGGGAAGGGCCTCCTTGCGCAGATATATCAGCAGGCGGAAGATTATAGGGCGCAGGGCATTGGAATTTCTACCTTGGGTATAGGCGGCAGTTTTGATGAACAGCTTATGCGGGCGCTTGCACAGCATGGATGGGGAAATTCCCGTATCCTCAGTAATCGTGAAGCGGCTCAAGAAATACTTGGCAATGATCGGGAGTTTGGGCGTATTGCGGTTCACGCCGCGGAAGAACTTGAAATGAGAGTAGAATTTACGGAAGGCATTGAAATTCTTGATGCCTGGGGGCTTGAATATCAGATAGACAGGAACGTTGTTTCGTTCCAGATACCCGCTATCCATCAGGCGGATTATAAGACACTGCTTGTACGCTACCGGTTGCCTCCCCTCTTTGCAGGGAAAAAATCCGCTTCTTTTTATATCCGTGCGACGGCCGATCCCGAAGGCGGGAATATCGTCTCCCAGTCAGGTGAAATAGCCCTTACCCAGGAGCCGGACGCCGCCGCTTCCAGAACGCTTCAACGGAGTGCGGCTATGTTGAATTTTGCCGATTCGCTTAAAGAAATAGGGGACATTTACTATGGAACAGCAGAGATAGCGGATCGCCTTGGCCGCGCGCTTGCCATTACCCGGCAAAGCAGGCTGGAACTTGAAGATACCAGGCTTAATCTGAAAGATACCGATGCGTTTACGCCGGAACTGGCAATACTGAGCCGTTACGACGAAATATTAATGGCAAGCCTTACCGAGCGGGGCGTTCACACGGAACCGTTTACCCCGCGTGTTACGGAACAACCTGTAGAGGTTCCTGTTGAAGAACCGCCGGCCCCTGTTGTAGTAACGGTGTATGAGGAACCCCCTGTCCCGACCACGGTGTATGAGGAGCCGATCCCTGTTGCGGCAACAGTAGACGAGGAGCCACGTCCGGCCGCAATAGCAGAGCCTGAGCCGATAAGAACCTACTCCCGCATGTCCTTTCCTGCAACACCGACAATTTCGCGCATGATGATAGATTAGCAGTTTAGAGGCCGGCAGCCTGTTGTAAAAAGCAGCGGGCTGCCGCTTTTTTGTAGCGAATCTTTGGTCCGCTTCATGCAGAAAATCCCGATTATCGGGGCTGCTTATGCAGTTTGCAAGGTATAAAAATTCACTTTCGTGAATTTTTATACAATTTTGCGCTGAAGCGCAACAAACTGCTATGCCCGGTCAGCGATGATAAGGTCTCCTTTCGTCAAACCCTAAAAATTACTGAGTTTTTCTCCCGTTTTCGCATCGGTAAGCCGCATCTCCCTCATCCCCAGGTCAAACAACCCAACACCATACTGCAACCTGAAACCGGTCTGTGAACTGTCAGCGGACGGTATGCCCGAACCGATTCGCCGCTGGCATCT
>JAISNI010000244.1 GCA_031276295.1 Treponema sp.
ACGTTGACTTTGACGCCTCCGAATCGGGGATGACGGCCTACTTCTGCGCCCGCTACGAAAACCAGAAAGGGTTCTTCGGTTCCTGGGGCCCGGTCGTGTCGGCGGTTATTCCCTAAACCGCGCCCGGCCGATGAACGGGAAGCCCCCGTTCATCGGCCGTTTTTTGTAACGGCGCATTGCGCGGCAATACCGTCATTGCGCGGGGCATAGACGCACCTCAATAAAATCTGTTATAATAAAAAAGGAGGAATAGTATGACAAAGAAGAAAAAACAGGGGCCTTTCCTGCCGGCGTTTATGCTTGCCGCGGCGTTTATGCCGTTTTGGTTTTTCGCCCCTTCGTCCGGGCTTGCCGCAAACGCCGCGCGCGATGACGGCATCCGCATTGGCACGGGCCTGGAGCGGGATGAATTCACCATTGAAAAGGACAAAATCCATATCCGTATGCCGCTTGACGCCCGGTTGGGCGATCTCAAGTACGTCATTGATCTGCTGAACGGCGGGAAAGGCGGGGACGGCCTTACCCTTGACACCATCAACACAAAATGGAATATCTCCACCGCCGGAAGCGAGTATGCTTCCATCGAATTAAGCGGGCAGGGCGGCTATATCGTTGTTGGCAACAAGGAAAAACCCGATGTTCACATCGGTATCTATCAGATACAGGATAGGAAGACCATCAAGCTGCTTGATCTGGGGACCATGGTCCTCGAATCGCAGACCGGCGATGCCATCCGCTTTAGTTTTACCGGCCGGGACGGGCAGAACATTGCCCTGCTGGACGCGGCCAAGGCGGAGAACGTTGCGGAATCTTCCCGGACGGACCTGCTGTGCAGGACGTGGCGGTTGATTAGATACGACGGCCAGGACACAAAAGACACGGCTATGGACGATGTTTTTTTCTTTTCAAAGGCGGGTACCTACCTGGTTACCTACCCCGACCGCGAACCGGCCCTTGCCGGCTGGCGCTGGCAGGACGCGCAAGAAAAAGTCCTCCAATACTCCTGGGACAACTTTGACAGTTACGGTATCGCGCGCGTCAACATCCTCGACAATCAAAACCTGCAAATTGAAGACGCCCACGGTCGAAGCTCCGGCGTCCCCGCCAATATACTGGATATGATCCCCCTTAACGGGGAGTAACCGCCCGCCCTTCCCCCCTGTATAGATTGTATAGATGATTTTAAGGCATACGTTTTTCATCAAAACGTATGCCTTGTTCCCCTCCCCTATTTTTCCGAAAACACCTGCGGGTACGGGCGGATCGACGGCTTGTCCTTATCCGGCTGAATAGCTACAATGGTTCTTACTTTGCCGCACGAAGAACCGGGAGCGCGCTTGAAACAAGCCGGCCCGCCGGTATCTTCGCTGGACAGGCAATGTATTAGACCGGCCGGGTACACACCCCGGCCTTCCAATCAAGGAATTTGGTATGCGTTTGTTAAATAACCTTTACGTGCTTACCGGCCCCGCGTTTGGTACGTTAAGCCATGTCTATGCGATAAAGTATTCAGACGGGCTTGTGTTCATTGACGCCGGTATGAAGGACGAATCCCTGCCGCAGATAGAGAAGCATCTTGCCTATTGGGAACTTGCGGAGGAGGAGGTCAGCCACGTGCTCATAACCCACGGACACTGGGACCATGCGGGACTTGCCGCGTATTACCGGGAAAAAGGCGCCCTTGTCGCCGTACACCGCGCCGACCGCGAGATCATCGAGAACGGGCGTCCCCCCGCCGGAGACCCCCTCCAGATCACCTGGCCTCCGTGCCGGGCAGACATAGTTCTGGACGGGAACGGCAAACTGAGCATTGCCGAACTTACCTTCGAGGTGATTCACGTACCGGGACACACGCCGGGCTCCGTGATCTACCGCATTACCCTTGACGGCCGGGACGTTTGGTTCATAGGCGATTTCCTCCCGCCTGACGGCCGCCCCGAACACAACCACAAACACGGCTGGACCGGGGACATCCGCTTCTCGTCCAGGGACTACATCGAAAGTTTCAAAAAACTTGCCAGGATGCAGCCGGATTGCGTCCTGGCCGGCCACGGTTATATCAGGATGGACGGCTGCGAAGATCTGTTCAAACAAGCCTACGCGGACATCCTCCTGGCCTGGCCCTGCCGGTAAGCCGGTTTTAGTCGAGGGAATGTTTTAATCGAGGGGATCTGCCCCTCATAATGAAGCCTTCAAACGAAGATACCCCGCTGCTCTGCGGCGAGGTTCTTCATTGTCTTCATTGTCTTCATTGTCTTCATTGGGATATAAAAGAACGGGAGGTATACGATGGAATTATCGCTGAGGCGCCTTGCGCTGTTTTCGTCGGGCGTGGGTTTTTTTGAATACGGGGGAACCGCCGAGGGGCCGCAAACGGCGGAGCTTGTGTTTGACGCCTGCGCCGTGAACGACGCGCTCAAATCGCTGGCCATCGGTGGCGCGGCCTCGGAATTCCCCGTGGTACGATACGCTTCGGCTTCGGCCCTGCGGCAGACGTTGGGGAGCCTGAAAATCGACCTTTCCGGGGAGCCCGGTCTTTGGGGCATCCTGAATTCCCTCAAGGGCGCGGAAATTGAGGCGGCTTCTCCGGCGAAAATTTCGGGCCGCGTTATCGGGGTGGAGAAGCGTCCGGCGGGCGCGGCGCGGGAAGGCGGGACGTGGGAGGAGCTTTTCCTGCTGCTTTTTACCGGCGCGGAAGTAAAGTCCATTGCGGTGCGGGATATAAGCTCTTTCGCGTTTAAGGACGAAAAAGTCACCGTGGACTTAAACCGGGCGCTGGATACCCTGTCCGCTGCGCGGGATGAAAAAAACCGCCGGCTTGTCGTTTCGCTTCCCGGAGAGGGCAAACGGGACGTATCCCTGAGCTACGTGATTCCCGTGCCGGTCTGGAAGGTCTCGTACCGTCTTAACCTGGGGGCCAAGCGGCCTTTTATCCAGGGCTGGGCGATTGTGGACAACGACAGCGATACGGACTGGAACGATGCCGAGCTTTCTCTGGTGAGCGGCAGGCCTGTTTCGTTTATTCAGAATCTTTCGGAGCCGTACCTGACAAGCCGCCCGGAACTCCCCCTGGCAATCGCCGGTTTCGCCGGGGCGCGAACCTATGAATCAGGCGAGGCTGAGGAAGATACTGAAGATACTATTATGGATATAAACCAGAGTTTCAGGACTGAGGATTCCACGGATGAAGATGAGTTTTCCGGGCCGCCCTTTGCCTGTTTTTCGCGCCGGCGAACCGGTGCGCCGCAGGAATTGGATATTCAAATAAACCTACAGGATTTGGATGATTATGAAAGCGGCGGTCCTCCCGGCGCGGGGCTTGCCGCGGAGAAAAGGGCCGGAGATCAGTTTGAGTTTACCCTGAAGGGCGGCGTTACTATTGAAAGGCGGCAGAGCGCGATGCTTCCCCTGATAGAAGCGGAGATAAAGGCGGAAAGGCTTTTGGTTCTTTCAGGGAAAGAGGCGCAATGCGGAACCGTCAATCCTTCCATCTGTGTTAAGCTGGTGAACGAGACGGGGATGAATCTTCCCGCGGGGCCTATAACGGTATACGACGCGGGAACCTACGCGGGCGACGCCCTCATCGAATTCCTGCCGGAAAACGAGGAGCGTATTATCTCCTACGGCGAGGATCTTTCCGTCCGGGGCAGCATGGTGTATTCGGGCTTGACGAGCTTTCGCGCCGCGGCCTTTTCAAAAGGCGTTTTGACCGTTTCGCGGACCAAGATACACCGCTTTGTGTATACCGTGCGAAACGCTTCCGCGTCCGCGCGGAAACTTATCATAGAGCATCCCGTTACCCCCAGCGCGAATCTCACGGCTCCCGCTCAATACGAAGAAAAAACCCCCGATCGGTACCGTTTTTCCGTGGAACTCCCGGCAAACAAGGAAATACACTTTACGGTTACGGAAGAAGAACCCCTGTCCGAAGATTTTACCGTCGGTTGGCTTTCGCTGGATTCACTTGTGCACGCATCGGCGGATACAAGGATTCCTGCCGGCGTGCGCGCATCCTTAGCGCGGGCGGCGGCTTTACGGCAGAATATTGCCGAAGCTCAGGACGCGGTTTCTCATCTTACGAAGAAAAAAGAGGAAACTGTAAGCGAGCAGGAACGCATACGGCGCAACCTTGAAGCCGCGGGAAACCAGACCGCCCAGGGCCGGCAATATTTAAGCCGCCTTGCGGCTCTGGATGAGGAGATAGACGCCCTCGCCGCAAGCATAAACGAAGCCGAAGGCAAAGCCGGGGCCCTCAAAAAAGAGTTCGAGGACTTTATTCGTGCCGAGGGGTATTAAACCCGAATGCAATACCTTTATACGGATGAAAAAACCGGGGAGTTTTACACCGATAAGCCTGAATATATGACCCACCTGAGGGCGAATATTCTCGTGTCTAAGGCCCACGCGCGGATACGTTTCAGGGGACGGCTGGATTCGCTGGAAGCGGAAGTCCTGGAGGTTCAGGTGTTGGCCGCGGAACGGGGCGAAACGGAACTGCGTGATGGTTTGGGGGAAGTGCTTCAATGCCTGCGGGAGATCATGTCCGCCGAGGTGAACGAGCGCCCCCTGGGAACCCTCCGTTTGTTCGGCCTTTCCACCGATGAGATTCATGCCCAAACCCATAACGTACAGGCCGTTTTCGGCATGGCCCACCCCGTCCCCGACTATACGATGGGTATCTTGGCGCTACGGCTTAACACGCTGCGGGCCCGCGTTCGGGAGCTTGAGCTTTCGGCGGTGAGAACCTTCCGCGCCAGGGGGAGCGCGGACAGGGACGATATAATCACCGCCCTTAACCGGCTTTCCAGCGCGGTTTACTGGCTTTTTTGCCGTCATCTTTCGGGGAAAAATCCCCCGGCCCAAACCTGACCGCGGCCTTTGACGGCCGCAAGCCCTTCAGTCTACCGGCTCTTGTTCTGGGGAATATCAGGCAGACTCGCAAATCCCCGTGCAAGGTCCTCGTCGGTAGGTATGTAGTCCCCCATAGTTTTCGCGTTATACGACATATAGGCGGTCATATCAAAATAACCGGTTCCGGTTAACCCAAAAAGGATGGTTTTTTTCTCGCCGGTACGCTTACATTCCAGGGCTTCGTCAATCGCAATCTTGATGGCGTGGGAGGATTCAGGCGCCGGCAGTATGCCTTCGATCTTCGCAAAACGAACCGCGGCGTCAAACACGTCGGTTTGCACGGCGGTGCGGGCCTCCAGCAAACCGTCGCGGTAGAGTTTGGACAGTATCGGATTCATACCGTGATACCTGAGCCCGCCCGCATGATTCGCCGACGGGATAAAGCCGTTCCCCAGCGTATACATCCTCAGGAGGGGTGTAGTCTTCGCGGTATCTCCGAAATCATACGCGTAGCGCCCCCGTGTAAAGGAAGGACAGGACGCGGGTTCCACCGCGATAAATCTGGTATGCGACGTACCCGCCAGTTTTTCCGCCATAAAGGGCGCTATTAAGCCACCGAGGTTCGACCCGCCTCCCGCGCAGCCTATAATGATGTCCGGCTTAATATTGTACTTATCCAGGGCGGCCTTTGCTTCCTGCCCGATGATCGACTGGTGCAGCAGCACATGGTTGAGTACGCTGCCCAGAACATAGCGGCATTTATCGGTTTTTACCGCCCTTTCAACCGCCTCCGAAATGGCGCAGCCCAGGGAACCGTTGGTGTTTGGGTCCCGCTCCAGAATCTTGCGTCCTGCCTCGGTGGTGTTTGACGGCGAGGGGATGAGGTTGGCGCCGTAGGTTTCGATAAGGGCTTTCCGGTACGGCTTCTGCTCGGAACTGATCTTTACCATATAAACGGTAAGGTCCAGGCCGTAAAACGCGCAGGCCATAGCCATTGCCGTCCCCCACTGTCCGGCGCCGGTTTCGGTGGTAAGGGAATCGAGACCTTCCTCCTTCGCATAATAGGCCTGGGCGGCAGCCGAATTCAACTTGTGGGACCCCGACGTGTTTGTTCCCTCATGCTTGTAATAGATTTCCGCCGGTGTACCCAGGGCCTTTTCTAAAAAGTAAGCGCGGATAAGGGGCGCCGGGCGGTAGGCTTTGTAAAAGTCCAGTAAACCATCGGGTATTTTAATCAGGCGGGTTGTCTCATCAAGCTCCTGCGCGACCGGTTCTTTACAGAACACCGCTTCAAGGTCGGCGGCAGAAGCCGGCCGCAAGGTACCGGGATGCAATATGGGGTCCGGCTTTTCCTTCATATCGGCGCGGAGATTGTACCAGTATTTGGGTATCTCGTCCTCTGAAAGATAGAGCCTAGTCGGTATTTTCTGAGCCATACATTTCTCCTTAAAAAATGAATTGCATAAAGTTCTTCTATATAGATACGTTACGATAGTAATGATTGAAGAAAAATATGTCAAGGAGACGCCGTCCCTGGTTGCATGTAACCGGAACTTTACATCGAAAGCCATTGAAGGGTATACTACCCTTATCAAGGAGCATAAAATGGAAATAAAAACAGAAGGAAGCGGTCTTTGTCCGAATCGGCTGCAAAATGTGGACGCCTATTTAAAGCGGATTGTGGATTCGGGCCGGGTTGCCGGCGCGGGGGGACTGATTATCCGCCACGGGGTATGGGCCTACCGGAAGAGTTTTGGGATGCAGGATATTGCCGACAAAATACCTCTGCAAAACGATTCGATATACCGTATCTATTCCATGACCAAAACCTTTACGGTAGCGGCGGCCATGACACTCTATGAAAGGGGTCTCTTTAAACTCCATGACCCCATAGGGGAATTTTTACCCGCGTTCACGAATATGCAGGTTGCCCGGCATGACAGCCGGGGGTGCATGGAATTGATTCCTGCCCGCAGCCCTATTACCTTTCAGCATCTCTTTACCATGACATCCGGCATCCCGTATCCCGGCGGACAGAGTTACTCCGCCCGTTTTCTTGCGGGGGCCAATGAAAAAATTGCCGGGGATGGAAAGGGCCTGACCACGGCGCGCATAGTGGATGCCGCGGCCCAGGCGCCCCTCTGTTTTCACCCCGGGGAATACTGGATGTACGGTTTTTCCCACGACGTATTGGGACGGCTTATCGAGGTGCTCTCGGGAAAAAGCCTTTCCCACTATATGGAAGAGGTTATCTTTAAGCCCCTGGGACTGCGGGACACCGCCTTTTATGTTCCGGCGGAAAAACAGGGCCGGCTCTGCAAGGCTTATGATTTTACGGAACAGGGCCTTACGGAAATTACCGGCCTTGATACCGATGCCGGCAAGCCTTTTCCTCCGGCCTTTGAATCAGGGGGCGGCGGCCTGGCATCTACCCTGGATGATGTGGGGAGATACGCACTCATGCTTTTAAACGCGGGCAAGCTCGACGGGGAACGGGTGCTTTCCCGAAAGACAATCGATCTTATCCGAAGGAATCATGTCGCGCCCTCCCAACTTCAACACTTCGGGTTTCCCGGCATGGCCGGTTACGGTTACGGCCTGGGTGTCAGAACCATGCTGGATACCGGCGCTGCCGGACTAAACGGCTCGACCGGGGAATGGGCGTGGGACGGTATGCTGGGCACCTGGTACTGTGTGGACCCGGCGGAAGATCTTGCCGCGGTGTTCCTTATACAGCGCAGGCCCGGAGGTAACGATGATCTGCCGAAACGTTTCGCCCAAACGGTATACGCCGCCATTGATGATTGATGACTGAGGAAGCGTCCCAAGGGTCAATACTGCGGAACTCTGCTCCGCGGAGGCTCATCCTTCAAAATTCCTGCCGAAGAAGCAGCAGGTGTTTTCATAGGTTTCGCGGCAGAGGACTTCCGGATCCTTGCCCAGATGGGCCGCGATAAAACGGGCTATATGGGGCAGAAAGCGGGGTTCGTTCCTGCCGTTGCGGAAGCGTCCGCGGGTATTACCTTGGGCCTCCGGCGCGCCGAGGCTGCGGGGAAGAAGGAAGGGAGCGTCCGTTTCCAGCAGAAGCCTGCCGCCCGGTATCATTTTAAGCAGGGGGATGAGGTGCGATCCCCTGCGTTCATCGCAGACCCAGCCGGTAATGCCGATATAGGCGCCGAGGCTCAGGTACTTTTCCAGTTCCCGCTCTCCGCCGGTAAAGCAATGGACAACCATAGCCCTGATGCCGTCCCTGTGCCGTTCCAGTATACGGGAAAAATCTTCAAAGGCGTCCCGTTCATGGAGAAAGAGCGGCAGGGAAAGTCCGGCCGCAAGCTCGATCTGCCTTTCAAACCACTCACGCTGGACAGGCCGGGGAGAAAAATCCCGGTTATAGTCCAGACCGCATTCCCCGATGGCAAGAACCCTCTCGTCGCGGGCAAGGGCGGTAAGGGCGGCGATGGTTTTTTCGTTACAGTTTTTCGCGTTATGGGGATGAACCCCCGCGGTGGTATAGAGCCTTCCCGCCGCCGGGTTGCCGGGCCGCTCCCGTACAAAGTCCAGCGCCCGCGTACTGCTTGCGGCGTCGGCCCCGGTAATGATAAGCGGAGACACCCCCGCGTCAAAAGCGCTCCGTATCACTTCTTCACGATCCGGCGTAAAGGCGGGGCTCATAAGATTTACGCCTATATCAATAAGCCGCATTGAAACCTCTTGGAAAAATCTCCGTTCTTCGTGTATAATTATAGAGACTAAGAGGTGTTTATGTATAGCGTAACGTTGGCATATCTGTTGTGGTTTCTATCCGGCTTCGGGGCTCTGGGCTTACACCGTTTTTATCTGGGCAAGTACCGTAGCGGTATTCTCTGGCTTTGTACGGGCGGACTTTTTATCGTCGGGTCAATCTATGATTTCTTTACCCTTGGGGGACAGGTGCGCGATGCCAACCTCAAAGTTGAGTTGGCGGAATTGCGGGCACGGAAGCCCTCAGTGCAGTGGAGGAACGTTACCAATGAAGGACGGCGGGAGCCCAAGGACAGCATAGAACGGAGCATCCTCAAGGTAGCGAAGGAAAAGAAAGGCGTGATAACTCCCGCCGAGGTGGCGCTGTCTTCAAATATCAGCATTGACGAGGCAAAAAAAGAACTTGACACTATGCTCTCCAAAGGCTACGTGGAGATGCGCGTCCGTAAATCGGGAACCATTGTGTATACAATTCCCGAAATGATGGACGGCGATAGCGAGCTTGAAGATTTCTAGGAGCCTGTTGTACTTGTGGATTTTTTGCACTGAAGCGCAACAAACTGCTGAGAAGTCCGGCCTCTCACCTCCAGGGCTAGGAGGGTATCCCGGGTGGTGATGTTGAGAACCCCCAAGCCGAAGGCCCTCGCTAGGGTTTCCCGCTTGTTCAGGGTCCACAGGGAAACCTGGATTCCCCCCGCTTTAAAACGCGGGATGAGGGCGAGGAGCGGCTCCGCGTAGGGCATGTTCACCGCCCCTACCCCCAGGCTCAGGCAGTCCTTTACGATGGGATCAAGCAGAAAATCCGGGGACGGAAGGGCCGCCAAAATTTCGTACTCGTGCTTACCGTCCCCGATAAGGCTGCGGTAAGGCTCCAGCGCCGGGGAACCGATACGGTAGTAATCTTCCACAATTTCCTCTATGTTCAACCATACACCGGCGTTCCGTGCTATTTCAGGCGAACCTCTGAGGGTTGAAGGAGCGGCGCTGCCGGTAAGGACGAGGCGGTCGGGCCCCAACCCCTTGCGTCCGGCCAGGTCTAAAATGGCGGGGATGGTTTCCCGCTCCTTTACGTCGCAGTTTATCCCTATCCGTCCGTCCCGAATAACCAGTTCGAAGGCTTCGGCCAGGGTTGCGCAGCCCCGGTAGGCCCCGCTTTCGTCCCGGTCATGGGAAAGGACAAGCTCACCAGACGAATTAATACGGACATCCACCTCTACCGCGTCGGCCCCGTTCCGTATGCCCGCCCTAATGGAATCAGGCGAATCCTGTTCCGTACCGTCGCAGCCCGAATGGGCCGTTATATTTAGGCTATCCCTCATTTCAATCCTCCCTCTATCCGGCTTTTGCAACAAATCATTATACCAGCCCGCCGTTTACCGAGATAACCTGCCGCGTAATATACGAAGCCGCGCCGGAGAGGAGGAAAACCGCAAGGGCCGCGACTTCCTCCGGCTTTCCCATCCGTTTCATAGGGATAAGGGGAAGCGCCGCGTCCAGGGGGAGGCCCTGTACCATGTCTGTTTCGATGATGCCGGGGGCAATACAGTTTACGGTGATTGACCGGCTTGCCAGTTCCACGGCCAGGGCTTTGCTTGCGCCGATTATCCCTGCCTTGGACGCGCTGTAGTTTACCTGCCCCCGGTTGCCTATGATGCCCGATGCCGAGGCGATGGTGATGATACGTCCCTGCTTCTTGCGGCAGATGGGCATCATCAGGGGCTGAAGCACGTTGTAGAAGCCGTCAAGGTTGGTATGTATAACCGAATCCCAGTTTTCGCCGGTCAGGGCGGGAAACGCGTTGTCTGCGCAGATACCGGCGTTACAGATAATGCCCCACAGCGCTCCGTGCGCCGCGGTTAGGCCCTCAAGTCTTTCGCGGCACTCGGCGCGGTCGGCAATATCAAACCGGACCAGCTCTATGTTCCCGCCTTTCGAGTTCACCTCGTTCAGCAGGGACCGGGCGGCTTCTTCATTCCGGTGATAGTGGGCAATGAGATAGTAGCCGGCTTCCGCCGCGGCAAGGGCTATGGCCCTGCCTATACCCCGGCTTGCGCCGGTAATCAGTACCTTTTTTTCCGTGTCCATAGTATCCCTTTTTACGAGGAACGTTGGTTTGAAGGCGAATCAACGGGGCTATTTAAGCTTTTCAAGGAACTCCGCATCCGCATCCATAACGGTAAGCCGCGCCCGAGCCGCCAAAACGCCTTCTTCATCGTACAAAAGAACCTCATCGGCTTCCCGATGCGCGCCGCAAAATACCCGGCAGTCAAAGGTAAAAACCTCATCCACCCTGCAATCCTCTTTGATGTTTATACGGACAGGAGACCCAGCCTGCAATACCGGCGTCATGATTTCCATGCCGGTAACACTGAGGATAAAGCCGGGTTTGGGCCCCTGGCCCTTTTCACGGCCCCTAAGCCCTGAAAGCACGCATATACTTTGGGCCATCAATTCAAATGCGGCCCAGGCGGGCAGGCCGTCCAGTTCTTCATCGTAGAAGAGGCAATCCCCGCTTACATCGTATTCCGCGGTAAGGGTCCGTTCTTCTATACTATACTCCAGAAGACGGCTGAGCATAAACATCTTACCCTTATGCGGTACAAGGGAAGCCAGTTCATCCTTTTCGATAATTCCGCCGTTCATGGTTCTTCCTTTCTTCCCAGGATGAGGCTGGTATTGCAGCCGCCGAACGCAAACGAGTTACTCATGCAGACACGCGGCGCCCTTGAGCGTTTGGCGGGATCGCGACCCTCCGCGCCCCGTCCGCCGCTCACCAAACAGAGTTGCGGCATATCGCCGCCGTACTCGCCGTCCCAGCAGTGAAGCGGCAGCCCGCCGTAGGGGTCAGGCCGCGAGGTCCCTTCCGCATACGCTGTATGCGCCGGCCGCACCGCGGAGTACAGAACCATCCAGCAGAGCGCCAGTTCCAGGGCCGCGGCGGCGCCCAACGTATGACCCGTAACGGGCTTGCTGGAACTTGCCGGGGGCAAAGCAGACGGCTCCCCACCGGCCTTCGCAAATACCGTATTCATGGCCAGGGCCTCCATACGGTCGTTGAGGCGGGTTCCGGTTCCATGCAGGTTGACGTAATCCACCGCACTGCCCTCAATGCCGGCCATAACAAGCGCGTCTTTCATGGCCCGCGCCGCCCCTCTGCCGTCCGTACACGGGGAGGTCATGTGGAAAGCATCGGAACTTTCCCCATAACCCAGCAGAACAATCCCTTCGTCTTCAAGTTTGTCCTTGCTCATAACAAAAAACGCCGCGGCTTCCCCCAGGTTTATGCCTTTACGGTTCTTACTGAAAGGGTTGCTCACCGTATCGGAGATCGCCTCAAGCGAATCGAAACCCAGCAGGACGGTAGCTGAGACAATGTCCGCCCCGCCTGCGATAACCGCACCGCAGAGGCCGGCCCTGATAAGCTGCGCCCCCTTTATGATGGCGCCGGCGCTTGACGCACAGGCCGCGGCCACGGTAAAGACAGGCCCGGAAATCCCAAAAAATTCCGCGACGTGCTCGGCGAGGAAGGGCGCTCCCTGGCAACGGAGATCGTAGCCGGCGGGGAAGACGCCTAATCCCACGGCGTCCCCGCCGTCCTTTCCATTCCGGCCTTGAAAGTAGGCCTCGTGGGCAGACAGGGAAGCCTCCGAACCGTTATCGCAGGAACCAAAACAGACGCCGATACGTCCGGGGCCGTAGCGGGACAGCGCCTTTTCAACCTGACCGCGTATCTGTTTCAAGGCCAGATCCGTCATACGGAAGATGCGGGTATGCGCCGAGTATCCCGCGGGAATACCGCCGGATACGGCCGGGGCAGGGAGGGGCGCATCCTCAAGGCCCGTGATACGGCCTGTGGGAAAGGTCCTGCCGCCGGGACCCGATGCAGGGCGGATTCCACTTTTGTCGCCCCGGAGGCAGGCATCAAAGAACGAAGCCCTGTCATTTCCGGCGCAGCAGATCAGGCCCGGCGCGGAAAGGTATATGTCCACTAGAACGCTCCCCGCAGAACATAGCGGTAACCGCGCAAAAAATTGGTATACCGGACGCTTTCCCCGGTCTTTACAATCTCGATGATACGCTCCCTGCCGCGGTGTACCGTGCGGACCTCTTCCCTTGCTTCCGGGGTATCACGAATTTCAAGCGAAAAACTGAGGCCGCTGTCTTTCAGGGCCTTTGCAAGCGTATCGGCGCGGAAAAAACAGAACTGAAAATCGGCCGCGATATACTCCGGTTTAAGCGCGGCGGGAAAAAAAGCCGAACTAAAGGAAATTCCGTCTTCCCGAAAGGAAAGTTCCCCCATATTGGTTCCCAGACTGTTAAAAAACGCCATATAGATCTCGTGCTCATCGGCCTTGACCCAGGCGTCCAGGACAAATTCCTGCGCCCCGTAGCTCCCCGTAATCTGCTGCGGCATATCCAGGGCTTTTTCGATGCAAGCCGGCGGTAAAAGAGCCCACGCCGACCGGTTAGTGATGTAAACCGGCGAATACGGTGAGGTTCCCGGTTTGGTTGCGCAGGAAGGAAGGCAGATGAGCATGAAACATTGCAAAAAAATACAGGACGCCAAGGCGCTTCCACAGACGTTCCGTTTAATTATATAGTAACTCATGGTAATAAAACCGCCTTTATTCTATCTCAATTTATCCTTTGTGTCAAACCGGCAGGAAAAGGACACTAAAGATCTCGGGCCGGATAGAAAAACGCTTCATGCCGAAGGTCGGCGCATACTGGCGTGTACGGACAGGCTTTGCCACCCCGAATTGACGCCGGCAGCCATAGAAACCGAAGCGGGGGGCCGCCCCTTCTTTACCGGCCGCCATGCCGATTTCAGCATATCCCATTCCTGTAACATGGTTGCCGTTTCATACTCGCCGTTTCGTACCGGCAGTGATATTGAGTACGTAAATACCGCTAAAGTCCGCGGCAACACGGCCGTTTATGCCTTTTCCCCCGATGAACGGGACTATATCGCCGCGGGAGGAAGCGCCGCGCCCGATAAACGCCTCGGTGAAGGCGCTTATTCCGACAGCCGGGAAAAGATCAAGCGATTCTACCGTATCTGGGTTTTAAAGGAATGTTTCCTTAAAACCCGCGGACTTTCGGTTTTTGATATGCCCAAGGCCCCGGTTTTTGCATCGGCGGACGGACTCTTCAAGACAATCGATATTCCCTTCAGCTTTTACCTCTATGAATTGGGGGATGATTCGGTAGGCCGCTACACACTGGCCGTATCTCAGGAAAGCGGCCCGTGCGGACCTCCCCTGATACGCTGGTTCTCCGATCCGCTCCCTCTCAGGAACATAGCCGAGATAAAGGCCGTACTAAGGCCGGTAAATACCGAAAGCCCGAAGATATGAACCGGAATAAAATTGCTCAGCGCAAGCGCGCCGAAGGAAAGAGCGGTGGTTGCAAACGACAGGTATATGGCAAGGACGGCAAGCCGCCTTCCCTTTGCCTCCCCGGGCCCGGAGCGTTTCTCGCTTTCCGTAATATAGAACATGTAGTCAAGGCCCAGGCCGAAGACCAGGACAAGCCCGGTTACCGAAAAGAAGCCGAGGGCTCGGTCCGCAAGGGCAAATACCGTTACCGTAACCAGTACCAGCAGGAAAGGAACCGCACAGATACGGAGGGTTTGCTTCCACGAATAGAATACCTTGACCAGCAGGGCAATGACGATATAGGCGGCCAGAAAGATGTTGAGCATGGTTCTTGTCAGCGCATCAAGCTCCCGGCCTATGTCCTTTACCTTGTTTACAAAGTAGACCTGGTCAAGCTCGGAGGCAATGGCACGGAAGGGCGCCTCGTCCGCGGCGTGCAGGGGAAGGACGCAGGAATAGTACCGGCCCCCGGCCTTACCTTCCGCTCCGACTTTTCCCAGCCACAAATTTGAAAGCAGTTCCCCCAGATACGGGGGAAGCCCCGGGCCCGGCGCGGCATATACCCCTTCCGATGCCGCAAAATCCGCCCGGAAAGCGGCGGACGCCTCAGGCGGAAAGCCCAAGTTCGCAAGCTGCTCATCCGCGAGGGGAAGCAGGTTCCGCGCCGCCTCATAGCTTTGCCGCTGCGCCCGTAGCGAAGGCACAAAGAGGGAAGCGGCAAGATAGGCTTTAAGCAGGCCCCGCCCGGCTTCAAGATCGAGCCGTTCCCGCAGGCGCTCCTCCCGTTCCAGGGTTTCCTCAGCCGTGGAACCTGAAACGATAAAATACCAGCCGGAAGAACCGTGGTTCAAAACCTTCGCGGCAATCTGTTCGGACTCAAGCAGCGCGGCGGAAGCGGTGTAGAGGCTGCCTATGTCGTTCTCCAGCCGAACCCTGTCCCTGTTGGCGATGAGGAGGGACGCGGAAACCGCCAGGACGGCCGCCAGGAGGAAACGTTTTGCGTAAACGGCGGGAAAGCGGAAGACGACGGGCGGAAGACGGCTCAACAAGAGGCGGCGCGCGGCAGGCGGCGCGCGGGATACGGAAAGGGAGGTAAAGACAGCCCCGCCACGCTGGGAAGCGGGTTCTGTTCCGTCAATCTTTCCTGTCGAATCTCCTGTAGCTCCCCCAGCTTTCCTTTTCTTCTCTTTTATCAGGGGGAAAATACAGATAACCGTCAGGAAGGAACTGAGAAGGCCGGTGAGGGAAAATACGGCGAACTGTTTCAGGATGCCGAAAGGCGCGAAGAGCAGGGCGATGAAGCATACCTCGGTAGAGATAAAACTCATGGCTATACCCCGGAGTATGCGGGAGCGGATACGGCCGCCCTCCGTAAAGGGCCGCGCCTGCCGGTGAACGAAGTAATGTATCGAATAGTCTACACAGGTACCGATAAGGGTGGTGCCGAAGACGAAGCTGAGTATGTGTATCTCGCGGAACACGAGGAGCGCCGATGCCGACGCCAAAAGGACGGAAACGGCGGCGGCCAGAATGGAGGCCAGTACAGGCAGGGCGGAACGGAACACGCAGAGGAAGATAACCAGGATGATAAGGACGCTGAGCGTGGAGATGAGGGATATTTCCCGTCGGGCGTTGGTCGAACTTTCGTAGCTGTGGAAGGGGATGCCCGAGTAGACAAAGCTGAGGCCCGGCTGCGCGGCGCCGATACCGGCGCAGGCGGCGTATATCTTTTCCACCGCGCTCCCCCGGGCAAGGGATACCCCCGCCGCGCTCAGCGCGCCGCGTATCAGCACATACCAGCGGCCCTCGTACCGGGCGGCAAGAACATCTTCCCGGAGCGAGAGGGAACCGCCTGAAAGCAGGGCCGAGGACAGGAAGCTGTTCATCTTCCGTTCGGCAAGCAGGAAGGGGTCCGTTTCCAGGTTATCAAGGGGGCTGAGGGTAAAGGCTCCGAAGGCCGAGGCCAGGGCTTCCGAGGCGAGCGCTTCCGCCCCGCCGTTTTCCAGGAGGGCCTTGTCCGCTTTGTCGAGGAGCGCGTAACGGTATTGATGGAGGTAAGCGATACATTGATCCGTTACCGTTTCGTCAACATAGAGGGACAGGCTTTCAAAGACGGCGTCCCCGTTGACGGCGGGATTGCCGTTTCCGGCATCCCCGCCGGTAAATATCCCGTAAAATGCGGCGGCGCCGCGGCGGGCATCCTCAAAATCGGCGCTGCTTGCGAGAATGTTGACCTGCCGTCCGCTCCGCCCGCTGAGTATGGCTTCCGCCGAGGAAATCCCTGCCGATTCCGCCGCTTGGGAAACGGGCAACATATCAAAAAGGTTGGTGTTGATGCGGACGGGACCGGCAAACGGAACCGAAAGGGCCAGGGCAAGCAGCAGCCCGGCATGTACCCCGATCCAGAACAAGGGCAGGAGGCGGTTCTTACCGGAGTACAAAGAGGGAACGCTCATGGAGGCTCAGGGAATCCGGAAAGCGGTGATCGGAGAGGGCGTAATAGATGCTGTCGCCGTTTTTTTCGTAGAGAAGCACGGTACGGATAACCGTCCCGTCCCGCAGCGCATCGCCGCTTAAAATAATACGCTCGGCAAATGAACGTATGGCCCGTTCCGACGGGATAAGGCCCAGAATCCAGCCTTTCGCGGTTGCGGTAAAGTACACTTCAAAATTATCCTGCAACTTCTGGGAATTGCCTGAAAAAACGGCGCTTATCGTGTCGGCAAAGCGCAGGAAGGTTTCGTTGCCCTTCGCGTCGAGCCTTGTTTTAACGCCGGAGGGTGTTGACTGGAGCAGGTAATCCCGCCCGGCGCTCAGGGTGGAGGGGAAGGGCTTGAGGGTCTCCCATACCATACCTAAGTCCCGCGCTATGATGAAGTTGCCCCGCGATACCAGGGAACGGTTCAGGCGGCTGAGCGTCTTGGTCTGTTCAAACGTACCCTTGATCACCGGATAGCCGGAAAGGGCCGCGCATATCTCGTTAAAACGGGCGCGGTTTTCCGCGCCGAGCGGAGACCGAAACACGGCGTCAGTCTGGGCGTACAGCGGAAGGCCGCCAATCACGCACGACAGTAAAAAGATGCGGCAGAGGAACCCCACCCTGCCGGGCCGTAACCATCCGGGTTTCCCCGGCGTGTATTTAGACTTCATTTTTAAGCTCAACCTCCCCGATTTCCTCTGCTTCGCCGCGCATCAGGGCTTCAACCTTGTCGATAAAAATTTGCGGTGAGACAAAACAGGACGAAGCGGAAGCAATGTTATAGGCCATCTGCGTACTTACCCCTTTGGTGCATAACTCGCCGGTTTGGGCGTTGTAGAGTTCGTACTTGATCTTGAGGCAGTTTTCGTACTCGTCGAGAAACGCGCGCGCCTGCACACGGTCTCCTATTCTGAGGGAACTTATATACTTGACCGAAACATTGGTTACCGGAAAGGCATAACCCGAAGCCAACATGGCAGGATAGCCGTAGCCTATCTTATCCAGCAGGGCGCAGCGGGCCTTCTCAAAATATTTAATATAATTGCCATGCCAGACAACCTGCATGGGATCAAGATCGTAGAATTCAACGTTAAATTCGATTCTTGTGCTTACAATCATTACTTCCCCTTTGGCAGTTTTGGTTCTGCCCAAAAATCATAGAAATTATACCACTGCAAGGGGTGTTGTTTACAGTAGTATTCAAGTTTTTCAACGAATAATCGCGCCGTTTCCACAATCCTGTCCTCCCGTTCCTTCCTGCCGCACGCAAAATTTACCGGGCTTTTATGGACATGCAGATCGTATAGGGATGAAAGGGACAGGTCTTTCCGGCGCAGGGCAAAGACGAAATAGGCCGGTACACCGAGCAGGCCGGCAAGCAGAAAGGGGCCGTAGGCAAAGGGAGCGTTTTCGTCAAGAAAGGGAATGGACAGGTATTTGTTCCGCGTATGCGCCGACGTACGGTCCCCGGCAATCACCACAAGCTCCCCGGCCTCAAGCCGTTCTTCAAGGACGATAACCGTTTCGGGGCCTATGCCGCCTGCGCCGATAAGACGCACCATAGATTCGGGGTTAAGCTCCCGGAGCATACGGTTAAAAGAGCCGGTTACGCTGAAGTCCACAATGGAGGTAACCGGTATGTTCCGGGAAACGCCGGTCCGGTTAAAGCCGGCAAGGGCGCGCAGAAGTTCCGCGTTCCCCAGATGGGAACAGAGGAGCAACGCCCCTTCCCCGTTTTCAAGCCTTTCCATCAGGTCCCCGCAGTCGTCTTCCTGAAAACAGATGTTTTTCAGGGCTATCTTCCCTCCCCACGCCTCCATTTTTTCAATCACCGTCAGGGAAAAGGCAAGGATATGGGCAAGGGGGTTTATCGCCAGAATCCGTCCTTCGGTACGGAGCTTCGCGGCGGCTTTCTTTAAATACCGGCGCGATTCATCACGGGCGCGTTTTGAAAAGATATAGTAACACAAGCTAACCGGAAAAGCGCACAGTTTGAGGATAGGCGCGGGCAGCGCCCGGAACATGAGGAGCGTCAGTTTGAGGAGCCCGTAACCTGCCGACTCTTCCCGGTATTCGGACCAGTGGGACGCGGTGTTTCCCCCGCTGTCTTGCACCCCGCGCCGGTTGCCGGCATCGTTCTTTTGAATACCGACCATCAGCGCTTCCCCGCCCCGCTTCCCTGCCGGAAGCGGCGGCTTACAAGCAGGGGGAGCCGTATAATCATTCCCATGAAGAGCTTTGTCCATACCAGGCTTATACGGATATTATCCTTTACCAGGTGAAAGTGGGAAACGCCGCCTTCGGGGTATACCACGGAGACCGGGTGGAATATCAGGGGAATCCGCTCCCAGTAAAGGCGTATGAGTATCTCTATGTCAAAGCCCATACGCCGATCAAAATGGTAACGGTGGATAAGACGCCATACGGCTTCAACCGGATAGACCCGGAAGCCGCAGAGAACGTCGGTAATATCGGACGACAGGCTCACGATCCTGGCCCAGGCGTTGGATACCTTGCGGCCGTTTTTGCGGCTTTCGGGAACCGAATCGTCGAATACCGGAGCCCCGCAGACGGCCGCCTCGGGGTGTACCGCCGACTGTTCCAGAAAAAAAGCGGCGCGCCCCGCGTCATGCTGGCCGTCCGCGTCTATCTGTAGAACATGGCTGAGGCCCAGTTCGTGCGCCTTGTCTATGCCCGAAGAAACCGCCGCGCCCTTTCCGCCGTTTTTTGCCCGGTTTACCAGAACCGCCTGGGGAAAAGCGGCGGCAATTCCCGCCAGACAGGTTTTTGTTTCCCCGTCGCTGCCGTCATCAACCAGGATGACAGGAAGGCCGTAACCCGAAAGCCGTTCAACAACAGAAACGGCCGTCCTGCCGTGGTTGTAGACGGGAATAAGGAAACCGTAACTCATGCCCCGGCTCTTAAAAGTATCATGCCTGATGAATAGGCTTGTCCTTCGGGGCTGTTTATGTTAAAGACAAGCGTCCCGCTCCGTTCTTTGTACGTCAGTTTTATATGAAGACGGGCGCCGGGACGGATAAGGGAGGAAAATTTGATCCGTTTTATCCGTTCAACCAGAATGCCTGTTCCCAAAAAACGGGAAGCAAGGCGGACAACAAGCTCAAACTGCGCAAGCGCGGGCAACACCTGAATCTGCGGGAAGTGGCCGTCAAAATAACCGCTCTCCGGCGGGATGACGATTTTAATACCAACGGAAATTTCCCCCGGCTCCGCCCCGCTCGTTTCCAGGACTTCGGCGTTCTCCATAATGGTTCTGCAGGGACTTTCGGCATTCGGCATAATGATCCTCCTTACCCGCAGTTTTCCGGCCCGTCATCAGCGGGATTCTCCGTATAAGAAGCGAACAGGGCTTCTATCTCAAGTTTTTTCTTTTTGCCTTGGGTATCAAGGGGCAAGGCGTCAAGGTAACGCCATTTTTTCGGCAAGACGACATGCTCAAAAAACTGAAGAAGGTATTCACTGAAATACCGATTTATCTCGATTTTTTCGTCGGCGCCGAAACGTTCCTTCCCGCGCTCGTTCAGTACCAGCGCGGCGGCAAGGTACTGGCGGCGGTCTTCCATAGCAAGCACGCATACATCGGCGACAAGGCCCGATTGCAGGATACGGTTCTCCACTTCCGGCAGGGAGATACGTTTCTCTTCAATTTTTACGATGGAATCGGCCCTGCCTTTCAGGATAAAGCGCCCGTCCGCACGTATATCAACGAGGTCTCCGGTAACAAAACCCGTCGGGTTTTTGATATACGGGGAACGTACCACCAGGCAGTCCTCGTCGTTTTTGCTGATCTCGGCATCGTCGAAGGGCGTCCATTCAGGGCCGTTCCTGGACTGGCGGTAGGCTATGCCGCTGGTTTCAGTACTGCCGTATACTTCCACCGGCCAAAAACCGAAGATCCTGTCGGTCTTTGCCGCTATTTCCGGGCTTAGAACCCCGCCCGAGGTAAAAATCCACGGCGAACGCAAGGGCAGGGGTGCGCCCTCAACCGCGCGCTTCAAGAAGGCCGGTACCGTAACGATCAGGTAGGAATCGTCGTGCAGCTTCTCGAATTCTTCAGGGTACTCAATACGCCGACGGCGGAACGGGACGCCGGCGGTAAAGGGCAGCAGTACGGAGAAGAGAAGCCCGTAAATATGGTGCGGGCTTACCGTGGAGCATAGTTTACGTTTGAGGAATTCCTCGCCCCATTTGGAAAGTATAAAGCGGTTATCCGTCTCAAATTCGGTAAGCCTCTGGAACACCGCTTTGGGCTTTCCGGTTGTGCCGGAAGTATACATCACTATCGCCGTTTCATCGGCATTGACGGGCGGCAGGGGGGAATCGGGGGGAACATAGGCGCGGGGAACTTCAAGCAGGGAAGGGATATGCAGGACGCCCCGTTCCTGCGGAAAATCCTGATCGCTTAAAAATGCCGTACCGCCATCCCGAATCTCGGCAAGATAGGCCGGCGATACATTGGCGCTGAGGAGTATCTCCTTTCGACACTGGAGCAGGGCGGTAAAACCGGTGAGGAAATACCAGTAATCCGCGGCGTAGAGCAGCCATTTTGCCGAACCGTTCCCTTCAATAACGCGGCGTAGAGAGGCCGTATCTTCAAGAAAATCCTGCCAGGTTTTGTAATCTCCGTCCTGCCAGGAGCCGTTGTAACAGAGCACCGTTTCCGGCGGCCGGGACCAAGCGGTAAATCCCGATAGGGGAAAAGCCTTGGGCATCTTATTGTCGGTCATCTTGCGTACTATCAATTCTCCACAAAATAATATGCCCATAAGTATATACGAAATACCGCCGTTATAGATAGACCAAAAGGCATCGGATGCAAAAAAAACAGTAAACAAGGCGGTGGAACCATTAAAAACAAAGAAGGCGCACCAGACGATGGTTACCTTCTGACAGTATCTTTCTATCCGCCCCTTGGCAAGGGAGGTTTTTACCGAAGGCTGCATGAGGGACGCAAAACGGAAGATCATGGACGGGGGGGAAAAAAATGTAAAGCCGAAAGCGCTTAACAGTATGAAGTTGACAAGCGCCGGGTAAAATTTAAGGACAAGCGGAGAATTGGTGATAAGGCATACCAAACCTACCCCGCCCAACAGCAGGGAACCGGTAAAGACGATACCGATCTTTTTTTTTTCGCGGTTAGACTGATAAACCAGACCGCCGCTATGGCGATGACGATAAGCGAAAACAAACGTACCGGTATCTTCCGTATGACGAGGAAATAGAACATAAGGACGGGATACAATACAGCCGTCGTGTAGAATAATCCCGGTAAGATACGCCGCATTGAAGCCCGTCCTTTACCCTTGGATCAAGGTGAATATCAGGTCCACCGCGTCCTGAACGGTACGGACCGTCTTGAACTGCTCGGGGTCTATCTTGCCGGGAACGTACTCTTTCATCTTGACGATAAGATCCACCGCATCTATCGAATCGAATTCAAGATCCGTATAGAGCTGAGCTTCAGGCTTTATCTTATCGGGATCGATCTCAAAGTCTTCCGCAAGAATGGCCTTTAATTTTTCAAAAATTTCTTCTTTAGTCATGGCTCTAATTTCCGGCTGTCTCCATAATATAAGCTGCCAATGTATCTACAGAGGCAAAATGCTTCCTGTTATCGGCGCTTTCCGAGGAAAACTTTACCCCGAACTTCTTTTTAAGGGCCACCCCTAGTTCCAGGGCATCAATGGAATCAAGCCCCAGCCCTTCACCGAAGATAGGCTCGTTATCCTTTATATTTTCAGCCTTGATATCTTCCAGTTCAAGCGCGCTCACAATCAGTTCCTTTATCTGCTTCTTTAAGTCGTTCATACTCCACCTTACTATAGTTTAGGAAAATAGTCAAATGAGTTCTATGCTTCTCCCCGGGCGAGCGCATTAACATATATCCGCCAGGTTATGAAAAAACTGCCTGGCACCCCCTGCGTTTGCCGGCTCTTGCAGTTTTTCAGGCTAAAACCTTGCAAAACTGCGTTTTTTAAAGGTTACTGTTCCAAAACTGAAGTTTTGGAACAGCCTCGTATACTATAAATAATTTTGCTTGTTCATCAGTAGGTATACCGTAGTGAAACATCTTTCTCGATTAAATATGCTTTTAGATATTTTTCTATTGCCTGTTGACAATGAAACGCGACAATATTTGTCAATGGATAATCATCCTTGATTATTATTTCAGCGGCATATAAATCTTTATCCGCCAATAATATCCAGTCTTCAACTTGCTTTTTCATATATTATTCTTCCAGTCCTTTCCACTTCATCAATAAAGTAATTCCCATGTTCCTTTATTAAGTTTAATTCTTCTTTAGAATAAATTTCAGCCCAAATGTCGCATAACATTCCGTATACACCTCCTTTTATGGGGCTCATGTCAATAGTGTCAGGCGTCTCTGCATTCCCCATAAACAAAAACATCCCCCGACCAAACGGCGGGAGATGTTTTCAAGAGGCGCCTGGCGCCTTTGCGCCTACTGGTGCCTTTGTACCTATTTTTAAAATTTGCCCTTGTAGCCCAAACTCTGAAGCCGCCTGCGGGTGGCAAGGGGCAGTTTGCCACAGCCGCTAAAGGTATAGTCATCGTCAACATCAAATGAAACCGAGGTAAGGCTGTCGGGAATAGTCAGGTTGTACAATTCGCGACAATCCGAAAATGCTGCCCAACCTATGTTTTTGAGGCTTGCCGGAAGATTGATGTCGGTAAGATTATAGCACCCGGCAAAGGCCCTGTCCCCAATATCCATTACACTGTCAGGGAGTTTGACGGTCTTGAGGTTATTCCAAAACGTCCCCTCTCTATCATTTTTTCCTATGGTCTTGAGAGGGGTCTGTGATAGATCCAAATTTTCAATAAGAGTACTGATGCGGTCTTCCAGCGTTGTCAGGGCAGTGTGGTTCAACTCTACGGAAGTTATCTTATTACTACCGAAAGCACCATGTTCTATGGTTGTCAGAGTGCTGGGAAAAACAACGGTTTGTAAGTCGTGCGTATAGAAAAAAAAGTTGTTACTTATTATTTGCACCCCTTCCGGTATGACCACGGAAACAACATCACTCCCCACCTCCATCCCACCCGATCCATCACCGAGTTGGACAACGGGGTAGCCTTCTATGGTTGCCGGGAAAACCAGCACCGTGTCTTTTCCCGTATACCCTTTGATGATGATGCCGGTCTCTTCCTTGTTCAGGTCATACGAAAAATCGCCACCAGGGGATACCGCGTCTGACGTGAATAAATCCGCCAGTTCCGCCGCGGTCTTGCCCTGTACGGCCTGGGCAAAGGCTGCCGCATCGCCGGACTTAACCGCTGCAAGCATCGCGTCTTTTGCCGCACCGGCGGCCTGTTTCAGTTCCGCCGCCGGATCACCACCGGATGATGGCTGCACCTGGGAGGTCTTGCCACCACATGTGGACAGCGTTACGCCAAAGACAAGCAACAGGGTCAGAGCCACCGCTCCCATTACGAAATCCCTATTCTTTTTCATGTTAAACCTCCTTGTGGTTTTTATGTCCCGCCGACAAAATGTTTGTATGTATAACCGCACTCGCAGGTAATACCTTTGTTACGGTATAAGCGCCGATACAAGCGGCCCCCAGGGGCCCTGCTTGCCGTCGTTTTCTATCTGCACGGCAAAGTACGCGGTCTTGCCGCTGTCACCAAAGTCAAATTCAATCAGGTCTTTTTTCCGTTTGGTGTAAAATGATTTGCGTAAATCTTCGGGCCGGACGGGCGGGGCTTCGCCGGGCGCGATAACGGAGTACCAGACGCGGTAGCCTTTGTTGGCCGGATCCGCCGGGTTTCCGGTAACGTAGATAATTTTTATGCCCAGTTCGTGGCGGCCTACCAGATAGGTTTCCACGGCAACCTGCGCCGTGGGTATCCCGCTTGCCGTGGGGGTGGTGTCGTGCGGTTTAAGGCCCAGGGCGATATAATC